>CACFVG010000004.1 GCA_902569725.1 uncultured Pelagibacteraceae bacterium | reverse complement strand
TTTTCTTACTCCCATTCCCTCATCTGACTGCATCCACCCCATGAATTTTTCAAATTTCCCTTCACCAGATTTAAATTTTGCTAACGCAAGCATTTCTTTTTCCATATTTCCTCCTTTCCTTCTTATCTTAAAAATTATTTTATTATTTTTAATTTAATAATGTAACAACTTTGTTACATAACAGATATGCATTATTTATATCCAACTAGGAAAGGGTAGGCTTTTTTCTTTTAAAAATCTTTTATTAAACATCTTTGAGTTGAATTTATCTGGTTTGTAGAAAATTAAAGTCTATCTAAAGTAAGCCCTTTAACATTTGCTGGAACAGCTATATCCATCATTTTAGGATTTGCTAAATTTAGATTATTCATTATTTCTGCATACTGTTCTTTTGAACTTACTTGTAGTCTTGGATTATTATTTTTTTCATTTTCAATAGTAGAAAATTTTTTTCCATTATAATCATGTGCTGGATACACCAATGTGTCTTTTGGTAATTTTAATAACTTGTTAAACAATGAGTCATAAGCATCTTCTGCACTTCCATTTTGAAAATCTGTTCTTCCAGTCCCATTTATTAAAAGAGTATCACCGGTAAAAACTCTATCATTCATTAAATAACTATAAGAACAGTCTGTATGGCCTGGAGTATAAATTGCATTAAGTTCTATGTTTTCTATATTTATTTTTTCACTATCTTTTATTCTTAAATCAACTACTTCAGATTTAGATTTTTCTCCCATAATTCTAGTACAGTTAGTTCTTTTATTTAGTTCGTTTAACCCAGTGACATGATCAGCATGTATATGTGTGTCAATTACTTTAACTAATTTTAATTCTAAATTTTTTAATAATTTTATGTATTCATCAGTATGTTCTATTACAGGATCGATTATTAAAGCCTCTCTACCTTTGCCACTTGATATAATGTAAGTATAAGTTGAAGATTTGTTGTCAAAGAGCTGTTCAAAAATCATAAGCAATAAAGACACTATAAAAAATTGCATAGCAAATCAATCTTGTTTATAATTGTTCTAAAAATACTAATGAGAGGAAAAAAATGACATTAAAAATTAATAGTTTGGCTCCAGATTTTACAGCTGAAACTTCAGAGGGAAAATTATCTTTGCATGAGTGGCTAGGGGATAGTTGGGGTGTTTTATTTTCACATCCAAAAGATTTTACACCAGTTTGCACAACTGAACTTGGTGCATTAGCTAAAATGAAGCCAGAGTTTGAAAAAAGAAATGTAAAAGTTATGGGTTTAAGTGTAGATCCGGTATCAGACCATGTTAAATGGTTAGAAGATATTAAAGATGTTTGTGGATTAAAACCAAATTATCCAATTGTTGCAGATGAAGATCTAGCAGTTGCTAAGCTTTACAACATGTTAGAAGGTGATGCGGGAACAACATCTATGGGTCGTACTGCTGTAGACAATGAAACAGTGAGAACAGTTTATGTAATTAGACCAGACAAAAGAATTGGTTTATTTTTAACTTATCCAATGACCACTGGTAGAAACTTTGATGAAATATTAAGAACAATTGATTCAATGCAACGTACTGCTAAGCATAAAATAGCTACACCTGCTAATTGGAAACCAGGTGAAGACGTTATTATTGTGCCCAAAGTTACAAATGATGAGGCAAAAAAAATTTATCCTGATGGATGGGAAACAATAAAACCTTATCTTCGTAAAGTACCAGATCCTAATAAGTAAAATTTGGATCAAAACGAATTAGATCAACAATCTCAGCATTGGGAAAAAAATTTCTCAAATAAGCCTGAGATGTTTGGTCTTGAACCAAGTATCTCAGCTAAAAAAGCTTTAAACTTTTTTAAAGAAAAAAAAATAAATAATATTATAGAACTAGGGGCAGGATTAGGAAGGGATAGTATTTTTTTTGCAAAAAATAATATTAAAATTCAAGCTTTAGATTACAGCTCTTCTGGAATTAAAACAATAAATCACAAAATCAAGAAGGGTAACTTATCAAACTATATTTCAACAAAATTATTTGATGTAAGAGAAAAACTTCCATTTAAAGACAACTCAGTAGACGCATGTTATTCTCACATGCTTTATTGTATGGCTTTGACAATAAAAGACTTGGAAAAACTAAATAACGAAATTCATAGAATTTTAAAACCAAATGGTTTGAATATCTATACTGTTCGTCACACAAATGACGGTGATTACAAAAATGGAAAACATTTAGGAGAAGATCTATATGAAAATGACGGATTTATTGTTCATTATTTTTCAGAAGAAAAAGTTAATTCTTTATTAAATGGATTTAAAAATATTACTTTAGAAAAATTTGAAGAAGGTACTTTTCCAAGAAAATTATTCTTTATTGTAAATGAAAAAAAATAATTTATTTTTTGTATTTTTTCATACAAACTTCAGCTAATAATAAATTTGGGTCAATAAAGAGTCTTGATTCCTTAGCTTTTCTAAATGATTTATAAGCAAAAATAGCTATTGGTAATTCAGTACATCCTAATATAATTTTTTTGCACCTTTTTTTTATTAAATACTTTACTGCAGTCCTTAGCGCTATCTCAGCTTCTTTAACTTTACCCATTTTGACAAGTTTAATTGCTTTATTTACAGAATTTTTTTGTAATTTTTTATCAGGGCTTATTAATTTAAAATTTTTATCAAAGTAATTATTATAAACATTTGTTTTTAAAGTCGCTTCAGTACACAAAATTCCGATAGTAGAATTTTTTTTACATGTTTTTTTTGTATGTAAATAAACTTCTTTTGGCATACTTAATAAAGGAATTTTAATTTTCTTTTGGATATCATCATGCCAATAATGCGCAGTGTTACATGGCATAACAATAAATTTACATTTATTTTTCTGTAACATTTTACAACCATCTACAAGCGCCTTTAAGACATTGTAATATTTCTTTAAATTCTCAGGTCTTTTTGGAGTATTAGATTTATTATAAAGGATAAACATTGGGTATTGTTGATCTAGTTTGCCACGGTTAAGTTTTGCTAATTTATTACAAAAGTCCAGACCAGCTTGTGTTCCCATTCCTCCCAATATTCCGATCATAAAGGCTATTTAAATTTTGATTTTTGTTTTTAACATTTAAGTATACAACTATATTCTAAATATAATTATGCAAGACATATATATTGATGATATTGGATCAGGTTTTCCTTTGGTTTTAGTTCATGGATATTTGGGTTCCTCAGAAATGTGGAATTTACAAAAAGAATTTTTAAGTAAGCACTTTAGAGTAATCACACCAGCCCTACCTGGTTTTGGAGAAAGTTATAAAGCTCAATCTTTAAATAATATTCATTCAATTGCAGAGTTTGTATTTAAATGTCTTGATGAAAAAAAAATAAGTGAATTTCATCTTATGGGACATTCAATGGGAGGAATGATAATTCAAGAAATGGTGAAAATTTCAAAAGATAGAATTAAAAAACTAATTTGTTTTGCAACTGGTTCAATTGGAGATATCCCAGGAAGATTTGAAACAATGGATACGACTAGAGAGAGATTAAAAAAAGATGGGTTGAAAGAAACAGTAAGTAGAGTTCCACAAAAGTGGTTTGTAGAAGGTGACAAAGCTAAATATTATTATTTTTGTGAAAATGCAGTTAAAAATATTTCTATAGAAGCTGCTGATAATGCTCTTATTGCAATGAAAAATTGGAGAGGATATGAAAATTTAAAAAATATAAAACAAAATACCTTAATCATCTGGGGTGACAAAGATCTTTCATATAATTTTGATCAAGTTAATACTTTAAAAAAAAATATACCTAATAGTAAATTAGAGATCTTTAAAGACTGCAGTCACAATGTCCACCTCGAAGAACCTCAAAAGTTCAATGAAAAAGTAAAAAAGTTCTTAGAATGATATTAAATAGCGTCTTTCTAATAAATTGACTCTTTAAAAATAACATAGTTAAAATTGAATTTTAAATTTAATTAACAATAGGGGAAAACATGAGAATATTAAAAAGTACCTTAATAGCTGGGTTGATCTCAATACTAGTTCCTTTTTCAAGTTTTGCTGAAAAAGTGAAAATTGGTGATCCAGGTTGGACAGGTGCAACTGCTATAGCGAATTTATTAGCTGCAGTAGTTATTGATAAAATGGGTGGAGAAGCAGAATTAGTTCCTGGGAACAACACTGCAATCTACGGAGCAATTGATAGAAGTAAAGGTGAAATAGAAGTTCACCCTGATATTTGGTTACCAAACCAAGAAGCTTACACTAACGATTTAGTTCCAAAAGGAACTTTAAAGTTAAGTAGTAATTCTTACGAAGGAAACCAAGGTTATTGCGTTTCTCAACAATTTGCTAAAAAAATGAATATCACTGCAATCGAAGATTTAGGAAGACCAGAAGTTGTTAAAGCTATGGATAGCGATGGCAACGGTAAAGGTGAGTTCTGGATTGGTGCAGATGGCTGGGCTTCAGCAAACGTTAATGAAGTAAAAGTAAGAGATTACAAATTACTTGATGCTGGAATTGAACCTATAAGAGCAGCAGAAGCAGTTAAAAATGCTAGAGTTTTAGACTCAATCAAAAAAGGTGAAGGCTATGCATTCTATTGTTACAAACCTCATGCAATTTGGGGAATGGCTGACGTAGTAATGCTAGAAGAACCTAAACATGATCCTGCTAAATATAAGATGATACAGCCAAAAGCAGATCCAGATTGGTATAAAAAATCTTATGTAGCATCTAAAGATGCACTTAAAAAAATCCAAATCGGTTGGGGAACATCTTTAGAAAAAAAATCACCAGCTATTGTTGAATTTTTCAAAAAATTCCAAATATCAGCTGATGACGTATCTTGGATGGCATATCAAGTATCTGTTAAGAAAAGAGATCCAGGAGAAGTGGCTAGAGATTGGATGAGCCAAAACAAATCTACAGTTGACGGCTGGTTAGGACTGTAAGTTTAGTTAATAATTATATTTACCTGGCAACATAAAGTTGCCAGGTAATGCTTTTCGATTAAATTTTATTTATATAAAAATTATTTATGGAAATAGCCATCCAAATTCAAAATGTCTGGAAAATTTTTGGAAATAATTCAAAAGAAGCTTTGGATGCAATTCAAAATAAAAATATTTCAAAACAAGAAGCTCTAGAAAAATACAATTCGGTAATAGGTGTTTCAGATGTTTCTTTTGATGTAAATAAAGGAGAAATATTCTGCGTTATGGGACTTTCAGGAAGTGGAAAGTCTACATTAGTTAGACATATTAATAGGCTTCTTGAACCCACTTCTGGAAAAATACTAATAAACAATCAAGACGTGATGCAATTTGATAAAGACAATTTACAAGAATTAAGAAATAAAAAAATAGGAATGGTATTTCAGAATTTTGCTTTAATGCCTCATAGATCAGTTCTAGATAATATTGCAATGCCTTTAGAAATAAGAGGTGTAAGCAAAAATGATAGATTAGATGCCGCAAATAATATTTTAAACATAGTAGAGCTTCAAGGCTGGGGAAATAAATATGCACATGAACTGTCTGGAGGTATGCAACAAAGGGTAGGTTTAGCTAGAGCATTAGCCGCTGATCCAGAATTTTTATTAATGGATGAACCCTTTAGTGCATTAGATCCTTTGATAAGAAGACAACTTCAAACAGAGTTTATCAAACTTTCAAAACAAATGAAAAAAACAACAGTCTTTATCACGCATGATTTAGATGAAGCAGTAAGAGTAGGGCATAGAATAGCTATAATGAGAGATGGAGCTGTAGTTCAAATTGGTACACCAGAAGAAATTGTAGTTAATCCAGCTGATGAATATGTTGCTGATTTTGTTAAAGGTATTTCAAGATTAAAAGTTGTTCAAGCAAAAACAATCATGAAATCTATAAAAGATTATGAAAGTAAATTTGGATCATTAGATAATGATAACGAAATAGTTAATGAAAATGAAGTTTTAAGCAAATTAATAGAAACCTCAATTACAAAAGACAAACCAATTGTTGTAACGGATAAAAATAGTCAAAAAATAGGAGTTATAAGTCAATCTGATCTCTTAAAAGCTGTTGTTGAAGGAAATGAAAATGAGTAAAGAAAACAAAAATTTATCTAGATCAGAACTTATTAGTAATTTTGTTATAACAAATCCTGAATATTATATTAAAGAATTTAAAAAAATTGGTAGTAAACCTTCTTACTCTTTCTCATTTAATTTATTTGCTTCTTTATTAGGCCCAATTTGGTTTGGAATGAGAAATATATGGAATTATGCTTTAGCTTTTTTAATAATAGAAACATTTGCAGTTGTTCAAATTATCAGAGGTTTATTTGGAAATATTACCAAAGATGCTTTAGAAAAAATTGATAAAATTCAGTCAACAATTGACTTTAGGAATAAACAACTTGAAGCAGCAATAGAAAATAATCCAGATAAAGTAGAAGTATACAAAAGAGCAATAAAATCTTTAGAAGAAGCTATGAAAGAATATGTAGTAGACGTTCAGCAGATCGAAGCCTCAGCTATTTGGATAACAATCTTTGGTTTTGGAGTATTAGTTTTGGTTAAGATAATTCAAGGAGTATTAGCAAATACTATTTTAGAAAAAAGATATTCTGAGTGGCTTTCAAACAAACTAATTAGTCCCGGAATGCAATTAAAAAATTACTTACTAAGTGTATTTTTTAGTGCCATAATAATGTTGTTTTCTGTAGTTCATTACAGCTTTCCTGGTTTGATGACTATTATGAATGATTTTCCTACTCATCCAGAAATTAGACTTACTTCAATAAAATGGGTTGAAACAATTTTTGATTATGCAGTTATTAAAGGAGATGCATTATTTACTGCAATAACAATTGGAATAAGATCAGTATTAGATTTTTTAGAATTACTTTTTGTAAAAACGCCTTGGATTGTAATAATAACAACTATCGTAGTTCTTACTGCTTTATCAGCAGGTGTAAGAACTGCAATTTATTCAGCAGGTTTTTTAGCTTATATGGGTTTTCTTGGTTTTTGGGTAAAGGCAATGACTACACTTGCTTTACTTGGTACGGCAGCGATTTTAAGTATTGTTATTGGAATACCTTTAGGAATTTATTGTGCAAGACGTCAAAGATTTTACTCAATGATAAGGCCTATAATGGATTTTATGCAGACTATGCCTGCTTTTGTATTTATGATTCCAGTAATCGCATTTTTTGGAACGGGAAAAGTTGCAGCAGTTATTATTACAATGATTTTTGGAGGAACACCTGTTGTTAGACTTACAGTTTTGGGTTTAAGAGGTGTTCCAGAAACTATTAGAGAAGCTGCAATAGCTTATGGTGCATCCAAATGGTACTTGTTGAGAAAAGTAGATCTACCATTGGCCACACCTTCAATACTTGCTGGTGTAAATCAAACTGTGATGTTAAGTCTAGCCATGGTAGTAGTTGCATCACTAATTGGCGCAAAAGGTTTAGGACAAGATGTTCTAGAAGCTTTACAATATGCTAATGTTGGTCAAGGAATTCTAGCTGGAATAGCTATTTTATTTGTAGCATTAATATTAGATAGGGTTGTTCAAGGGAAGAAAAGAGTTTAGAAATTTCTATGAACAGAAATCTTTCATTACTTGTTTCAAGTCAAGTATTTGCCTTTACAGCTGCAACAGTAACTGTTTTTATAAGTGGTATTATTGGATCACAATTAACTCCTATAAAAACACTGTCTACACTTCCTCCATCAATTTATGTGGTTGGAACTGCAGCAGCTACAATATTTGCTGCTAAAATAATGAGTATAATTGGAAGAAGGCTTGGATTTATATTTTCCTCTGTAGCTGGATCAATTGCTTGTTTGATCGGTGCTTATTCAATAATGATAGAAAGTTTTTTTATCTTTTGTATCGCTAAATTTATTTTAGGGGGCACAATGGCATTTACCCATCAATATCGTTTTGCTGCAGCTGAAAGTGTTGAAAAAGAAAAAGCTCCTAAAGCTATTTCATCACTATTATTAGCTGGTATCGTTGCTGCTTTTCTTGGTATAAGTTTGTCAAATTATACAAAAAATTTTGTAAGTGACTATTTGTATGTAGGTTCTTATTTAACATTAGCAATTTTAACATTAATACCTTCATTTTTATTATTTTTTTTTAGAGACATTAGAGAAGTTTCTTTTGTGTCTAATGAAGATAATAAATCTAGGAATTATTTAGAATTTCTTTCTGATCCAAAATTTTTACAAGCAATTACATCAGCAGCTTTTGCTTACGCAGTAATGTCTTTTTTAATGACAGCAACACCAATAAGCATGCATATTGTGCATCATTTAAGTTTAGAAAAAACAGGCATAGTTCTTCAATTTCATGTTTTAGCAATGTTTTTACCATCACTATTTACTGGAAATTTAATCAAAAGGTTTGGTTATAGTAATATGATGTATGCAGGCGTTTTATTTTATATTTTAACAATCTTAATGAGTTTTTTTGAACCAACTTTTTTAAATTATTTTATCAGTTTAATTTTTTTAGGTATTGGATGGAATTTTTTATTTATATCTGGAACCAGTTTGTTAGTTACAACTTATAAACCTGAAGAAAAGTTTAAAGCTCAAGGATTTAATGATTTATTAGTTTTTTCTTCTATGGCAATTGCAAGTTTATCCGCCGGTGTTTTAATTTCTCTAGCCAGTTGGAAAACTGTGAACTTATTTTGTATACCTTTTTTGATCTTAATTGTTCTATCAATAATACATGCAGATCGTAAAACTAGATGAGTTTTTTAATACTTGGTTTCATTACAGGTTTGAGTTTAATTTTTGCAATTGGCGCTCAAAATATTTTTGTAATTGAACAAGGTTTAAAGAAACAATATGTTTTTTTAGTTTGTTTAACTTGTTCAATATCAGACTTAATTTTAATTTTTTTAGGAATATTTTTATTTGAATATTTTAAAATTTACTTCACAAAAAATGTTGAATTAATTTTTAATATATTGCTTTTTATCTTCTTAATTTACTTTATTTATAGCAAAGTAAGGTCTTTATATAAAAGATCAGAGATAAACTTTGAAGGCAGTAATTTATCCCTTAAAAATATAATAATTAAAACTCTAGGTTTTACATATTTAAATCCACATGTTTATTCAGATACAGTCTTTTTTTTAGGAAATTTTTCAAAAAATTTTTTAATTTCACATAAATATTTTTTTGGAATAGGCGCTGCTATAGCGTCATTTTTATTTTTTTTCTCATTAGGTTATTTAGCTAAATTTTTTTCAAACTATTTAATAGATTCAAAAGCTTGGAAAATTATAAATTTTTTTATAATTATATTTATGACTGTTTTATCTAGTTATGTATTTATAGAAATTATAGATTTAGTTTGACATCTATATATTAAAATTAATATTATAAATTAATTATGTCTAATATTAAATTTTCAAATGTTCATAAGTCATTTGGTCAAAATAAAATTATTAATAATTTTAATCTTGAAGGTAAAGAAGATGAATTTTTAGTTCTAGTTGGCCCATCAGGATGTGGTAAGTCTACTTTATTGAGAATGATCGCAGGGTTAGAAAAAGTCGATGAAGGAAAAATTCAAATCAATGATAAAATTATCAACGAATTACATCCCTCGAAAAGAGAAACAGCGATGGTTTTCCAATCTTACGCTTTGTATCCTCATATGAATGTTTATGAGAATATGTCTTTTGGACTGAAAATTGAAAAACAAAGTAAAGAGGAAATTCAAACAAAAGTTTTAAGAGCAGCAAAAATACTTAAAATTGAAGAACTTTTAGAAAGAAGACCCAAACAGTTATCTGGAGGTCAAAGACAAAGAGTAGCTATTGGAAGAGCAATTACTAGAAATCCCAAAATATTTTTATTTGATGAGCCATTGTCAAATTTAGATGCAGCGTTGAGGGCGGAAATGAGAGTTGAGATTTCAAAGCTACACCAACAAATCAAGACAAATATGATTTATGTTACCCATGATCAAGTTGAGGCAATGACTTTAGCAGATAGAATAGTTATTTTAAATCAAGGTAATATAGAACAAGTAGGTACACCAGAAGAAATTTATAGTGACCCAGCTAACATTTTTGTTGCACAATTTATAGGAACTCCAAAAATGAATATTTTAGAAATTGATGAAAAGGATATTAAATCAGAAAAAATAATAAAAGTATTAGGCAACGAACTTACTATAAAAAATGCGAAATTAGAAAAAAGAAAACATTTTATTGGAATTAGACCAGAACATTTAAAAATAAAAAGTGAAACAAAATTTAAATTTTCACCTGAAATAGATATTATTGAGAATTTAGGTAACGAAAAAATTGTTTATATGAAAAAAGATAACAATCAATTAAGTGCCAAAATATCTAGTGGAACTGAAATTGGAAATTCATTTGGTTTTGATCTTCATAACATTTTTATCTTTAATGAAAATGGAAAAAGGATCAAAAGTTAACTCAACTTAAAATTGATATTTTTTTTAAATTTTGTTATTTTATAACAAAAAATCATATGCATTATTTGCATAGCTGACTATTAGAACTACCGATTGAGACATTTTGTCATTAACTTAATATCGAAATAATTAAAACAAGGAGATGTTATGAAAAACATATGTAAACTTATCTGCATCTTAACTATGTTTTACTCAAACATAGCCTATGCAGACATTAAATTTTGGACCACGGAAGTCCAACCAGCGAGAATGGCTAAGCAGGAAGAGATGGCGAAATCTTTTGAAGCTAAAACCGGGATTAAAGTTGAAGTAATTCCAATTGAGGAAAAAGATTTAGGAACTCGTGCAACAGCTGCAGCCGCATCTGGAAATCTTCCGGACGTAATCTATCATACTTTGCAATATGTTCTGCCATGGGCTGAAGCAGGTATCTTAGATGTTGATGCTAATAATGATGTAGTTAAGGCACTTGGTAAAAAAACTTTTGCACCTGGAGCACTTAACATGGCTAAATCAGGTTCTAAAATAGCTGCAGTACCAGTAGATGGATGGACTCAAATGGTAGTCTATAGAAAAGATCTATTTGAAAAAGCTGGGCTAGATGCACCAACAAATTATGCAAATATTACCAAAGCAATAAAAGCTTTATCAGGTGATAATATGTATGGTTTCGTTGCAGCAACAAAAACTGACGAAAACTTTATGAGTCAAGTTTTAGAGCATGTTCTTTTAGCAAACGGTGTAAATTTAGTTAAAAAAGGTGGAACAAAAAAACAAGGTAAAGCTTTAAAAAATTCTTTAGAATTTTACAAAGTTTTAGCTAAAGCTAGTCCTCCAGGAGAGCTTTATTGGAAACAATCTAGAGCCCTGTATTTTGCTGGTAGAACACCAATGATAATTTGGTCTCCATTTATAATGGACGAATTAGCAGGACTAAGAGACTCTGCGCCGCCAACATTTAACGTTGATCCAACTTCTAACGAGTTAGCACAAAAAACTGGTTTTATAACTAATTTTAGTGGGCCAAATAATAAAAAAGGAGCCGCTTGGGCAGATATTAGATATTTTGGAATAACTGCGGATGCAGATACAGATGAAGCTAAAAAATTTATCATGTATTCTATGGATGAAGGTTACACAAGTACATTATCTATAGCTCCAGAAGGTAAATTCCCAGTAAGAAGAGGTAACTCTAGCGATCCAAATGCATTTACAAAAGCTTGGAGCAAATTACCTGTAGGAGTAGACAGAAAAGCTCCGTTAACAGATCTTTACTCTGCGGATGTAATTAATAATATTGTTGCAGGATTAGATACTGCAAGCAGATGGGGAGTTAAAGAAGGGGAATTATCTAGAGCATCAAAAATTATTAACGCTCAGTTTCTAAATAGAATCACTAGAGAATATATAGACGATGAAATCTCTGTTGATGAAGCTGTTAATAAAATTAATGCTGAGTTAGCTAAATTCTAATAATTTTAATTTTTAAAAAAAGCGGGTAATATTATTTATCCGCTTTTTTTTATGAACGATACACTAGCAAAAACAGAAAAGAGAACAGCATATATACTAACTTTACCTGCGGTATTTTTAGTTTTTGCAATAGTTTTATTTCCAATTTTTGCAAATGTTTGGATTAGTTTTAAAGAAGTCGAATTAAAAGATATAAGGATACCTGAACCACGGGCAAAAAAAATTGTTAAATCTATTTTAGGAGAAACTACAAAAATTAAAATTCTTTATAAACTGAGAAATAGCTCTTTATTACAAGAAATAAGAGATGTTACTTTTCAAGACAAATATCCTAAAAATTATCAACCAAAAGATTTAGACAAAAGATGTGAATTCAAAAAAAATAAATTAAATTGTAAATTTGGAAATTGGCCAGCAAAATACAGAGAAAACTTTGAAGTAATATTTGAGACTAAAGATGGATCTAATGTAAGTAAAAACGAAATAAAATCAATAAAGCCAAAGCTAAAAGGAAAGTCTGATAATATTTTACTTAATACAAAGTTTACTCTAAAAAATTTTAAAAAAGTTCTATTCGAGAATGAGTTTATAGATCTATTATTAACTACATTTTATTATACTTTTTTTGGCACCGTTGGTTCAATTGTATTTGGGATATTGACTGCTCAAATGGTCAACCAGAAATTCTTTGGTAGAACATTTATGAGGAGTGTTTTGCTTTTTCCATATGTAGCGCCAGTTGTAGCATTAGCATATACTTGGGAACTTTTACTTGACCCGAACAGCGGTACTTTAAATAGTTTGTTAATTAATTATCAGATAATAGAAACACCGATTAATCTATTAGGTCAAAAATATATTGCAGTAAATATTTTAGGATTCGATTTTAAATTAAGGCTTGCCCTTACAACAGTTATTATTTTTGAAATATGGAGATATTTTCCTTTGGCTTTTTTATTTATTCTTGCCAGACTACAGGCTATTCCAAAGGAATTATATGAAGCTGCTGATGTAGATGGAGCAAGCCCTTTCCAAAAATTTTTTAAAATAACATTGCCTCAGATTACAGCTGTAATTTCTATTTTGTTCATGATTAGATTTATTTGGAATTTTAATAAATTTGAGGATGTTTTTTTGCTTACAGGTGGAGCATCTGGAACCAGGACTTTGCCAATAAATGTTTATCAGCAAGGTTTTGCAATATCAGATATTGGCACTGGCTCAGCTGTATCTATAGTAATAGTAATTCTTTTACTTCTTTTCATGTTTTTCTATTTTAAACTTTTAGGAAAGAGAGTTGATGAAAACTAAAAATATTATAATTTTTTCAATTATTTCATCTTTCTTTTTAGTAAGTTTGATTTCTATATGGAAAATACTAGTTACATTACAAGGTATAAAATTAGAAAACTTTAATTTTCAAACTATTTTTTTACTTGGTTTTTTAGTTTCATTGGCCCATGTTATAATAGGAAATAAACTTAATTATATTTTAAAATTAATAATTTTTTCATTAATATTTATATTTATTGATGGTTATTTAATTCAGTCTATGCCCATTTGGTATAATATTGGAGTATTTTTAATTCTTTATTTTTTCATTAATAAAATTAAAAAGTTTAACAACAAAATTTTGGAAGAAGAACATTCTACTCAAATAATAATTTTCGATTTTTTAACACTTTTTGGAATAGTGCTATTTTCATTTGTAATTCTGTTTCCATTTTATATGATGGTAGTTACAAGCTTTAAAACACAAATTGCATTATTAGTTAATCCTTTAGACTTTAGTATAAATTTTGCTCAAGGATTTAAAGATTTATTCAAATCATATTTTGTAATATTTAAATCTTACAAATTTGGAAAGTATATATTAACTAGTACTATTGTATCTCTGGGAACAGTATTCATCACATTAGTTTTTGCAATTCCAGCTGCTTATGCTATTGCCAGATTAAACTTTTTTGGAAAAACTTTTTTATCAACATCAATATTGATAATTTATATGTTTCCAGCAATTGTTTTGGTGATACCACTTTATACTGTTTTTAGTCAGCTGGGCTTGAGAAATTCTATTGAGGGATTATTAATTGTTTATACTGCTACCACTCTTCCTGTAGCTATATATATGCTACAAGGATATTTCAAAAGTATCCCTAAAGAATTAGAAGAAGCGGCGATATTAGATAAATTAAGCTGGTTTGGAATTATAACTAAAATAATAATTCCACTTAGTATTCCAGCTATTTCATCAGTTGCTTTATACGTATTTATGATAGCTTGGAATGAATTTTTATTTTCTTTAATGTTTTAGACAATCCAAATTCTTTTACACTTTCAAGGGCAATACAGTATCTAAGTGGTGATGCTGAAACTCCTAGACAATATCTTATGGCCGGATCAGTAATAGTGACCTTACCCGTTTTATTTATTTTTGTTTACTTTGAAAAATATTTAGTAAGTGGATTAACAGCAGGAAGTGTGAAGGGCTAATGAGCGATTTAGTTGAGGTTGCTAAAAAAATTCTTCTAGAGAATAGAAGGGCTGGCTACACACTACCTACAAATAACAAGCTATACCCAGCTCAGTGGAATTGGGACTCAGCTTTTATATCGTTAGGTTATTCATATTTTAATTTAGATTATGCAATTCAGGAATTGGAAACCCTTTTAAAAGGTCAATGGGATGATGGCATGGTACCACATATTTTGTTTCATGAAGTTGATGACAGCTATTTTCCAAACCACATGACATGGTCTTGTGGAAAAGAAATACCATCTTCTGGAATAACTCAACCACCAATAGCAGCATCAATCTTAAGAATAATTGTTAAAAATAATTCATTAGATGAAACGCAAAATAAAAAAGTTTTTAATCTAGTTTGTAAATTAAAAAAATATCATGAATGGTTTTTTAAAAATAGAGACCAAAATCAATCGGGTTTAATATCTATAATACACCCGTGGGAAAGTGGTTATGATAATTCTCCATTATGGGACTTTGCATTATCTAAAATAAATGTAGATAAAAATTTATCATACGAAAGAAGAGATCTTAAAGTTTCAAACAATGATGAAAGACCACTAAATAAAGATTATGATTGTTATATAACTCTCTTAAATCAATTTAAGTCAGACAATTATAATCCTAATAAACTTTTAAATAATTCTATGTTTAATATTATTGATATTGGTTTTAATTCAATCTTTCTTAAAGCGAATAAAGATTTAATAGAACTATTAAAATTATTTAAATTAGAATATTTAGATTTAGAAGAAAAAATCAAAAAAACAGAGAATAAAATATTTGATTTATATAATGAAAAAGAAAAAATGTTTTTTTCATTTGATTTAAAAAATAATACGCAAATTAAAATTCCCTCACTAACTAATTTCTTTATTTTATTTGCAGATTTGAACCATGATGATGTGAATACAAAAATAATTAAAAATCTTGAAGATTTTAATGTAAATGAGAAGTATTTTTATACTACAATAAAACCTGATCATCATTCATTTGAAGAGAAAAGATATTGGAGAGGCCCTGTATGGATTAATACTAATTGGATAATTTATAAATCTTTAATTAATAAAAATAGAAATTTTGCCGAAAAAGTAAAAAAACTAACAATTAAATTAATTAATCAAAATAACTTTCATGAATATTACAGTTCTAAAACTGGTCTTCCTTTTGGAGCTAATAACTTTTCATGGTCTGCAGCACTTTATTTAGATTTAATGTTGAGTAAAAATTAGATTAAGTTTGATAGGGGTAGTAATGGGGGTCCACTGATTAATTTAAACCCCTATCAAATTTTGTTACTTAGCTTTTAAAAAGATTGAGAGCTTTAATGAGTAGCTCTTCAGATTTTGCATGGTCACCTTCTTCATGTGCTTTTTTACCAGCATCTCTTAATTCCATAACTTGTTGCATTTTTTCATCTACTTTTCCAACTAGCTTTAGGCAGGATCCGGCAAAAGCAGAACTTGAGAAAAGTACCAATGTAATTGTAACTAATAGTTTTTTCATATTTTTCCTCTCATAATCATTTTAATAATATTAATTAAATAATTTTAAGATAATTTTTTGTCACAGCACATATGTGTCAACTTGTTACACTAGTTTGAGTTGATATAAATATATTGATAACCATATAATATTTATGGATTACACAATTAAACATTTAATATGAAAATTTTAAAAAATCTTACCGTTTTAATAACTTTGTTATTTTTTGCATCTAACTCGTTTGCTGCAGATGAAACTATTGAAATGCTGAATAAATTAGGAAAAGAATCTATGGTTTATTCCAAAAAAATTGTGAGAATAGATGTTGGAGATACTGTTTTTTGGAAGTCAACAAATCCAGGACACAATGTTGAGTTTATTAAAGGTGGAGTGCCATTAGGTGTTGAAAAATTTAAAACAAAATTCAGTAAAGATGCTGAATATACTTTTACAGTTCCCGGAATATATGCTTATTGGTGTACACCTCATAAGAGTATGGGCATGATAGGTTTTGTAGTTGTTGGAAATGATAAGTCTAATTTAGAAGATATTAAAAAGATTAAATATTATTCTAGATCAAAAAAAATAGCGCCAGAATTAATAAATTCTCTGTAAATAATTTAGTTTGAAAAGCCGTATTTTCTAAGTCTTACATCACCAGTTCGTGCGTGAGCTTCCATTCCTTCGTATCTAGAAATTCTTGCAGCTGCTGCGCCAACTTCTTTTGTGGATTCTTTTGTCATTCTTTGAAAACTTAGTGTTTTAATAAACTTACCTACAAATAGTCCACCCGTATATCTCCCAGCACCTTTAGTTGGAAGAATATGGTTTGTTCCTGAACATTTATCACCGTAGGCAACAGTTGTTTCTTCACCTATAAATAAAGATCCATAGTTTTTTAATCTTTCATGAAACCATTTCAAATTTTTTGTCTGAACTTCTAAATGCTCTGGTGCATATTCGTCGCTAATTTTTGCCATTTCTTCATCATTATCGCAAAGAATAACTTCACCAAAATCTCTCCATGCATCCCCTGCGCTTTGTTTGGGTAGTTCTGGTAAATCTGCAATTAATTCAGGTACTCTTTTTATAACTTCTTCTGCTAATTTTTTACTAGTAGTAAACAGCCAAGCAGGTGAATTATAACCATGTTCAGCTTGACCAACTAAATCAAATGCTACTATCTCAGGATCAGCCGTTTCATCAGCAATTACAGCAATTTCTGTAGGACCAGCAAATAAATCAATTCCAACTTTTCCAAACAATATTCTTTTTGCTTCAGCAACAAATTGATTTCCTGGCCCAACCAAAATATCAGCTGGTGCATTTCCAAATAATCCATTCGTCATTGCAGCGATTGCTTGAACTCCACCTAAATTCATAATTACATCTGCTCCACACAAATCAGCTGTATAGATAATTGATGGGTGCACTCCAATATCTGGTTTTGGCGAACTACAAACTAAAATATTTTTAACTCCAGCTACTTTAGCGGTTGTAACACTCATTACTGCTGAAGCTATATGAGCATATCTTCCGGCAGGTACGTAACATCCCGCTGTATTAACAGGTATTAATTTTTGACCAGCATATAAACCTTCTGAAAGTTCAACTTCAAAATCTTGACCATAATTTTTTAATTGAGCTTCTGCAAATTTTCTAACTCTTTCATGAGAAAATTGAATATCGTCTTTTGTTTTTTGATCTAAATTCTTTTTTATCTCTTCTATTTTTTCTTTTGAGACTATGATTTCTCCATCGTACTTATCAAATTTTTTTCCAAGTTCTTTGCAACCTTCTTCTTTTTTTACTTCTATATCTTTTAAAATATTTTCTACAATTTCTCTTGTCTTTGTGTCATCAGTAGAAGATGTTTTTGGTGATTTTTTAAGATATTTGATTGTCATAATTTTTAAGCTTTTAAATCATTAATTAATCTAATGCAACCACCGCTGCTGCCATAGAAGCTAATCTTGCTGGAGCTTCATCTGATCTGCTTGTTATAACAACTGGAACTTTTCCTCCAATAACTACACCTGCGGCGCAAGCACCCATAAAATATATCATCATTTTAACCAACCCATTTCCAGCTTCAACACTTGGAACTAATAAAACATCAGCTTGACCTGCAACTGTATTTTTAATTCCTTTAATTGCAGCTGATTTTTTTGAAATACTATTATCAAATGCAAGAGGTCCAAAAACATCAGCATTTAAATTTTCTTTTTTTGCTAATTCAGTAATTTCTTTTGCATCTAGCGAACTTTGAACGCTATCTAAGACTTCTTCTGTTGCTGATAATATAGCAATCTTGGGTTTTTCATTTCCAATTCTATTTGAAAAATTAATTACATTTTTTAGTATATGCATTTTTGTTTTTACATTGGGCATTACATTTAAAGCTCCATCAGTAATTATTAATGGTTTATCTTCTTTATCTAAAGTCATATGCCAAATGTGACTTAATCTAGTTTTACCTAATAAATTATATTCTCTTTTTAAAACTTCTTTCATCAGAATATCTGTGTGAATATGACCTTTAACAATTATTCTTATTTTATTTTCTGAAGCTAGTTTTGCTGCAACTTTTGCAGTATTATTTTCTACAGATTCATGAATAATTTCAAATTTCGATATATCGAATTTCAAATTATCTGCACATTTTTGAATTTCATCTTTATCGCCTATAAAAATTGGTAAGATTAAATTTTCTTTAACAGCATCCATAACAGATAACATTGGAAGAGGTTTTCCTGCGTTAACTATTCCTGCTACCACACCTTTTTTTTTATGTGCAACGTTTAGAAGGTTATTTGGACAAACTATTTCTTTATCTGAAAGCATTTTTACGTTTTTTTGTATATATAAATTTATATTAATTTATAGTAAAATACATAAAGTAGAAAACTGTGTCTGAACTATGGAAATTGTAACAAAAATCGCACCTATTGCACTAGCATTGATAATGCTTGGTCTTGGTTTGGGTTTAACAACCCAAGATTTTATTAGAGTCCTTAAACAGCCAAAGGATTTTTTAGTCGGTTTTATATCTCAGCTTATTATTTTACCTATAGTTGCTTTTATATTAATAAAAACTCTAGGAACATCACCGGAAATTGCTTTAGGAGTAATGATAATAGCGGCTGCACCTGGTGGAATCACATCAAATGTTTTAACAAAATTTGCAAATGGAGATGTGGCGTTATCAGTTTCTTTAACAGCAGTCATAAGTATCATTAGTATCATAACAGTTCCATTAATTGTTTTTACTTCAGCCGATCTAATAGGCATTAACTTTGGAGATGAAAATATTAATATGACAGGAACAGCATTAAAAATGGCATTGGTGGTAGCAGTTCCAGTAATTTTGGGAATGATAATTAGAAAATTCGCAGACAATTTTATAAGTTCAAAAACTTCTATTATTGATAAAATTACAGGTATATTATTTTTAGTTGTTTTCATTGCAATTTGGATAGAGGAAAAAGATAATATTTTTGATTACCTAGCTCAAGCAGGCCTAGTAGTATTAACTTTAAATATAGTAATGATGGCCATTGCATATTTTATAGCAAAAACTTTTGCATCAGGAATGGAACAAATAAAATGTATTTCACTTGAGTGTGGACTTCAAAATGGAACCTTGGCAGTTTTTGTTGCTACCGAAATTTCTAACGAAATTGTTTATATGATACCGACAGCTGCATATGCTTTAATAATGTATATAACCGGATTTATATTTATTTATTTTTTGAGAAAAAAAGTTTAATTATTCCAAAAAGGACATTCACTTTCTGCAAGAAGATATTTTTTTAAATTATCATTTAATTTAAGAGTTGTAATTGACATTCCTGCCATTTCCATTGAAGTTGCGTATCTTCCAACATAAGTTTTAATATTTTTTATTTTTGAATTTGATAAGTTTTCATTAACTCTTTTAGATATAATATACAATTCTTCAAGAGGTGTAGCTCCCAAACTATTTATCATTACCGCAATATTATCATTAGCAGTTAATTTGGAATCATCAATAATTCTTTTATATAAGTCATCAACCAAATCATTTGCTGGTTTTAATTTTTCTCTTTTTATTCCAGGCTCTCCATGTATTCCCATTCCTATTTCAATTTCATCATCACTAATTTCAAAAGTAGGTTTTCCAGCCTCAGGTAAAATACAAGGTGAAACAGCAACACCAAGAGTTCGAATATTATTATTAACTTCTGTAGCAGTTTTAAAAACATCATCAAGTGATGCGCCAGTTTCAGCAATTGCTCCAGCAACTTTAAATACAAATATCATTCCAGCAATTCCTCTTCTTTTTTCTTTCTCAGTCTCACTTGCGCTTGCAATATCATCAGCAACAATCACTTTTTTTGTTTTAATTCCTTCAGCTTCCACCATTTCACAAGCCATTTCAAAATTCATTACATCACCACCGTAATTTCCAATAACACATAGAACTCCATTACCATTATCTGCATTTTTTATTGCTGAAACCATTTGATCTACTGATGGAGAAGCAAATACTGATCCGATAGCACAAGAATCTAAAAATCCTTTACCAACATATCCAGTAAAGACAGGCAAATGACCAGACCCACCTCCAGTAACTATACCGACTTTATTTGAAGCTTTATTTACTCTAGTTACAACTCTATTGTTATCTTTGGCTAAAGAATAAACTTCGGGGTGAGATTTAATAAGTCCATCAATTGACTCTTCTACAAAATTGGCTGGATTGTTGATTATTTTTTTCATAACTATTTTTATATTTTAAATTTAAAAATATATATACTAGTAAAATGACAAAACCTTTTAAAGTAGAGATTTCAGAAGAAAGACTCCAAAATATATATTCAAAGGTGAAGAATTACCAATGGCATGAGATGCCTGATGATGGAGGCTGGGATTACGGAACAAACTTAGATTACATGAAAGATTTTGCTGATTATTGGGTTAATAAATTTAATTGGAGAAAAACAGAAGAAAAAATAAATAAATTTAATAATTTTAAATCTAATATAAATGGAATTGATATTCATTTTATACACGAAAAAGGAAGTGGATCTAATCCAAAACCATTATTACTAAATCATGGTTGGCCTGGTTCAATAGTAGAATTTTTACATATTATCGATCAATTAGCTCATCCCGAAAAATATGGTGGAAAAAAAGAAGATGGGTTTGATATTATTGTACCATCTTTACCAGGTTATGGATTTTCAGGTCGTCCTTTAAGACCAATAGGTCCAAGAAAAATGGCAGAGATATTTAATTCATTAATGATAAATGTTCTTGGTTATAAAAAATATATTTCACAAGGAGGTGATTTCGGAGGAACAATATGTACTTGGCTAGCATACGATTTTCCAGAAAGTCTATTAGGAATACATATTAATATTTTAATTACTCGTCATCCAGATGGGCCACAAACGCCTGAGGAAAAAGAATGGCAAGAAAGATTTAAAAAAGAACAAAGAATTGAAGATGGTTATAGAACGCAACAAGCAACAAAACCACAAACATTGAGTTATGCAATGATGGATAGTCCAGTAGGCGTTGCTGCTTGGATAATTGAAAAAATGCGAGGCTGGTCTGATATAAAAAATGGAGACATTGAAAGTGTTTACTCAAAAGATATATTATTATCAAACATCATGATTTATTTAGTAACTAAAACATTCAATACTGCATCATGGATTTATTATGGAAGAAGAGAAGAGGGAGGGAGATTTCTTCCAAAAGATCATCTTCCTTTAAAAGTTCCAACTGCAATTGCAAAATTTCCAAAAGAATATTTAGAATGGGCCCCTAAATCCTATGTAGAAAGAATTTATAACATAGAACAATGGACAGAGATGCCCGAAGGTGGTCATTTCGCAGCTTTAGAAAAACCTGAATTATTGATAAAAGATATTCAGAAGTTTTCAAAAAAAATTGAAAATATTTAAATGCAAAAAATAATTTTTATTACAGTTTCTTTATTAATTATTGGATACGTAATTTATATGGGAGTTACAGCAGTGATTAGAGGAAAAAAATATAAAGAAGAAAATAAAAAAGAACAAAATAAAGAAGAAAATCAATGAATTTAAGCACAATAGTAATAATAATTTATGCAATTGGTATCGTTATAGGCGCTCTGTTTCTTGATTTATGGGATGCTGAAACATCCTTATCCAAGGCTATGGCAGGGTTTGTATGGACTGCTTTATTTTTAATTTGCTTATTTTATTCAGAAAAAAAAGATAACCAAAATAGAGAAAAATAAAAAAATATATCTTAATATGTTAAAAAGAGAGTTTTTAAAATTATTTAGTGTATCAATATTTTCATTTTTATTACTGCCATATAAATTTTTATACTCAGCTACAAAAAAAATAATAAATCAAAATCTAACTAAGCAACAAAAAAATATACTTTTCAATGAAGGAACTGAACGTCCATTTACTAGCTCTTTACTTTACGAAAAGAGAGATGGATTTTATCATTGTGCTAATTGTGATGCTAAATTATTCAGTTCTAATTCAAAATACGATAGTGGAACAGGCTGGCCATCTTTTACCGAATCTCTTCCTGGCGCGTTTAATACTAAAATTGACTACTCATTAGGTATGAAAAGAGTTGAATATCATTGTGCAAAATGTGGGGCACATCATGGACATGTATTTGAAGACGGCCCTGGCGAAAATGGTATGAGATTTTGTAATAATGGTCTTTGTTTGATTTTTAAACCTACAAATTAAAATTAAAAAACTTTAGCCAATCGATATAAAGCGAGCATACCTGGGTCGTCCAAATCTTTTGTTTTTTCTTCAAACATTCGCGCTCTCCCTATCTTAATTTTTTTACCTTTGAAATCTTCTAATGCTTTCTTTGTTGCAGATTTGAATACACCAGAGTAATTTTTATTATTTTTAAGGCCTTTAATTATTAAATCTAAACTATCTGCAATAGTTTTATCTCCAAGATTAGTTTTGCCTCTTTCAAGTATTGTTTTTAAAGAAGTTTCAAAAATAGCTATAATATCATCATGATTACATTCAGTTTTTCCTTTTAAATTTTTAGAAATGTTCATAAATGAAAAAGCAATTAAAGTACCAAAACTAGATCCTGATTTTTTAACAAAAGCTTGGGAACAAAGCATAAAATTTGCGCCCATATCATTACTGAATTTTCCAATACTACTATTTACTTCTTTTAATCCATGTAAGATAGTAACACCTAAATCACCATCTCCTATTTTTCCATCAGCAGAATTGAAATCATCATAAGAATTTTTTGCTTCTTCCAACAATTTTTTAAAAATTTTGGTTAAACCTTCTTTATTAAGCATTTAATTTTTTAAGATCCTCAGCAATATTTGCTGGAATATTAATTTTTTTATTAAGATTTTTTTTATATCTTCTTTGTTTGCTTTGACCAGGATATAAAATTTCTTTTATACCTTTTATTTTAGGCAATCTTTTTATTCTTTTAATATTTTCTTTTATCCTTTCACTATAATTTCCAACAAAAAGATTTGGTTTCATTACAAAAAATAAGTGACCAATATTTTGTGGGCCTGAAAAATCATCAAAAGGATCTTTTACTTTTCCTCCATGATTTCCACCAGTAAACACACCACTTAATATATCAACCATCCATGCAAGTCCTGAACCTCTAAAACCTGCTATTGGCAACTGAACACCTGCTAATGCTTTTTTTGCATCTGTAGTTGGTTTACCAAATTTATCTAAAGCAACTCCCTCTGGTATTTTTTTTCCAGTTCTTGCAGCAACTCTTATTTTGCCTCTATTAATTACTGAAACAGACGTGTCTAAAATAAAAGGAACTTTAGATGATGTTGGTGTTCCAAAACATATTGGATTTGTTCCAAATAAACTTTTTTTTGCTCCATAAGGAGCTATTGCCGGAGGAGCATTTGTAAAACAAAAAACAATTAAATTTTTTTTAACAGCTTGTTCTGCATAATAACCTGACAAACCGTAGTGGCCACTATTTTTAATTCCAACTAATCCTATTCCTGTTTTTTTTTGCATTTTTAATTGCTTGTTTTATTCCAATATCAGCAGCTACAAATCCAATACTATTATCTGCATCGATCCTGGAAATAGATTGAGAAATTTTTTTTATTTTAATTTTTGGTTTTGGGTTAATTACTTTTTTGTTTATTCTATCACAATACATTTTTAATCTAGATAAACCATGAGTCGGAGCTCCAACTAATTCTGCATTAATTAAAGCGTTAGCACATATTGATGCATGTAAACTGCCTAGTTTATGACTTTTGAATATTTTAATGATTTTATTTTTTAAAATCTTTTGCTTCACTTTTATCCTTTGCCACGCCAAGGAATTGTTTTATCTATTATTTTTCTAATTGTAACATCAAATAAAAGACCCAACATTCCCATTACGAATATAGTTATCCAAATTACTTCATATTGCATATATTTTCTTGCGACGTTTTCAACAAAACCTATACCCGAGGTACCAGCTAGGAATTCTGCTGCAACTAATGTTCCCCAACACATACCTACAGCAACCCTTACTCCCGTTAGTATTTCTGGTAAAGAATTAGGAAATATAACTTCCCTTAATATCTGCCATCTAGATGCACCCAATGAATGTGCTGCATGAATTTTTGAAAGTTGGGTACCTGATGCTCCAGCTCTTGCCGAAATAATCATAATAGAAAATGAAACCATAAATAATAAAAATACTTTCCCTAAGTTATCTATTCCAAAAACTGTAATTACTAATGGAGCCCAAGCAAGAGGAGGTACTGGTCTGTATAACTCTACTAATGGATCAAAAAAACCCTTAGCAAATCTATTAAGACCCATAAACAGTCCTAGTGGAACACCAAAAATAATACCCAAAGTTAATCCTAAAAATACTCTTAAAAATGAATCCCAGATATGCCCTGTTGGAACTGGTATTTTAAATGCTTTAAATTCACCTGTTACTACATCTAAAACTTTGCTTTTAAAATTAGGTTTTACTGTTCCATCCGCACTGTGAACTGGATATTTACCTGGCATCACATCTGCTATCCAATCAGGTAATATAAAACCAACTATTCTGTTTACTCCCATCATTTCATACCAAATCATTGGTATCATTTTAAATCCGACACTTGGTTTTAAAAGATCTCCAAAAATTCTAAATGTATCAGAAGGTTTTGGAAGCCATCTACCGGGGCCATCTTCTGCACAAGTAGGACCACTAGCCACTATAGTTCCTGCTGGGAATAATAAAGCATCTATATAAATTAAATTCCCTTGTTCACTTTTTTGAGCTACATCAAATTCTCTAATCGATTTTTCCATCTCATCCAGAGCATTTGGAGGAAAAACGCTTTCATATTCTATTCTTTGTCCAAGTTTTTTAATTTCTTTAATGAAAGTTATTTCTAATTCCTGACTATCATCTAAACTATCTTTATATTTTTTAATTTCTTCTCTAATTTCTTTCAATAATTTTAAATATTCAGGGTTATGGTTTCTCAATGAAAAAAATTCATCACTAATTTTATTTAATTCTTGAGCAGCTGTATGAAATTTTAAACCTCTTTTACTTTCTGGAAGAGGAGGGACTTCCATTCCTGTTGCGCCCCAGCCAAGCTGTTTTTTTAGCTCTTCTATTCTTTTATTTTCTTCTTCTACACTTTTAATAGGTGGATAACTTATTTTTTGAAAGTCCTCTGTTAGCCAAGTAATTCTATTGGTTAAATCTCTGATTTTGTCTTTTGTTTCATTTTCTAAAAGCTTTTCATCTGTTAACAAAGGTATAGTTCTTTGAGTCTTTTTAAGCAATTTAACAAATAATTCCTTATCTTTATCTTTTAAATCAGTTGAATTTTGAATAATGGTAATTTTTTTTTGTATATTTATATTTTCGCGTTTAATTAGCGCAGTGCTTTTGTGATGTCTTTCTTCAATTGGAAATAGATATTTTAATGATAACAATGATTCATTAACTTTTGCGACCTGGCAAAGTTCATTAGCAGATTTTGGATAGAATGCTTTTGCTATATCCCAAGAATAGTAAAGCCAAGACAATAAAAGAAAACTAGTTCCAACTATAACCCAGTGAACACCACCTTTTGCTCTTTCAGGATTTCCAAAAACCGCATCACTTTTTTCGGTCTTGGCTAATCTTTGTCCATAAAGAATAGAACCAATAACAGCAAAAATAACTAAAAAAGTAATAATTCCAGTAATCATTTTAACTTTCTTTGCCCATTATTTCTTCTTCCATATCCCAAATCATTGATAAAATTTCTTCTCTTTTGGATACAAATTCTTCGTTATTTTTTATTTCTCTTAAATCTTCATTTAAACCCATATTAGCAAAGGGAAGTTTGTATTCTTTATGTATTCTTCCAGGTCTTGGAGCCATAACATAAACGCGTTCACCCAATAGCAACGCTTCTTCAACTGAGTGAGTAATTAAAATAATTGTTTTTCCAGTTTCTTTCCATATTTTTAAGACAAGAGACTGCATTTTTTCTCTTGTTAGAGCATCTAGAGCTCCCAAAGGTTCGTCCATTAATATTAAATCTGGATTATTGATTAAACATCTTGCAAGAGCTACTCTTTGTTGCATACCACCTGACAATTGGTAGGTTGGAGTGTTTCCAAAACCTTTTAAACCAACAATATCAAGCCATTCTTCAACTTTTTGTGCAGTTTTAACTGGATCTTCTTTTTTCATTCGTAAACCAAAGTTCACATTTTCTGCAACTGTTAACCATTCAAACAAAGCACCTTGTTGAAAAACCATTCCTCTTTCAACTCCCGGTCCATCAATTTCTTTATCGTTAAGAGTAATAATTCCTGAGGTTGGGCGAAGAAAACCTGCTGCAATATTTAATAAAGTTGTTTTTCCACATCCTGAAGGACCAAGAACAGTTAAAAGTTCACCTTTTTTTAATGTAAAACTTATATCTTTAAGCGCATGAACAGTTTCTCCTTTAGGAGATTTAAAAATCATGTTTACGTTTTGAGAAACTAAATCACTCATATAATAGAACTTTATATTAGAATTCTTACAAAAAAAATAGGCACCAATTTATTCAATTGGCGCCTATTTAATATTCTATTTTAACTCTTAATTACGGAAGATAACTAGTATCTACAACAGCTGCGTAATCTTTAAGAGCTGGGTTTTCTGAAGTAGCAAACATGTTGCCCATAACTTCTAGGTAAGTCATAAGTATACCACCTTTATTCATATACTTAGATTTCATTGTTCCTGCATTTGGAAACTCAAATCCACCCATTTGCTTTTTAGTACCTGCAAGATCCATAGCTGCATCTTTAGCTATAATATTCATATCAGCTTTTCCAGCATTGTATCTAGCGTTTGCTTCATGAGTTACTTCAACGAAAGTTCTAACCATTCCTGGGTTTTCTTTTAGGAATTTGTTAGTTACTGAAGTAATATCAATACCAGCAATACCAGCATCTTGAGCTTCTTTAACAGTTAGCAATGAAGCACCTTTTTCTTTAGCTGCTTTGATAGATTTACCACCAAATAAACATGCCATTGCAACGTCACCGTTAACAAATGCTGCAGATCCATCTTCTGGGTTCATATCAACAACTTTCATTTTAGAAATATCAGCTCCTACAACTCTCATTGTTTCTTTAAAAACATAGTCAGCCATAGTTCCTAAAGGAACAGCAACTTTTTGACCGTCTAATTTAGAAGAAGCATTTCCTTTATCGATACCTTTAGCTGCAACACATGTAGTTCCACCCATTCCGTATATAACTGCAATATCAACAAGCTTAATAGGCGCTTTAGCATTAACTGCGTTTACGAATGGTGTTAAACCTTGTGAGTAAGATATGTCAATATCTCCAGATAGCATAGCTTCTGTCATCTCACCACCAGTTGCAAAGTTAGTCCATTTCACTGGCACACCTAAAGCCTTATCAAAAGTTTTTTTAACTTTTGCTTCTTGGTTCGGTGTTGCCCATTCTAAAAAGAATGCAACTCTTACTTCGTTTGCAGCAGCATTAGCAACTGAAACTGATAAGTTAAGAGCAACAATAGTTCCTAGAATAAAACTAATTATTTTTCTCATTTAATCTCCTGTTTTTTAAATTTAAAAATGCAATTAAAGTGGAAAACAAGAGACTTGTAAATGATAGTTTATATAACCCCTTCGCAAAACTAATCATATGCAACTTAAAAGTGTATAGTTTAAATTACGATTTTTATGGAGAGGTTTTAAAAATTAGTCTATGAAATAAAAAAACTGAATTTACAAAAAAAAATTAAAAATTATGAGTGCTGAAAATAAATTTAAAATGCCCAATTCTCTTAATGAGCATTGGATGCCATTTACTTCAAATAAAGACTTTAAAGAAAATCCTAGACTAATAACAGAAGCAAAAGGTGTTTATATAAAGAATCATCAAGGAAAAACTATGATTGACGCAAGTTCAGGCTTATTTTGCAATCCACTAGGACATGGAAGAAAAGAAATTATAAATGCTGTAACTAAACAATTAGAAACTTTAGACTATTGCCAACCTTTCCAACAAGGTTTTGGTGGTTCATTTGAGCTTGCAACAAAAATATCAAAACACACACCAGGAAATTTAAATAGAATTTTTTATACTATATGTGGATCAACAGCTGTTGAGACCGCGATTAAAATTTCAATAGCTTACCATAAAGCTAGAGGAGAGGGACATAGATATAGATTTGTTGGTAGAGAAAGAGCTTATCATGGAATGAATATTGGTGCGACTTCAGTTGGAGGGATGGTTAATAATGTTAAAACATTTTCAAGTGTTTTAATGCCAGGTGTAGTTCATATGAGACATACTCATTTACCAGAGCATAAGTTTGTATCTGGGCAACCAGACACTGGAGCAGAACTTGCAAATGATTTAGAAAGAATTTGCGTAAACTTTGGTGGAGAAAATATTGCAGCTTGTATTGTTGAACCAGTAGCTGGATCTACAGGAACACTTGTTCCGCCAAAAGGATATTTGCAAAGATTAAGAGAAATTTGTGACAAACATGGGATTCTATTAATATTTGACGAAGTAATAACAGGTTGGGGAAGAATGGGTTCACCATTTGGTGCTCAAGAGTTTGGTGTTACTCCAGATTTAATGACTATGGCTAAAGCCACAACTAATGGGATTGTTCCAATGGGAGTTGTTGCATGTAAAGAGGAAATTTATGATGCAATTATGGATAATTCACCAAAAGGAACTATAGAATTATTTCATGGATATACTTATTCAGGTATTCCGGTATCAGTAGCAGCAGCGCTTGCAGTTCAAGAAATTTTTGAAAAAGAAGATATATTTAACAGATCAAAAGAAATGGCACCTTACTTTCAAGAAGCAATATTTTCATTAAAAGATATTGATGTAGTTGAAAATATAAGAGGTTATGGAATGATGGCTGGAGTAGATATTAAAATGGATAAAAAACCTGGTGTAGCAGGCTTTACATGTTTTAAACATTGTTATGAAGTAGGAGTAAATTTTAAAGCTACAGGTGACTGTTTAATTATAGCGCCAATGTTTATTTCTGAAAAAAAACATATAGACGAAATAATTGAAAAACTAAGAACTGGAATAAATAATTACGCAAAATCTAAAAAAAATTAGTTCTTTATGAAAATTGGAGTTCCTAAAGAAATTAAACCTCAAGAGAATAGAATTGGACTTACGCCAGATAGCGTTAAATCATTAACCTCAAACGGCCATGAAGTTTTAGTTGAAAATAATGGTGGCTTCGAAGCAGGATTTGATAATAATCAATATAAATCTTCTGGAGCTAAAATTGTAGAAAAAGCAGAAGATATTTTTAATGATGCAGAAATAATTGTTAAAGTTAAAGAGCCTTTATCAAATGAAGTTAAAATGATTAGAGAAAATCAAATTGTTTTTACTTATTTGCATTTAGCTGCTGCAAAAGAACTTACTCAAGGATTAATTAATTCAAAATCAATCTGTATAGCTTACGAAACTGTAACTGACAATAATGGAAGACTGCCCTTGCTTGCTCCAATGAGTGCAGTTGCAGGAAGAATGTCAGTACAAGCAGGAGCACATTGTTTAGAAAAAAATCAAAAAGGTAGAGGATTATTATTAGGTGGAGCTCCAGGTGTTGAAGGAGGAACGGTAGTAATTTTAGGTGGAGGTGTGGTTGGAGAAAATGCAGCTATTATTGCAACAGGACTGAGAGCCAAAGTCCATATTATTGATAAGTCTGAAGCAAGATTAAAACAATTAACTGAAATATTTGGAGATAAAATAATTCCTCAACAAAGCGATAAAATAGATTTAAAAAAATTAGTTGCTGAAGCTGATCTATTAGTTGGTGGAGTATTAATTCCAGGCGCGGAAGCTCCAAAATTAGTAACTAAAGATATGTTAAAATTAATGAAGAGAGGGTCAGTAATTGTTGATGTGGCAATAGACCAAGGTGGATGTGTTGAAACAAGCAAGCCAACAACACATGCTGAACCTACTTATATTGTTGATGATGTTGTTCATTATTGTGTTGCTAATATGCCTGGAGGAGTTCCAAGAACTTCAACTATTGCATTAAATAAAGCAACCCTCCCTTTTTTAAATAAACTTGCTGCCAATGGTTATCAAAAAACCTTAAAAGAAGATAAAAATTTTCTTGAAGGTTTAAATGTTCATAAAGGCCACGTTACTTACAAAGCAGTTGCCGATGCTTTTGGTCACTCTTTTGTATCTGCTTCAGATGCTATAAAATAAAGAAATGGAAAAAGAACTGCCCAGCAGCGCAAAAGTTGTTGTTATTGGTGGTGGTGTAACTGGTTGTTCAACTGCATATCATTTAGCCAAATTTGGCTGGAAAGACACCATTTTACTTGAAAGAGATCAGTTAACTTCTGGTACCACTTGGCATGCCGCAGGACTTGTAAGTCAATTAGGACCTTCAGCAGGTGTAACAAAGATTAGAAAGTATTCTTTAGAACTTTATAAAAAATTAGAGAAAGAAATAGATTTTTCAAGTGGATTAAAATTAAACGGAGCTTTGTCAATTGCAACTACAAAAGGAAGATGGCAAGAACTCAAAAGACAAGCGACCACAGCACAATTGTTTGATGTAAATGTTGAGGTATTAAATATTGATCAGATAAAAAAATTTATCCAATCATTAATGAAAAAGATATTTTAGGTGGAATTTTTATGCAAGGCGATGGCCAAGCTGATCCAATTGGTGTAACAAATTTACTCGCAAAAGCTGCAAGGAAAGAAGGTGTTAAAATATTTGAAAAATCACCAGTAGAAAAAATAATTAAAAAAAATGGAAGAGTTGCAGGAGTGGCTGTAAACGGCAAAACTATTGAATGTGAATACATCGTTCTTGCAACAGGAATGTGGTCTAGACAAATAGGACAAGATACCGGATTTAGCATTCCATTGTATCCAGCAGAACATTTTTATGTAATTACTGAAGGAATTAATGAATTGCCGAAAAATATCCCAGTTTTAAGAGATTTCGATGACAGTTTATATTTAAAAGAAGATGCAGGAAAAATGTTAATAGGAATATTTGAGGGAAAATCAATTCCCGCATTCAATAAAACTAATAGAGTTCCAGAGGACTTTTCATATGGTGAATTTCCAGAAAATTTTGAACATTTTGAACCTTATTTAGAAGCAGCTTTAAAAAGAGTTCCAATGTTGGAAAAAGCTGGAATTAGAAAATTTTTTGCAGGACCAGAGTCTTTTACTCCAGATACAAATACTCTTCTAGGAGAAGTACCAGGATTAAAAAATTTATTTGCATGCTGTGGTTTAAATAGTATCGGAATTGGTAGTGGAGGAGGGGTAGGAAAAGTTACAGCTGAATGGTTAATTAATGGACATATTAATGAAGATTTATTTATTTATGATATTAAAAGATTCCAAAATTTTCACTCAGAAATAAATTTTATTAAATCAAGAATTACCGAAACACTAGGAGATTTATATGGAATGCACTGGCCATATAAACAACATAAAACTTCAAGGAATCAAAAACTTGTTCCTTATCATGAAGAGTTAAAAAAAGAAGGAGCATGTTTTGGAGTTTCAGGTGGGTATGAAAGACCAATGTGGTTTGCAAAAAATGGTGAGAAAACAGAATATGAATATTCATATAACTATCAAAACTGGTACCCATCAGTCGAATTTGAGACAAAAAATACTAGAGAAAATATTGGATTGTTTGAGTTAACGCCTTTTTCTAAATATGATTTAGAAGGCAAAACTGTACATGAGGAACTTCAAAAAATTTGTACTGCAAATATCAAAAAAGAAATTGGAAAATGTACTTATACCCAAATGCTTAATAAAGATGGAGGTATCGAAACAGACCTAACAGTTGTTTGTTTAAAAGAAAATAACTATAGAATTATAACATCAGCAGCAAATAGAGATCATGATAAGTTTCATATAGAAAAACATATATCTGAAAATATTAAAATATCAGATGTTACCGATGATTATTGTGTACTTGGAATATTTGGACCAAAAAGCAGAGATTTAATGAAAGATTTAAGTAACGATGATTATTCTAATGAAAATTTTAAATTTGGTACTGCAAAATATATTAAAATTAATGAAACAAAAGTTTGGGTACAAAGATTGTCTTATGTGGGTGAATTAGGTTATGAAATTTATATAGAAAAAGATAAAGCAAAAGAAATATATAATTTAATTATAAATAACGGAAAAAAGTACCAGTTAAGTCTTTGTGGAATGCATGCAATGGATATTATGAGAATGGAAAGTGGTTTTTTACATTGGGGACATGATATTTCTCCGGAAGAAAACCAATACGAAGCAGGTCTTAATTTTGCAATTAGTTATAAAAAAAATATAAATTTTATTGGTAAACAAGCATTACTTAAAATTAAGGATAAAAAACAAAAAAAAAAATTTACAATGTTAACTTTAAAAAATAGTAAACCAGGTGAACCATTAATGCTTCATGATGAGCCTATTTATCTAGATGGTAAAATTATTGGAAGAACAACTTCAGGGAACTATTCATTTAATTTTAATAAAAATTTAGCTTTTGGATATTTAAAAATTGACGAAGATATAAATTCGCTAAAAAAAAACATAATTGAAATCGAAATAGAGAAAAAAAAATATAAAGCTGAAATTTTACTCAAACCCCTTAACCAAAAAAATTACAAAAATTCATAATTTAGAAGCATTATAGCCTACATTTTTGCTCAACCCATATTGGACAACTAATTATTGTCTGAAAGCAATATATGTGATTTAATTAAGTTTATATGAGTGGAGAGCAGATTACAAATAATTCAGTTGAGACCCAAAATTTGGAAGGCGAACTTCACTCATTAAAAAAATCTTCAAGAAAAAAAAGAGTAGATATTAACGTTCTTCTAAACAAAGTTAGATTAGCTCAAAAAAAAGAAAAAATGGAATCAACAATTTTTTTTAGTTTGGTTGCAGCAGTTATAGTTGTAACTGGGATAATTGTTTCTATTTAAGAAAAAAAAATAATATTATTAATTCTTGATATTGTAGTGCTTAGCTCCCTTATATTATTTAGTCTAAGTTTATTTAAGTCAGAAACAAATTTACCTTTTGTCATATAATAAAGATTTTTCTCATCTTTAAATATATCATTTTGTTTTGATAATATTTTTAATTTTCTAATTACAGTTGGTCTTGGAATTCCTGTAAGATCACTAATTGTCATAGCATTTATTCCTTTTTTATTTCCAATATTAAAAACTTCATCTATCCATTCTTTTTGGTAATGCCTTTTATTTTCAGTTCTTTTTAAAAACATTATTTGGTTGTACATAAGGCAGCCAGCAATGAAAAATAGTTCCGAATCATTATTAGCTAATGTTTTTCTAACTAGTAAATAATTGATTTGGTATTCTAGAAAAATTGCTAGAACTTGAGTAAATCTTTCTTTTAATTTTTTTATAAAAAATTCTTTTTTATAATATTTTTTTACTTTTTTTTCCTTATGCAATAACCATGAAACGTATTGTAAAATTTTTGAAAAAGAATTAATTGTATTTTCTGGTTTTTGAAGAAGGCCTGCTTTCAAAGTAACGGAGATTTTTTTCTTATTTTTTATTAATATTCCATCTTCTTCAAGTTCTAAAATTTTTCTTCTAGTAGTTTCTTTAGAAAGTCTAAGTTTTTGAGATATTTGAATTATATTAATTTTATCTAAATTAAACTTAGGATTAATATAAAATTCATTTAAAGATTTAACTTTAAATACTTCACTAAGCTCTAAAAAATTTTCTTTATATAAATATACTAAAATATTATACTTATCTAAATCTTTCATAGAACTATAAGCTTGTTGAAGCCAATTGAATTGAAATTCTATAAATAAGTAGTGAATAGAATCGTAATTATCACAATAAATATCATAAATATTTTTTTCAGTAATCTTTGTTGGCGATTCACTAGAATCGATTTTTGATATTGAAATATCCGATAAAGAATTTACAATTTTACTATTCATTATTAATAATTTTTTTTAAAAATATTACAAATTATTTATTAAAATTGAAACTGCTATTTAGAAAATGTATCGTTAAATTGGTTGCTGACCCTTACAAATGTTGTACATTTGCTTAATTGTTTTAATGATGGAGCACCAACATAGGTACAACTACTTCTCACTCCACCTAATATATTTAAAATAGAATCTTTTATTTTTCCTCTATATTTAATTCTTACAGATCTTCCTTCACTACTTCTATAATCAGATAATCCACCATAATGTTTTTTATTAGCTGTTTCAGAGCTTGAACCGTAAAACTCAATATATTTACTTCCATTAGATTTTATAATTTTTCCACCACCTTCATCATGACCAGCAAACATTCCACCAAGCATAACAAAATCTGCACCACCACCAAATCCCTTTGCAACATCACCAGGGCAAGTACATCCACCATCTGCAATTATATGGGCACCCAAACCATGAGCAGCATCAGCACACTCTATTACAGCACTTAGTTGTGGATACCCCACACCTGTTTGAATTCTTGTGGTACATACACTTCCAGGACCAATTCCAACTTTAACAATATCAGCTCCACTTAATACAAGTTCTTGGGTCATGTCTGCAGTAACAACATTTCCAGCAATTATTGTTTTTGTTGGATATTTATCTCTTACAGATTTTATAAACGCACTAAAATGTTCTGAATAACCATTAGCAACATCTACACAAATAAATTTTATAAATGAAAATTCTTTTAATATTTTATCTAATTTTTCAAAATCTTCTTTTTTGATACCAATACTTAAAGAGATATTTTTGTAAATTGTCTTTAATTTTTTATATTTTTTTAGTTTACCAACATCATGTTGTTTTGTTAAACAAGTAATCATACCAAAATCTGATAAGGTTTCTGCAACTCCTAACTCTCCAACACCATCCATATTGGCAGCCATTACTGGAATTCCTGACCATTCATTTTTGCTATATTTAAATTTATAGGTTCTTTCTAAATCAACATCTTTACGGCTTGATAAGGTACTTCTTTTTGGTCTAAATAATACGTCAGTATAATCAAGTTTTAATTCCTCTTCAATTCTCATTGATGATGAAACTAACGTTGAAAAACATTAATTCAATTGAATTATGGCTTGTGGATAAGTATTGAAACAAAAAATAAAACTATTATAAATCAACAGAAATCAAGTGGCGGGGTAGCTCAGTTGGTTAGAGCGCGGGACTCATAAGCCCGAGGTCAGTGGTTCGATCCCACTTCCCGCTACCAATTATCTTAAAATTTTTTTTAACTTTGCTAAACTCATTGTCTGATTTAAAGGTAATGATAGATTTTTTTTAGCTTTAAATTTTTTTACGTTTTTATTGTTTTTTTTTGCAAATGAATAAACTGATTGAGATTTTCCTCCAACATTTAAAATTCCTTTTTGATCTATTATCTCAGGCAAAATTTTAACCAAGTCTTCATGAAACATAAAATTACTTTTTAAATTTGAATAGGCTTTTGTATGTAAAAAAGGTTTTTCAGTCATTGTAATTCTTAGAATTAAAGAATTTTTATACATTGCTACAGAGCACTCACCCCCAAGTTTAGAAAGAGCATAATTATTAAAAGGTTTTACAGGGTCATTTTCAGAATAATTTCCTTTTCTTCCTTCATAAACATAACCAGTGGAAAAATATATTAATTTAATATTATATCTCTTGCATACTTTAGTAATATTTGCAGTACCAATAATATTTAAATCAATACTCTTAGAGATATTTTTTTCATGAATCTTCATAGGCCTAGATAATCCAGCACAATGAATTAAAATTTTTGGTTTAATTTTTTTTACAATTTTAATAATTGAATTTAAATTTAAAATGTTACATTGATCCTTTGAGGCAAAAAATAAGTTCAATTTTTTATTATTTTTTCTTAAAATTTTTGCAAACCTTCCGTCTCCACCTGTAACAAGGATTTTTTTTTTCATTATAAATATTTATTTTTATATTCAAAAAACGTCATAGCATTTCTATCTTTTTTAGAAACAATAGGTTTTTTTACTGGCCAATTGATACTTAATTTTTTATCATTATATTTTATTGCTCTCTCACTTGAAGCATTCCTATATTTTGTACAACTATAAATAATATAATTTTCTTTATTTAAACCACAAAATCCATGGGCAAATCCAGGAGGAATATAAATAGATTGTGAGTTTTTTTCACTTAATACACATGTAAAGACTTTACCGAATGTTTTAGAATTTTTTCTAAGATCTAATGCAACATCGTAAATCTTTCCTTTTAAAACAGAAATAAATTTACCTTGTGATTTTTTTGTTTGAATATGTAGTCCTCTGATAACATTTTTTTTAGAATAAGACATTACAGTGAATGGTAACTTTTTTTTAATTACTATTTCTTTAACCAATTCTTTGAAATAGCCTCTTTTATCTTTAAATGATTTATTTTTATAAATAAATAAATCTTTAAATTTCGTTTTTACAATCATTTAGAAATAAGTTTTTTTAAATATTTTGAATAACCACAATTACCATAAAATTTTATAGCATTTATAATATTTTTTTTATTTATCCATTTATTATTGAATGCAATTTCTTCAATACATGCAATTTTAAATCCTTGTCTATTTTCTACAGATGAAACAAAATTACTTGTTTTGTAAAAATCTTCGATTGAGCCTGTATCAAGCCATGCACCACCTCTCCCTATAATTTCAGCTGAAAGTTTTTTATTAGACAAATATTTTTTCAGTAAGTCAGTTATTTCAATCTCGTTTCTTTTGGAAGGTTTCAAATTTTTAGAATAATTAACAACTTTATTATCGAAGTAATAAAGCCCAGTAATCGCATATTCTGAATAATATTTTTTTGGTTTTTCTTTAATACCTATAATTTTATTTTTTTTATTAATTTTTGCTACACCATAAAGTTCAGGTTTGCTTACTTTGTGAAGAAGTACTTTTGCACCATTTTTTAATTTTTTACTTTCTAGTAATTTTTCAGATAAACTTTGACCATAAAAGAAGTTGTCTCCCAAAATAAGAGCTACATTTTCTTTTCCAATAAATTTTTCACCCAAAACAAATGCGTCCGGTAACCCCTTGGGATAATTTTGTTCAATGAAACTAATTTTTAAACCTAAATTTTTTCCATCTTGTAGTAATTTTTTGTATTGGTTCAATTGACCTTTATTTACAATAATTAAAATATCTCTTATTTTTGAAAGCATTAGAATAGATAATGGATAATAAATTAAAGGTTTGTCATATATTGGTAGTAATTGTTTATTAACAGCTTTTGTTAGTGGACTCATTCTAGTTCCATGCCCTCCAGCTAAGATAATTCCTTTTTTAATCATTAAATATTTCCCAATCTTCTATTAATATCTTTTTTATTAAGTGACTTGTAATATTTTTTATTACTTAAATACCATTCAAATGTATTTTTAATTCCATCTATAAATTTTATTTTTGGTTTCCATTTTAATTTTTTTATTAATTTATAACTATCAAGTGCATATCTTTTATCATGCCCAGGTCTATCTTTTACAAATTTTATTTTAACCTTTTTTCCAATTTTTATATTTTTTTTCGCAACTTTTAATAAATTTTTACATATTTCAATATTATTTAAATTTTTATTAGACCCTATATTGTAGGTTTCTCCAATTTTTCCAAATTTAAACACTTTCACCAATGCCTCACAATGATCATTAACATAGATCCATTCTCTAGAATTTTTTCCATCTCCATAAATGGGAAGTGATTTATTATTTAGTATGTTATAAATCATTTTTGGAATTAGTTTTTCTGGGTGTTGTCTGGGCCCATAGTTATTCGAGCAATTTGTAATTATTGCTTTTATTCCAAAGGTTTTAACATAAGAAAGCACAATATGATCTGATGATGCTTTGCTAGCCGCATATGGGGAGCTCGGACTGTAAGGATAATTTTCATTAGTTCTTCCTTTTACAATATCACCATAAACTTCATCTGTGGAAATATGAATTAATTTTGATCTTTTATATTTTTTTGAATATTTCTTAAATGCTTCTAGAAGATTAAAAGTTCCTAAAATATTACTATTAATGAATTGTTTAGGAGAATCAATTGAACGATCAACATGAGTTTCTGCTGCTAAATTAAATATTCCTATTGGTTTAAACTTTTTAAAAATTTTTATAAGCTTATTTTTATTGTTGATATTTAATTTTAAATATTTGTAATTTTTATTATTTTTAAAATCTATAGTATTATAGAAATTTGAAGCGTAACTTACTTTGTCAATATTTATTACAAAAAAACCTTTATCTATTAATATTTTACATAGATTACTTCCAATAAAGCCTAATCCACCTGTGACAATAATTTTTTTCTTCATTATAAAATTAATTTAAATCAACTTTTTTACCCAAGTTTCTGGTGTTCTTTCATTAATTATTTCAACCGGTAAATAATATTTAAATTCTTTAACTCCATTTTTTTTAACAAATTCTGCAGTTTTGTTTATTGCTTCTTTTAAACTAGTTTTAGTTTTATAATTTAACAATCTTCTTGATTTGTCAGCATTACACGTTGCGAATTTAACTTCTTTTGGTCTGTCAGCCACATAAATAGGTTTTCCATTAAAACCAGTTTCATTTGCGACCATTTCTACAAGTTTATTAATTGTAATTTCCTCTTCGTCGGGTCCAATGTTAATGATTTCTTTATTTATTTTTTTATCGAGCGCTAGTTTTTCAAGACAATAAATTACATCATCTATATAAGAAAAACATCTTTTTTGATTTCCATCTCCATAAATAATAGCAGGTTTATTTTGTAAATTTCTATTTATAAATATTGATAATACATTTCTAAATGGGTCATCATACTTTTGATTGGGACCGATGATATTATGAGGTACTGCTATGTTCCATTCAATTCCATTTAAGTCAGCTAAGATTTTTAAAACATTTTCTCCCGCAACTTTAGCAACACCATAAGGATCTTCAGGTTTTGGAGTCATATTTTCTTTAAAAGGAGTTTCTTGGTTTCCATATCTTGCCATTGAAGAGCAATAAACAAATCTTTTAACTTTATTTTGTATTGATGCAGTAATGGTAGATACACTTGCTTGAAATATATTTTTTGTTATTACGTTTGGAGAAAACACAGAAAGACCTTCGTGAGCTGTGGCTGCACAGTGATAAACAATTTCATTACCTTTAATGATTTTTGACATTCCATCTAAATCGTTGCAATCTGTTTCAAAAAAACTAATTTTTTTATTTAAATTTGTTTTTTCTCCCCCAATTAAATTATCATTGCCCGAAACTTCGTGGCCAAGGTCAATCATTTTTTTTGCAAGATGACTACCTAAAAACCCAGCTATACCGGTTATAAATATTTTCATAGATTTTTTTAATTATACCTTTATTTATATAATGTAAATAAATAGGCTTTATTATGTCCAATCTAGAAAATTTAACAGTAATAATTGTAACATATAGAACAAATCAAGACATTTTAGATGATTGCATTAATTCTATAGATAAAAATGTAAAAATTTTAATTGTTGAAAACTCTAATGACATAAATTTTAAAGAAAAATATGAAAAAAAATTTAGTAATGTTTCAGTAATTTTATCAAATAAAAATTTAGGTTACGGTGGTGGAAATAACTTTGGTTTTGAAAATATAAAAACAAGATATGGTCTAATTTCAAATCCCGACGTTGTTTATGATAAGAATTTTTTTGAAGAAATAAATAAGTATTTAGCTCAGGAAATAAAATTTAGTATTATAGGTGTATCTTATGGTAATGAGGAAAATTATCTTCCTTATGGAAGCTTTGATAATAAAAAAAATAAAATTTTGAAAGAGAAAAATTATGAACAAAACAACTTAAAGGAGGTTGATTGGGTTGTAGGCTGCTCGATGTTGATAGATACAAATAACATTAATTCTCCAAAATTATTTGATGAAAATATTTTCTTATATTTTGAAGAAATAGATTTTTGCAGACAAACTAAAATCAAAGGTGGAAAGATCTACTCTAGCTCAAAATTGATAGTTAAACATCTTGGCCACAAAGGATCTGCTGCGACTGACCCCAATTATACAATTGAAACTGAAATGTTTAGAAATTGGCATTGGATGTGGTCTTCGTTTTACTATCATAAAAAATATTCAAATTATTTATTAGCGATGAAAAAAATGTTTGGAAAATTTGTAAAATCTTTTTTTAAAATGATATTTTTTGCAATTATATTTAATAAAAAAAAACAAACGATGTACTTTGCAAGATATTCAGGATTGTTAAATGCATTTATTGGAAGAAAATCCTGGTATAGAGTTAAATCTTTATTTAAATAAATTTTAATGTCCAGGAAACTCAATTAAATTTTCTACTTTGTAACCTTGTTTAATTATTTTATCACAACCACCTAAGTCAAAAAGATTTATAACAAAAATAAAGCCTGAAACTGAACCATTTGATATTTCAACAAGTTTTGCAGCAGCTTCAGCAGTTCCTCCTGTTGCAATTAAATCATCGATTATTAAAACAGAATCATTTTCTTTAATTGAATCTTTGTGCACTTCAATAGTGGCAGTTCCATACTCTAACTCAAAATCTACTGAATGACTTTCTGCAGGCAATTTATTTTTTTTTCTTAATAATATAAAAGGTTTATTAATTAAATATGACACCGCAGATGCAAAAACAAAACCTCTTGATTCTATAGCTGCTATTTTATCTATTTTAAATTTTTTAGTTTTCTCAACTATTTGATCAATGCATTCTTTAAAAGCTTTTTCATTTTTAATTAACGTTGTTATGTCTCTAAAAAGAATTCCCTTTTTAGGATAGTCTTTAATTGATCTAATATAATCTTTTAAATCCATAATAAATTACGATATATAAATAAATAAATTATTTTTTTGATATGGCAAACAATAAATTGGCTATAATTGGTGGGAGTGGTTTGTATGATGTTGAGGAATTCAAAGAAAGAGAATTATTAGACCTAAATACTCCTTGGGGAAAGCCTTCTGATCAAATCTTAAAGACAAATTATAACAATAAAGAAGTTTATTTTTTACCTAGACACGGAAGAGGACATTTTATTAATCCTTCAAATATAAACTTTAGAGCTAATATTGATTCCTTAAAGCAATTAGGAGTAACTGATATTGTTTCAGTGTCAGCAGTTGGTTCTTTAAAAGAAGATTTGCCACCAGGAAAATTTGTAATAGTTGATCAATTTATAGATAGAACATTTGCAAGAAGTAAAACTTTTTTTGATGATGAGATAGTGGCTCATGTTTCTATGGCTCATCCAACATCTAATGGTTTAATGAATGCTTGTGAAGAAGCAATAAAAAAAGAAAAAATAGATTATCAAAGAGGTGGAACTTACGTTGTTATGGAAGGGCCACAATTTTCAACACTAGCAGAGTCAAATTTATACAGATCATGGAAGGCAGATGTAATTGGTATGACCAATATGCCTGAAGCTAAATTGGCAAGAGAAGCAGAAATAAGATATGCTTCAGTTTCAATGATAACTGATTATGATTGTTGGCATCCTGGCCATAAAAATGTTGATGTTCAACAAGTAATAAAAGTTCTTTTAGGAAACGCAGTTAAAGCCAAAAATATGATCAAAAATTTAATAGAAAATTTTGAACATTATATAGATACTAAAGATCCTACAAACAATTGTTTGGATGTTGCAATAATTACCGCACCAGAAAAAAGAACAAAGAAAACTATTGAAAAATTAAAAACAGTTGCAGGGAGAATTTTAAAATAAATGAAAAAATATTTAATTAATTTGCTAATTATTTTTTTATTTTCTAGCCCTTTACACGCAGACAAATTGCTTAAAAGTGGTTTTCTAAGTGGTGAATGGAAATTAGATACTGGTTTTGAGGTAAAAGATCCAAAAAATAAAATTCTAGTAATTTTTAATCATGGCCAAGATGATCATGATAAACCTTCAAAAAATTGTGTTTGGAAAAATAATATTAGAAATTTTGCTTCTTTGTCGGGTGAAAAAGTAAAAGGTAAAGAGATTTTAGTATATAACTTTTGCACAGATCATTTAGGTGGTGATGATTGGAAAAGACTTTGGAAAAATAAATTTGATTTTCCATATAAAGGAATAACTAAACTAGATAAAAGAGTTAATGCTAACTTAGATTTAATTAAAAAATTTGTAGAATTGGGTATTCCAAATAATCAAATTTTTATGGCAGGACAATCTTGTGGAGGTTGGGCAACTATGATGTTGATTTCAAAATATCCTGGCAAGGTTGCTGGGGGAATTTCTACCCACCATGCTTGTTATGGAAAATTGTCCAAAAAATATAAAGTTAAAAAAGTTGGTATAGAAAAAGCTTTAGAAAATTTTAAAAAGAAAAGGCCTGGACCAGCATTTTTAAGAGAAAATCAAATTAAAGATATTAGTAAGGCAAAAAATCTTCCTGTTTTAGTTTTTACTCATCCCAAAGATCCTTATGATGGATTGTTGTCTGACTGGATAGAAAAAATTCCAGGAGTAAAAAGAATAGTAATTAGCGATGACTATAAAATTAATAACAAAAATTGTAGAAGAATTGGAATAAATAATGGAAATAGATGGGAAGAAAATATTCAAAATGCACATCTGATGGCTTTAGGAGATTGTTTTCAATATTATAATCCAACAATTTTAGATTTTATAGAATCAAAAATTTAATTTTAATATGAAGTATGAATTAAAAGGAAAGTGCGTTTGTGGCGAAGTAAAATATAAAATTATTGAAAAACCTCTTTTTACACAAGCATGTCATTGTAAAGACTGCAAAGTATTAACTGGTTCATCTTATGTAGTTAATACAAGCATTTTAGATAATTCATTTTTTTTAATTAAAGGTAAAATGTCATCAGCTAAACTTACAGCAGGGAGTGGAAAGCCATGCAAAGTTTTTTTCTGTAATAGTTGTGGTGTCTTTGTTTATGCTGATTATGACACAGCTATAGGAAGATTAACTGTAAGAACAAAAACTTTAGAAGATGCAAATATGTTTCCACCTCAAGCACATATATTTATTAAAGATAAAGATCCTTGGTTAAATTTAGAAAAAAATCAAAATTGTTTTGAATTAATGTATGATGCAGAAAAAACGTGGCCTGAAGAAAGTCTTAAAAGGTATAAAGAATATTTAAAAACTAAAAAATGAAAATTGAAGGTAAAGAATATCGTACAATTTGGTTTGAAAATAATGTTGTAAAAATTATTGATCAAACAAAACTTCCACATCAATTTATAATTAAAGATCTTAAAACAGTAAAAGATGCGATTAATGCTATAAAAACTATGGAAGTTAGAGGAGCTCCTTTGATTGGCGCCACTGCTGCTTATGGATTGGTTTTAGCCATTATAGAAAATAATGATCAATCTTTTTTAAAAAAATCTGCAGAAGATTTGATTAATTCAAGACCAACAGCAATAAATTTGAAGTGGGCAGTTGATAGAATGATAGATAAATTATCAGGTGTTAATAGTGATAAAATTTTAGAAATAGCATTAAATGAAGCAAAAGAAATTTGTGAAGAGGATGTAAAGTTTTGTGAAAATATTGGACTAAATGGTCTTAAAATAATTGAAGAAATTTATAATAAAAAAAAAGATACAGTAAATATTTTAACTCATTGTAATGCTGGTTGGCTTGCAACAATTAATTGGGGTACTGCAACTTCTCCAATTTATTATGCACATAAAAAAGGAATACCAGTTCATGTATGGGCAGATGAAACAAGACCAAGAAACCAGGGAGCTAATTTAACTTCTTACGAATTAAATGAAGAAAATGTATCTAATACTATTATTGCAGATAATACTGGAGGTATTTTAATGCAAAGAGGACAGGTTGATATGTGCATCGTTGGGACAGATAGAACTTTAGCTAACGGAGATGTTTGCAATAAAATTGGAACTTACCTTAAAGCATTAGCGGCAAAAGATAATAATGTTCCTTTTTATGTAGCATTACCAAGTTCTACAATTGATTGGGATATAAAAAATTATAAAGATATACCAATAGAAGAGAGGAACGCAGAAGAATTATCCCACATAGAGGGCTTGGATGAAAATGGAAAAGTCAAAAAATTACAAATATATCCAAAAAAAAGTAAATCAATGAATTTAGCCTTTGATGTAACCCCTGCTAAATACGTAACAGGATTAATTACTGAAAAAGGTGTATGTGAAGCATCAGAAAAAGGATTAAAGGATTTATTTAAATGAAAAATATTAAAGAAAGAGAAGACATAATAAAATTTGCACTTATGTTGAATACTACAAATTTATCTCCTCTTAGATCAGGCAATCTGTCTATAAGAGTAATAGAAAATGACGTTGAAGGATTTCTTCTTACACCTTCTGGAATTAAATATGAAACTCTTAAACCAGAGGATATTGTTTTTCTTGCTTTAGATGAAAAATATAACAATCTAAAAATGTTTAATTCTGGATTAAATCCATCTTCTGAATGGCGTTTTCATCAAGATGTTTATATTAAAAAAAGAGAAGCAAAAGCAATAGTTCATGCTCATTCTCCCCATGCCACTGCAGTTTCAACTCATGGTAAATCAATTCCTGCCTTTCATTATATGGTCGCTCTAGCTGGCGGAGACGATATTAAATGTGCCGAATATGCAACCTTTGGTACACCAGATTTATCAATTAATATTATTAAAGCTTTAGAAAAGAGAAAAGGTTGCCTAATGTCAAACCATGGACAGTTAACAATCGGTGGAACTTTAAAACAAGCTTTTGAATTAGCACAAGAGATAGAAAATATTTGTCATCAATACATAATTGCATTAAAGTTAGGGAAGCCTAAGATTCTTTCATCTACTGAGATGAGTAAGATTTTAGATAAGATAATTCATTATAAAAAGGGTTAATTTTTTATAATTTGTAGAGGTAAATATGATTAAAGTAGGGGAGCATGTTACTCTAGATATAATTGGTACAAAGAAAGAATACGATGCATCTTTCTTCGAAAGCCTAGTTCATAAAATTGCAGAAAAAGCAAAAGTAACAGTTTTAAATATAGCAAAATATAAATTTGAACCTCAAGGCTTAACTCTAGTAGCTCTGTTGGCAGAAAGTCATATAAGTTTTCATACATATCCCGAAAAAGGAATAATTAGTTTTGATTTTTATACTTGTGGAACAGTTGCACCATCTATTGCTCTAGATGTTATAAAAAAAGAAATTGAACATAAAAGAATTATCAAAAAAGAATTAAACAGAGATACAATTTCTTTTTATTACGATAATACCAGCACAAAAGGATTAAAAAAAAATTATTTAGTAAAAGATGTTCTTGAAGATTTTAAATCAAAAGTAGGTCAACATATTGAAATATTAGATTTAGTAGAATATGGAAAATCCTTATTTATAGATGGCGATTTACAAGTCGCTGAGAGTGATGAACATTTATACAGTGGAACATTTGTAAATTCTGCAATGAAATTAAATAAAAGCAAGGATAGAGCAGCAATTATTGGAGGAGGAGACGGCGGAGTTGCAAGAGAGTGTATAGCAAAAGGATTTGGATTTATTGATTGGTATGAATTAGATCCTGAAGTGGTTGAAGTTTGCAAAAAACATATCGGATCCATTGGTAAAAATGCTACTGAAAAGAATTCTGTTAAATGTGTCTGGGGAGATGCTTTTGAAAGTATAAAAAAAGTTGAAGATGATAGTTATGATAAGATATTTATTGATTTAAATGATGATCAGTTTTGCATAGATCTTGCAGCAAAAAATATGAATTCGTTAGTAAGAATTCTTAAGCCTGATGGGGTAATAACAGCTCAAGTTGGAAGCCAAGATAAAAAACCAAAACAAGTAGATAATTGGCTAGATGTTTTTAACAAAAATTTTGGTAATGCTACCTTGGATAGAGTATATATCCCAAGCTTCGATAGTTCTTGGAATTTTTACTCATCAATTAACCACTAATTTTATCTTTTTAAATCTTAGATTTTGTGGAATAATGTGTTTTAATTAATATTAATTATAGGGGTAAATAATGAAATTGAAAAAAATTATATTAAGCGTTTTTGCTTCAATATTTCTTTTTTGTTCAACTCTATCAGCGGATACTATTAGAATTGCAACAGAGGGCGCATACCCTCCGTGGAATGATTCATCTGAAGATGGAAAACTAATTGGATTTGAAGTTGATCTTGCAAACTGGCTTTGTATTTATATGCAAAGAGATTGCAAAATTGTAGCACAAGATTGGGATGGAATGATTCCAGCATTAAGAATGAGAAAATACGATGCTATTATGGCGGGTATGTCTATTACTGATGAAAGAAAAAAAGTAATAACTTTTTCTCAAGGTTATGCTGATGAAGTTGCATCTCTTGCGGTAATGAAAGGTTCTGACCTTGAAGGAATGTCTACTCCTGAAGGTATAAATTTATCTTTAGGTGGTAAAGATGTTAAGGCTGCTCTTAAAACAATTACAGGAGCTTTAGCTGGCAAAACTGTTTGTACACAAACTGGAACTATTCACCAAAACTTTTTAGAGTCAGGTGATGTAGGATCAGTTGATGTTAGAACTTACAAAACTCAAGATGAAGTTAACCTAGATCTATCAGCAGGTAGATGTGATGCAGCATTAGCTGCAGCAGTAGCATTTACTGATTATGCTGAAAAATCTGGAAAAGCTGTTGTGTTAGTTGGACCAACTTTCTCTGGTGGACACTTTGGAAACGGAGTAGGTGTTGGTTTAAGACAAGAGGCACAATTTGGTTCAGACTCTGCTCTTGGGAAAAGAGACGCTCAACTACTTAAAGATTTCAATAAAGCTATAGATCAAGCAAGAAGCACAGGAAAAATTAGCGAACTTGCTATTAAGTGGTTTGGCTTTGACGCATCAATGTAAATTTAAAATTTAAAAGGCGGTTTATTTTAACCGCCTTTTACTATGGACTTAATATCATTTGGAGATAACGGTTGGGGTGATGAGCTTTTTGTAGCTGCACTCATGACAATTGCTGTTGCAATTACAGCAATGCTGATTGGTTTTTTATTTGCATTAATTTTTACACCTTTAAAACTTTCTAAATATAAAATTTTAAATTTAATTGCTAATTCTTACACTACAGTTGTTAGAGGGGTACCTGAGCTTTTAGTTATATACCTTTTCTTTTTTGGTGGAAGTGGTGCAATAATGTATGTTGCACAGATTTTTGGTTATTATGATTATATCGAAATAAATGCATTTATTACAGGTGCTACTTCAATTGGAATTATTTCTGGCGCTTATTCTACAGAAGTTTTTAGAGGAGCAATTCAATCAATAGATAAAGGCCAGTTCGAAGCTTGCCATGTTCTAGGTTTAAAAAAATATATATATTTTTTCAAAGTAATTATGCCTCAAATGTTAAGACTGGCAATACCCAACCTAAGTAATGTTTGGCAAATAACTTTAAAAGATACTTCTTTAATTTCAGTTACTGGATTAGTTGAAATTATGAGACAGTCTTATATAGCGGCCGGATCAACCAGAGATCCGCTTTTCTTTTATTCATTTGCAGCACTTTTGTATTTAATACTTACTTTCTTGAGTATGAAATTAATTAATAGATTAGAAAAAAACTATAGTAGAGGCTATTGATGGATTTAGAATTAATAATAACAAGTTTCCCAAAATTATTAGGTGCAACACTGATAACTTTAAAACTTTTATCAGCATCATTATTTTTTGGATTAATTTTAGGATTATTTTTTGCAATTCTAAGGTTAAATAAAAATAAACTAGTAAGTGGATTTGCATATGGATATTCATACTTGTTTCGAGGAACACCACTTTTAGTTCAGATATTTATTATTTATTTTGGCCTTGGACAGATAGAATACTTAAGAACAACTTTTTTATGGACCATTTTAAAAGAACCTTATTGGTGTGCAATCATAGCATTTTCATTAAATACTGGAGCGTATACTTCGGAGATATTAAGATCAGCATTTGAAACAATAAAACCAGGTGTTATTGAAGCTGGCAGAAGTTTAGGATTAAATAAAGTATTTATTTTTACCAAAATTCAAATTCCAATAGCAATTAAGCAGTCTTTGCCTGCTTATGGTAATGAAATAATATTAATGTTAAAAGGAACATCTCTTGCAAGCACTGTAACACTAATGGATATAACTGGAGTCGCAAAATTTATTATTTCTACAACCTTTAGACCAGTGGAGGTTTTTATAATAGCAGGAAGTATTTATTTATTTATTACTTTTTTAGTTCACAACTTAATAAAATATTTAGAAAAAAAATATAGATATCAATAACTAGTATATTCTTTAATTTCTTTAATTTTTGAACCAGTGTGGTTATTTATTTCTAGTTTAATTTTTGCCCTCTTATCATTTAAAAAATGAATATCTCTTGAGAGTTTAATAAAATTTTCTCCAAAATCTTTATTTTTTTCACACATTCTTTTATCATCTTCAATAAGCCAGAGTTTAGAATTAATTTCTTTTAGTGAATTAAAAAGATTTTTTAAATTTTCATCATTTTTTATATTTTTATCTAATTCTTCTTTTAGAATATTATATTCATCTTTAATAAATTTGAGACTTTCAGTATTTTTAATTTTTTCTTGCTTGATTTCTAAAATAGAAATCTTATCTAAAAGCTCACCTACTGATACTTCAACTAGAATTTTATTCATAAAATTTTATAGTGTGTTAAGGTGTTAAAAATATGTCTAATATTTTAATCATAAAACACGGTTCTTTAGGAGATATAGCCCAAGCTTGTGGCGCAATTCAAGATATATCTGAAAATCATAATAACGATCAAATATACTTGTTAACTACAAAGCCATACTTTGATTTATTTAAAAAAAATCCCCATTTGACAGATGTAATATTAGACAAGAGATTATCCAGGTTTAATTTAATCTATCTTTATTTTTTGATGAGAGAAATAAAAAAACTAAAAATATCTAAGGTTTACGATTTACAAAATTCCTCAAGAACAAATTTTTACAAAAAAATTCTATTCCCAAATTCGAATTTTAATATATGGTCTTCATCGGAAACAACACTTCCCAAAGATCAAATAAAAGAAGAATTTGATAAAAAATCTGTTCTGGAGAGATTTAACCACCAATTACAGACTTCAGGTTTAAACATTAAACACACAATGCTTCCTGACTTTTCTTGGAGTTGTACAGATATATCTAAAATAAAATCAGATTATAAATTAGAAAAATATATTGTTTTATTCCCATTTTGTTCACCACACCTTACACAAAAAAAGTGGCCCCATTATAATGAATTAATTGAAAAAATAAAAAAGCAATATAATGACCATTACAAAATTATAGTGGCTCCAGGTCCAGATGAAATTAATGAATCAAAAGATATCAATGCATTATGTGTTCTAGATAATGGAAAAGCTTTAGATATTTCTCAACTTTCTTCATTAATTAAAGATAGTGCATTTGTTATTGCAAATGACACAGGTCCTGCACATATGGCAGCACACTTAGGAGCCAAAGGCTTAACTTTATTTGGATCCCATACAACAGCTTACAAAGTAAGTATTGAAAGAGAGAACTTTAAAGCAATTCAAGTTAATGATTTAGCAAAACTATCTACAGATAAAGTTTTGGAAAAAATTATTTTAAATTAAATATAAATTTTATCTGCTAATCCGTAACAAAGAATTGCACTTAAAATTGTAAAAACTAATGGTGCAATTACACCTTCGTTTGAGTCATTTTTTATTCCAGTTTTATCAATCTTTATAGAATAGGTATTCACTAAAAAGATGCATAAGTTTTGTACAAAAACTAAGTTAAAAAATCCCCATGTTCCCTCAACTCCTCCTGGTCTAACAAACATAATGTAAATTGCCATTAAGACTGCGCCGAGAAAAAGAGCTCCACACATTCTCATCATAGTAGATGCTGTTTCATCTATTTGAAATTTTTCACGAAATTTTTTTGTTCCTATAATTAACTGGAAAGCGTAAACACCTAATCCAATAAAATGAACTAAGAAAATTATTAAGTAGATTATTCCATTAAATTTTTCGATCATAAATTTATCTTATCACAAAATTTTTAAATATTCTTTGGTTATATTATCCCATTCAAATTTAGTTGAGTAATCTTTAGCTTTTTTACCCATTTCTAAATATGAATTATTTTTTAAAATTAAATCTATACTAGAATAAATTTCTTCTAAATTATTACCATCACAAATCATTCCTGTTTCATTATTTTTTATTGCATCTGATGCACCTCCGTCTTTTCCACCAATAGATGGTATTCCGTATTGAGCAGCTTCCACGTATGCAATACCAAATCCTTCAACTGAAGTTTTATGTATAATTGACGGCATAACAAAAAGATTTGACTTTGAAACTAATGCATTTTTTAGGTCTTGAGGAACATTTTTCAAAAATATTACTTGTTCATTTAATTCTAGCTCATTTGTAAGTTTTTTTACGTTTTCTTCCTCTTCTCCATAACCAATACAGGTATAAATAATATTTGGGTAAATTTGCTTAAGGTTTCTTAATGCCATTATTACTTTTTCATGATTTTTTCTTTTATCAAACCTCGAAACTGTAATTAATCTAGGATTTTTATTTTTTAATAAATTTTCAGCTTCATTAATTGATGATTTGTCTATTTCTTTAGGAGGAAAAACGCCTGGGTTAATAACAATTATCTTATTTTCATCTATTCCAATCTCTACTGCAAGATTTTTTGTATATTCAGAATTAGCAACAACCTGATCAATATTATTGAAAGTTTTTAAAATTCTTCTATTAGCAAACGATCCTTTTTTATGATTAATTTCTTTAGAGTGGATTAAACAAATCTTTTTCCTTGTTGTTTTAATTAATTCTAAACTTTTCCAGTGATCTGCAATAACACAACTAACATTTTTATTTTTTTTTATAAATTCATTTACCAGATATGATTTTCGATATTTTCTTAAAAGTTTTATTCCTGCAACTCTATCGATTGAAAAAGATACTTTTTGATCATGCTCTTTATAATTTTCATGAAAATCAGCAAAAACTTTTACTAAATTATATTTTGCTAAAGAGCAGGTAAGTCCCCACATTAAGTTTTGCATTCCACCAACTTCTGGCGGAAAAGATCTGGTAACTACTATATACATTAATTATTCAACCACTTGATATTACAACCCATGCTTGGAATTTGGCTTTCTGGTCCTTTTCCTGTTTCAGAAATTTGTTTCATTGCTTTATATAAATCACTTTCTCCACTTCTTACAGGTTTCAATTCTTTTAATTCTCTAATTCTTCCTCTGTATTGTAATTCTAAATCTTTATTGTAACCAAAAAAATCAGGAGTACATACAGCATCATATTTTTTTGCAACCTCTTGGGTTTCATCAATCATATATGGAAATTTAAATTTATTTTCTTTTGAAAATTCAATCATATTTTCAAAAGAATCTTCAGGATAATTTTTTACATCGTTAGAACAAATCGCTACTGATTTTATCCCAAAATCAGCTAATTTATTTGTATCCTCAACAATGTCCTCAATAACTGCCTTTACATAAGGACAATGATTGCAAATAAACATTATCAAAGTTCCTTTATCTCCCTTGATATCATTTAGTGATATAATTTTATTATCAGTAGATTTTAATTGGAAAGTTTCAGCTTTTTTTCCGAAATCACATATTGGAGTTTTTGTAAGCGACATGTTAAGTATTATATAAGATATGTTTTACGATTTGGAAAATAAAAAACCAAAAAATTCTGGCGAAAATTGGGTCGCACCCAATGCTGTTATTATTGGTGATGTAACATTAGATAAAAACTCTAGCATTTGGTTTAATGCAACTCTTAGAGGAGATATAGAAAATATTCACATAGGTGAGGGCTCTAATATACAAGATGGAAGCGTTTTACATACCGATCCAGGTTGTCCTTTAAAAGTTGGAAAGAATGTAACAGTTGGCCACCTTGTTATGCTTCATGGATGTACGATAGGAGATAACAGTTTAATTGGAATTGGTGCTGTGATTCTTAATAATGCAAAAATTGGAAAAAATTGTATTATAGGAGCTAAAGCTCTTATTACTGAAAATAAAGTAATACCGGACAATTCACTTGTAATTGGCTCTCCTGGCAAAGTTATTAGAGAGGTAACTGAAGAAGAAAAAAAGGATATAGCAGAAAACACTAAACATTATCAAGATAACTGGAAAAAGTACTCTAAATCAATTTTTTAGTTGTGTTTAATTAAAAAGCAAACCATCAATTGAATAAATAATTAATCCTAAAATTATTATAAAAAAAATTCCAAAAGCAATCTGTTCCAATGACTTTTTTTTAAGTTTGGTTTTACCTTGTTTGTATTGTCTTATTTGGATTATACCAAATCTCATAGCAAACATTCCTAAAATTATTAGAGATAAATAAAAAATAAACTTTATAAACATTATCTAAGGAACTAGCCAATATTCTTTGTTATTATCAACTTCAAATCTAGCTCTGCGATGACCTTTGGCGGCTAAATAAAGCCATTCAATAGTTTTTATTTTACATTGAATTACAGTAAAGTTTTTATAACCTTCTTCGCTTTCTTCCATTGTAAATTCAAAATTATCTAATTCAGGTTTTAATCCAGATGTTGGTTTAGGAGATTCTGTTCCAGGTCCATTTGCAACTAAATAACATTTTCTACTGATATGTCCTGTTTTTGACCAAGACTCTTTAGTTGTTTCATTATTATGATTAATATTACACTCTACTTTTAGCCTAACTTGGATTTTTTCTTCCTTATCATAGAAAAGCATAGAAGCATTTTTATTGCTTTTTAATTTAGCAATTTTATCAGATCTAATATCGCTATGAAATTGAACTAGATTATTTGATTGATCAGATTTTCTAAGAACAACAATTCTTCCATCAAAATCTTTTTGATTTCCACAAACAAAAACTGGAATTCTGAACTGAGAACTTCTATTGGTCACTGCATCATCTAGCATTGACCAAATTTTCTTTTTTATTTCTTTGAAATCTTCGTAGTATGCTGGCTGCATACTTTATTACTTTCTAAATCTTTTGATTAAACTAGATGTATCCCAACGTTTGCCACCAAGTTCTTGAACTTCACCATAATATTTATCAATTATCTCTGTTATAGGAAGTAAAGATCCATTATTTTTTGCTTCATCCATTGCAATTTTTAAATCTTTTCTCATCCAATCAACTGCAAAACCAAAATCAAATTTATCATCTATCATTGTTTTATATCTATTATCCATTTGCCATGATTGAGCAGCTCCTTTTGAAATAACTTCAATAACATCTTCCATATTTAGCCCAGCTTTCATTCCAAAATTAATTCCTTCTGACAATCCTTGAACTAAGCCAGCAATACAAATTTGATTAACCATTTTCGCTAACTGGCCACTTCCAGCTTTGCCAAGTAATTTCATTTTTTTGCTGTAACAATCAATTTTATCTTTTGCTTTATCAAAGTCAGCTTGATCTCCACCAATCATAACTGTTAGTGCGCCATTTTCGGCACCAGCTTGACCACCCGATACTGGAGCGTCTAAAGAACCAAAACCATTTTTTTTTGCGTGATCATAAATTTCTCTTGCTATAGTTGCTGAAGCAGTTGTGTTATCAATATATACAGATCCTTTTTGAATTGTTTTAAAAGCTCCTTGTTCACCAAATGTAACTTCTTTAAGATCATTATCATTTCCAACACAGGTAAAAACATATTCCGCGTCTTTTGCAGCCTCAGCAGGAGTTTCTGCAATATTACCTTTGTACTCACTTAACCATTTTTCAGCTTTAGATTTTGTTCTATTAAAAACAGTTACTTTGTGTCCACCTTTTGATATATAACCAGCCATTGGATAACCCATTACACCAAGACCAATGAAAGCAACTTTACAAGTCATAAAAAAATATGTTTAAAAATTTAAGTTTAAAAGTAGTTATATTTGGTTTTATATTTACATTTTTTTCAAGTTTTGGACAGAGTTTTTTTTTAGGAATATTTAATCCTAGCATAAGAAATGAATTATCTATTACTCATGGACAATTTGGCTCAGTTTATGCTTCAGCTACTCTATTAAGTAGTTTTATATTAATTTGGGTTGGAAAAAAAATTGACGATATAAATATTTCTAAATTTGCTTTTTTCGTTATTTTACTGCTTGCATTTTCTAGTTTCTTTTTTTCTAGAATTTCTTCAATACCATTATTATTTATAGCAATCTTATTGATGAGATTTTCTGGCCAAGGAATGATGTCTCATACAGCAACCACGACAATTTCTAGATATTTTACAAAATCTAGAGGAAAAGCTTTAAGCACTGGATGGTTTGGTTTATCAGCGGCAGAATTTATTTTACCAGTTTTGATGATTTACCTTTTGACAATTACGGTATGGCAAAATATTTGGATTGGGATTTCACTTGTTGTATTAATTTTTTTACCGTTGTCTTCTTATTTTTTAGTAAAAAATCTTAATTTTGATTCAAGAGAAAAAGAGGATGATAATAATTTAAATGAAAAAGATTTTAAACAATGGAAAAGAATTGAAGTTATAAAAGATTATAGATTTTATATAGTTTGTGCAAATATGCTAGCTATGCCATCTATTGCTACTGGCACTTTTGTTTATCAATCCTTTATTCTTTCTTCAAAAAATTGGGGTCCATATATAATTGCACAATCTTTTATGTCTTACTCTATACTTTCAGTTGTAGCATTAATTTTTTCAGGATTTTTAATTGACAAATTTACAAGTCGAAAAATTTTAATTTATATGAATATTCCATTATTTTTTGCTGCAATGGTATTGTTTTATTTTGATAACCCATTTTCATCATTTGTATTCTTTGGATTGATTGGTATTACCAATGGACTTTGCAATGTCCTTGGATCATCTACTTGGGCAGAGATATATGGAGTTAAATACATAGGCTCTATTAAAGCTCTTACTACAGCTTTAATGGTATTTGCCACAGCTTTTGGAACAGCTGTATTTGGTGTCTTAATAGATAAAGGTTTTTCTATAGAACAAATTTCCTTGGTTTCTGCAGCATATATTTCTATTTCAATAATCTCTTTGTTCTTTATAAGAAAAAATTTAAACCCCATAAAAATCACTTGATTTTAAAGTTTACCAAGTATAAACAGCTCGCATGGCAAGAGTAACGGTAGAAGATTGTATTGATAAAGTAGATAGTCCTTATGAATTAGTGTTGGTTGCAAAAGAAAGAGCAACTCAACTTAACTCAGGAATAGAACCTACTTTAGACAGAGACAATGATAAAAACACTGTTATTTCTCTTAGAGAAATCGCTGAAGAAAATATTAAAGTTAAAGATTTAGTAGAAAGCGCTGTTTATAAACTTAGAAAACATATTGAACAAGTTGATGATACTTCAGAGGATGATGAAGTAGTAGGTGATGATTTTGAAAATCTTTATAAAGGTGAAATATCAAAAAGTGGTGTGCCAATTTTGCCATCAAAAAGAGCAAGAAAAATCCCAGAAAAAATTCAAGTATCAAAAGAAGACCTTGCTGAATTAAAAAATTCTCCAGAAGAACAGTCAATTGAAAGCAATCCTTCGGAAGAATCAATAGAAGCAGAAGATGAAGATGTTTCTTTAGATAATCTTAAAGATGAAGAAATAGCTAGCGAAGAACAAAAAGATTCAGAGACCACAAATAGTTAATTATATAATATAACAATCTTATATTATGAATAGAAAAGTATCAGTCGCACCAATGATGGATTGTACAGATCGTCATGAAAGATATTTTTTACGTTTAATTAGTAAAAATGTTCTTTTGTATACTGAGATGATTGTATCAGAAGCAATTGATAGGGGTGACAAAAAAAAACTTTTATCATTCAATATTAATGAAAAACCTTTAGCACTTCAAATAGGAGGTTCATCACCAAAACTTTTAGCCAATGCAGCGAAACTTGGAGAAGACTTTGGTTATGATGAAATTAATTTGAATCTTGGTTGTCCAAGTAAAAAAGTTCAAAAGAATAAATTTGGCGCTTGTTTAATGAAAGAACCAGATCTTGTGGCTGAATGTTTAAGTAAAATGCAATCTTCAACTAAACTTCCAGTAACAGTTAAAACTAGAATTGGTTATGACGATCAAGAAGATTATGAAAATTTATATAAATTTATAGATAAATTAAAAAATACTGGAGTTAAAACATTTATTATACATGCAAGAAAAGCTATGCTAGGAAAATTTACTCCTAAACAAAATCTTAATATTCCCCCATTAAAATATGATGTTGTTTATAATTTAAAAAAAGATTTTACAAATGAAGAAATAATTATAAATGGAGGCATTACCTCTACTGACCAGATTAAAAACCACCTAAACAAAGTTGATGGAGTAATGATTGGTAGATCAGTTTATCATTCTCCTTATTTTTTATCTGAAATCGAAAAAGAAATTTTTAAAAATAATAATACTCCTTCCAGACAAGAAGTTATTGAAAATCTCATTCCTTATGTAAAAGAAGAGACAAAAAAAGGAACAAGATTAAATCAAATAATGAGGCATACTTTAGGTTTGTTCCATGGTCAAACAGGATCTAATTTTTGGAAAAGATATTTAAGTGAAAATTTATGTGTAAGAGATGCTGATGTTAAAAAAATAGATCACATAATGGATAAAGTTAAATTAGCTCCACAAGCTCGATTTGCAGGCCAAATTGATTAGTTCAATTTTATCAAACGAATATTCTTTTTTTATTATTTTAATGATTTTAACAGCTTTTCCAGTTGGTTTTCTTGCTGGTTTGTTTGGAATTGGAGGCGGACTTATTACTGTTCCTTTTTTATTTTTTATCTTTGATAGTTTAAACATAAATCAGAATTACTTGATGCATTTAGCAGTTGGAACTTCGTTTGCAATAATTGTTCCCACTTCTATTGTTTCCTTACTAACTCACAAAAAGCATGGGTCAGTTGATTTTAGCGTGATCCAAAATTATGCTATTTTTGTAATAATAGGAGTTTTGTCAGGAACTATTTTTGCAGCTGTAATGGACAGCAAATCTCTTTTGTTGTTTTTTACTATAGTTGTTTTTTTTTGTGGAGCTTACTTATTAAACATCAAAGATAAAACAGATAAGTTAAAAGTGAATTTTAATCTAATTCCAAGGATTTTACTTGGTTTTATTTCAGGATTCATTTCATCGACTATGGGCATAGGTGGAGCAATTATGAATGTTCCTATCTTAAAATATTTTGGCTATCCAATAAATAAAGCGATAGGCAGTGCAGTTGCTATCGGCTCAGTAATTTCTTCATTTGGAGCAATAGGCTTTTTAATTTCAGGTTCAATTTTAAAAACTAATTTACCGTTAAGTGTGGGATTTATAAATATTCCTGCTTTTCTAATATTTATACCAATAACTATGTTTATGGCGAGAATAGGAGCTAATACAGTTCATAAAATTGACAAATCAAAATTACAAAGAATTTTTGGAGTATTTTTATATATAGTTGGAACTATTTTTTTATATAGATATCTAAATTTATAAAAAAAAAGAGGCGGTTTCAGTCTCCCTCTACCGCCCCTTAATTAATTTATATGCGATTCTCTAAATTTTCTTAAACTCGTATTAGTTGAATTTATAGTTTATATTTTTTGATCATATTTACCAACTTTACCAGTTTTTTGGAGTAATCCATCAATGAATTCAAAGATCTTTTTCTTTCTATCTTCAGATGTAGGACTCTCAGTAACAACCACTAACGATGGCTTATTTGATGAAGCTCTAATCAGACCCCAAGAGCCATCATTAAATGAAAATC
>CACFVG010000003.1 GCA_902569725.1 uncultured Pelagibacteraceae bacterium | reverse complement strand
GAAATGAAAAAAGTTTCAAAAAAAAAATCTGATGAGTTTCAAATGCATTATTTAAATTTAGAAAATTATAATTTTCCTGCAAAAAAAATTATAAATAATTTAGAGATATCAAATATAAATTTGGACGTATTAAATATGAATATTGATAGTACACTTGAAATGAAAAAATGGGCAATGAAAGATTGGGCTAATGCATGGAAAAAATCTTTTCCAACAGAAGTTTTAGATGAAAATGGAATTATGATAAAATTAAGTGAAGAAGATATATTATCTTTAAAAGCGCAGTTATCAATTGAACACCTTGCTTCATTACTTTCGAAAGATGAGTTTGCATCTATAATTAATGATAGCCATAAATTAATTGAAGATTTAGATATTAATAATAAATCTTTTGAATTTTCATTTAGTTTAGATCAGTATGCAAAGTTTTTAGGAGATTTTTACCAATGGGATATAAATAATTATAGTGAATTGACCGATCTAGCTAATGAAGTTCATAATAAAGATTGGACTCCTGAAGAATATGCTTCAGCCTATCAAGATGAAGTTGATTTAGTTAATGCTTTACAGTCAGGTGATATTAATTCTTTTGATGCAGCGAGCCTAGGAGCTGCTCTTGGAGCAGACTTACAAGATGCAGCAGAGGTAATTGCTGCAGCGAGTTCAGCTGGAGTGTCTGTTGATTTAGAAGCAGCCGCAGAAGGTGCTGGATTTGATAGTTTTGCTGCCGCTGTTGCAGCTTATAACGCCCAATATGGAACGAGTTATAGCGTTGATGAAGCTAAGGCTGCTTTAGGCCAATAATTTTTTTAAATAGCTCTAATTGTTGGTAGTGAATAAAAATCTGCCGTATCTATTCTAGAAGAATGCTCTCTTTTCATATTCCATCTCTTTTGAACCCCTGCACTGGCAAGACTTATTGCGGATCTTCCATATCTGTAATTTGTATTATCAATTGATTTCATTAAACTATTTATCTTTTCATCTTTTTCAGATGAAAATAAATTCTTTTTTCCATCATCATTTGAAAGTCCTGTTAATAATACACCTGCTTTTTGATAACGATAACCATTTTTGAAAATACTTTCTAAAGCAGATAAAGCAGTTTTAACTATTTCAATACTATTGTTTGTTGCAATTGGAAAATCAATTGTTTTTGAATTTGAATAATATCCAAACTTACCTTGGAAAGGGCTTGTTCTAATAAAAATAGTTATTGATTTTGCAATTAAAGATTCTGATCTAATTTTTTCTGAAGCATTTAAACAATAATTTGCAATAGCTTCTTTTAGTTCTTGAAATTTTTCTACTCTTTTTCCAAATGAACGTGATACTACACAACTCTTTCTTTTTGATACAACTTTCTCTAAATCGATACAAGGAATACCTCTAAGCTCCATTGCAGTTCTAGAACTTAAAACATTAGAACTTTTTTTAATCCAAGTATTAGACATATTTTTTAATTGTTTAGCATTATAAATTCCATTTTGATGATAAAATTTAGTTAATTGTTTTCCAACACCCCAAACATCATTAATTTCTACTTTTTCTAATATTGGATCGATATTTTGAATTCCGATTAAACTTGTAACCCCAGATTCTTTTTTCTTAGCAATATGATTTGCAACCTTGCTTAAGGTTTTTGTTTTAGCAATACCAATACTTGTTGGAATACCAGTCCATTGTAAAACTGTACTTCTAATTTCTTTTCCAACATCTTCTATTTCATCATCAGAAAAATTTGATAAATCTAAAAATGCCTCATCAATTGAATAAACTTCCATATCAGAGTTGAAACGTTTTAAAGTTCGCATCACTCTTCTTGAAATATCTCCATACAAAGAATAGCCAGATGAAAAAACTTGAACGTTATTTTTAATAATAATATCTTTTGCTTTAAAATAAGGTTCTCCCATTTTTATTCCCAATGCTTTCGCTTCATTAGATCTTGAAACAATACAGCCATCATTATTTGATAAGACAATAACAGGTTTTTTTCTTATTTTAGGATTAAATAATCTTTCACATGAAACATAGAAAGAATTACAATCAACTAAAGCTATTTTTTTAGTATGTTGAATGGATGACATAAGTTACAACTCCCCAAATAAAAATATCTTCTTCTTCATTAATTAAAATTCTATCCTCAAAATTTTTAGATCCAGACGTTAAAAATTTTTTATCTCTCTCTTGAACAAAACTTTTAACTACAAGTTCATCGTGAACATTCGCAATAACTGTTGAAAAGTTTTTTGGTGTTAGGCTTTTGTCAACTAGTAGCAAATCTCCATTATTAATACCAACATCGACCATTGATTTTCCTTGAACTCTTATGATGAAAGTTGCAGGAACATTTTTGATTAGATGAACATTTAGATCAATATCCTCCTCAATATAATCTGTTGCAGGAGACGGAAAACCTGCGCCAGCTTTGTGTAAATAGTAAGGTATTGTTAGCTTCATAAATGTTCTTCTTTTGTTCCAATTAATATATAAGTTATTCAGTAGTGTCAATGAGGTTGTATTTTGAGTCTGGAAGTGAATCAAAAGTGAATCAAAACGTGAACATTGAAACCACATTTTGTGGCCTTGTGGATAACTTTAACCAAGGATAGTTTAAATCCCATACTGAATATGAAAAAGCTTATAGGAATATTAGTTCTGAGTTTGTTATGGAGCAATATTGTTTCAGCAAAAAGTCTCAGAGTTATTGATGGTGACACAATTATTCTAAATGGTGAGAAGATACGCTTTTCAGGAATTGATACACCAGAACTAAAACAAACTTGTTTGAAAGACAACGAAGAAGTAGGTTGTGGTATGTTTGCAAAGATGCTGCTAGTTAAAAAAATTGGTAATAATACACCTATATGCATTGGTAAAGAAAAGGATTTTTACAAAAGAACTTTAGCAGAATGTTTTGTTAAAGGCGAAAGCTTGTCAAAATTTTTAGTAAGAAGTGGATATGCTTTTGCTTATAGAAAATATTCAACAAAATTTGTTGAAGATGAAGATTTTGCAAAAACAAATAAACTAGGTATGTGGTCAATGACTTTTAAATATCCGTGGGATTTTAGAAAAGGGTTATAAATAACTAGGGGAGAAAAATAAATGAAAAAATTAACGTGCCATTGTGGAGGAGTAGAAGCAGAAGTTAATGTTCCAGAAGAAGGTTTTCAAAAGATTATGCGTTGCAATTGCTCTATCTGCAAAAGAAAAGGATATATTATAGGAGTTATTGGGCCAGATGATTTTAAACTAGTTAATGGGGAAGATCTTTTAACACTTTATCAATTTAAAACAAAAACTGCTCAACATTATTTTTGTAAAGTTTGTGGCATTCATACTCATAACAGACCAAGAAGTAATCCAAAAATCTATGGTGTAAATATTGCTTGCATTGAAGGTATAAAACCATTTGAGATAGAAAATGTTCCAGTTAATGATGGAGAAAACCATCCATTAGATCAAAAAAAATAATTTTCATATGCATCAAATTGATGAGTGTTATAATAAAGTAAAAAATGATTGTTTTAAATTTATAAATTTTCAAGAAACAAAAAAAAATAAATTTAAAAACAAAAATAAGATGCTCAAATCTTATTTAATACCCTTAAGCTTTTGGATTAAAAAAAAATTAAAAAAAAAATCTCCATTGATTATTGGTTTGTCTGGAGGCCAAGGAACAGGAAAGACCACAATCACTTCCATAATATCTTTAATACTAAGAAAATATTTTAAACTCAAAGTTTTTAAAATTTCTATTGATGATTTTTATAAAACCAGAAAAGATAGAAAAAAATTATCAATTACAAAACATCCTTTGTTAGTTATAAGGGGAGTGCCAGGAACTCATGATTATCAAATTATTTATAAATTCTTTAAAAAAATTAAAAATAAAAAATTTGATAAATTAAGATTACCAAAATTTGATAAATCTAAAGATGATAGATGCCACAAAAAGTTATGGTATAAAATTAATTCAAGACCAGATGTAATAATTTTTGAGGGATGGTGTGTTGGTGCAAAAGCTCAAAAAAATTCAGAGCTTGTTAGATCAATAAATTCATTAGAAAAAAGAGAAGATCCAGATTTAGTTTGGAGAAATTATGTTAATATTCAATTGAAAACACATTATAAAAATTTGTTTAAACAAATTAATGAAATAATTTATCTTAGAGCAAATAATTTTAAAATGCTTCAAAAATGGAGAATAAAACAAGAAAAAACACTTTGGTTAAAATCAAAAAATAAAAGAAGTTTAAGAATTATGAATAGAGGTGATATAATAAATTTTATGCAAACATACCAAAGAATTACCCAAAGCATGTTTAAAGATGCGCCAAAATATGCCTCGATTATAATGAAATTAAATAGTAATCATCAAATTAATTCAATTAAATTTAAATAAATGAAAAAAGTAATTTTAATTATAATTTCGTTGGTTTTTTTTACACCAAAAGTATTTGCAGTAACTCTTTCTGAGGCTCTTACTCAAGCCTATAAAAATAACCCTGAACTAAATGCTGAAAGAGAAAACATAAAAGTTTCAGAAGAAGATTTAAATATTTCAAAAGGAGACTACCTTCCAACTTTAACTTTAAGCGGAAGTAAAAGCCAAGAGGACACTAACAAATTAACAAATCAAGCAGGTGGAGATGCAACCATTACAGATGTAGACCCTCAGTCTACTTCTATAACTATAGAACAGACTTTGGTTGATTTTGGAAGAGGTGCAGAATATGAAAAAAATAAAATTGGAATTAATCTTGCAAAAGCAAAACTATTAAAAAAAGAACAAGATATTTTATATAAAGCTATAGAAGCTTACACAGGACTTATTTTAGCTAACGAAAAATTTGAAATTAATAAAGCAAATGTCAACTTGCTAGAAAGACAAGTTGAAACAGATAGTATTAGACTTGAAAGAGGTCAAGTTACTCTTTCAGATGTTGCACAATCTGAATCTTCTTTAGCAGAAGCTCAGGCTAAATTTATACAATCTCAAAATGAAGTTTTAACAAGTAAATTAAATTATGAAAATATTATAGGACCTATATCCAATTCTAATTTATTAGAAAAAAATTCTACAATTAATTTTGTTATGCCGCAAAATTTAAATTCAGCGATTGAAATATCAAAAAAAAATAATCCAGATTTAAATATCGCTCTATTAGAATATGAACAATCTGAAAAAGATACAATTATTGCGAAATCAGATTTATCACCAACTGCAAAACTTTCTTTTGAAAGATCTTATAGTGAAGACCTAAGTTCTACATACGATGAAAGGGAGAAAGATATTTTAAAGGCAACAGTATCCTGGCCTTTTTACTCTGGTGGAAAAAATATAGCTAAATATAAAAAAAATAGAAATTTACAAACTAGAAAAAGATTACTTTTAGATAACACAACTAGGTCCAATGAAACAAATGTTGCAAGTGCTTGGTCAAATTTTCAATCTAGTAAAAGTTTATTAAATTCGGTTGAACTTCAAGTTAGAGCCGCAGAAATTGCAAATGAAGGAATTACAGCTGAATATGAAAGTGGGGTTGGAAGAACCACTCTTGAAGTTATTCAATCAAATTCTTTTTTGTTAAATGCACAAATTTCATTAGCCAATTCAGAAAGAAACTATCTTCTTTCTCAATTTAATCTCTTAAAATCAATTGGGTTACTTAATAGCGACTATTTAAAAATCAAATAAATCAACGTTTTTGGACTTGATAAAACATTTTTATTGCCAATGAGAACAAAATGTGTACATTTAAAAGATGATTCGACAGTTAAAAAACTTAAAAAAAAAGGCAAAAAATGACTAAAAATAACTTAAAAGTGGTCAAATCCACTAAAAATAAAGAATTGGAAAACAAAGAAAAAAATAAATCTCTAGAAGCAGCAATTAGCCAAATTACAGATAATTTTGGGAAAGGCTCTGTAATGAAGTTAGGTCAACAAAAAGCTATGGATGTTGAGTCTGTTTCAACAGGATCTTTAAGTTTAGACCTTGCGCTTGGTATTGGCGGATTACCAAAGGGAAGAATTATTGAAATTTATGGACCAGAGTCTTCTGGAAAAACTACATTAGCTTTACAAGTTATAGCAGAAGCACAAAAAGCAGGTGGTATTTGTGGGTTTGTTGATGCAGAGCATGCATTAGATCCAGTTTATGCAAAAAAATTAGGCGTTGATACTGAAGAACTATTAATTTCTCAGCCAGATACTGGCGAACAGGCTTTAGAAATTACTGATACTTTAATTAAATCAGGGTCAATGTCAGTTATTGTAGTTGATTCTGTTGCAGCATTAACACCAAGAGCTGAAATTGAAGGGGAAATGGGAGATCATCATGTAGGCCTTCAATCAAGATTAATGAGTCAGGCATTAAGAAAATTAACTGGTTCAGTTTCAAGAACAAATACAATGGTTATTTTCATTAACCAAATTAGAATGAAAATTGGTGTAATGTTTGGAAGTCCAGAAACAACCTCAGGAGGAAATGCACTGAAATTTTATTCATCAGTTAGAATGGATATAAGAAGAATAGGTGCCATTAAAGACAAAGAAGAAATTATTGGAAACGCAACTAGAGTAAAAGTTGTTAAAAATAAAGTTGCGCCACCATTTAAGGTAGTTGAATTTGACCTAATGTATGGAAAAGGAATAAGCAAAACTGGAGAACTGATTGATCTTGGAGCAAAAGCAGACATAGTTGAAAAATCAGGCGCTTGGTATGCCTACAAGGGTGAAAAAATTGGACAAGGAAAAGAAAATGCAAAATTATTCCTTGAACAAAACCCTAAGGCTGCAGCAGAAATAGAAATGGCAATAAGAGAAAAAGCTGGTCTTATTTCAAAAAAAATTGAAGGTAATCCAATTGAGAAAGAAAAAGTAGAATCTCCAGAGGAAGTGCCTACAAAAAAAAATTAGCATATAACTTTTAGTTATTAAAAGGCGCTCTTTTGGGCGCCTTTTTTCCCTATAGATATATAGACATCATATAAAAAAGCTGTATTTTAGAAATATGGCAGACAAAACACTTAATGAAATAAGAAGTACTTTTCTCAAATATTTTGAGAAGAATGGTCATAAAATTGTGGAGTCTAGTAATTTAGTTCCAAACAATGATCCAACCCTAATGTTTGCAAACTCAGGAATGGTTCAATTTAAAAATGTTTTTACTGGGTTAGAAAAAAGAGATTATAAAACAGCAACCACATCCCAAAAGTGCGTAAGAGCTGGAGGAAAGCATAATGACCTTGAAAATGTTGGTTATACACCAAGACACCATACATTTTTTGAGATGCTTGGAAATTTTTCATTTGGAGATTATTTTAAAGAAAGAGCAATTGAACTAGCTTGGAATTTAGTAACCAAAGACTTTGGTTTAGACAAAAATAGGCTTTATTTCACTGTTTTTAACGAAGATGAAGAGGCACTTAATCTTTGGAAAAAAATAACAGGACTAGGAGAAGATAAAATTATTAAGATTGCAACATCAGATAATTTTTGGTCCATGGGTGAAACAGGACCTTGTGGTCCTTGTTCAGAAATATTTTATGATCATGGTGACCATCTAAAAGGTGGATTGCCTGGCACAAAAGATCAAGATGGCGATAGATACATCGAAATTTGGAATCTGGTATTTATGCAGTTTGAGCAAATTTCAAAAGACAAAAGGATAAACTTACCAAAACCATCTGTGGATACAGGAATGGGACTAGAAAGAATTGCAGCCTTGCTTCAGGGCACACACGATAATTATGAAACAGATCATTTTAAAAAATTAATAAATTCAATTTCTGAAGCAGTTAAAGTTAAACCTGATGAAAAAAATGTTTCTAGTTTTAGAGTAATTGCAGATCATTTGAGAGCAAGTTCGTTTTTAATTGCAGAAGGTGTCTTACCATCAAACGAAGGAAGAGGTTATGTATTAAGAAGAATTATGAGAAGAGGAATGAGACATTCGCATTTACTAGGATCGAAACAACCAATTTTTTACAACATTTTTAAAACTTTAATGGATGAGATGTCAGGAAATTATTCTGAACTTGTAAGAGCAGAGTCGTTAATTAAAGAAACTTTAAAGACAGAAGAAGAAAAATTTTTAGTTTTATTGGAAAGAGGAATGAAAATTTTAAATGATGAAATTTCAAAAATTGATAAAATTTTACCAGGTGAAGTAGCTTTTAAATTATATGATACATACGGATTTCCTCTAGACTTAACCGAAGACATTTTAAAAAATCAGTCACTAAAAATAGACAATAAAAAATTTGAAACTTTAATGAATGAAAGTAGAGAACTTGCTAAGAAAAATTGGAAAGGATCAGGTGATAGTTCTGTCAATAAGATATGGTTTGAAATTAAAGATAGATTAGGCCCATCAGAATTTTTAGGTTATGAAACTGATCATGCTGAAGGAAAGATTTTGTCATTATTAAAAGATAACAAAGAAGTAAAAAGCTTATCTAGTAATGATGAAGGTATGATAATTACAAATCAAACACCTTTTTATGGAGAATCTGGTGGTCAAGTTGGAGACACCGGAGAAATTACCTCTGGAGAATTTAAATTTGAAGTACATGATGTACAAAAACAGCTTGGAGATTTATTTGTTCATTATGGCAAAGTAACTAAAGGTTCTATTAAAGTGAATGATAATGTTGAAATGAAAATTGATATAAATAGAAGAAACGATGTTAGAGCTTATCATTCTGCAACTCACTTATTACATGAGTCATTGAGAAGAGTACTCGGTACTCATGTAACCCAAAAAGGTTCCTTAGTTGAACCTGATAGATTAAGATTTGATTTTAGTCATATGAAGCCTATCTCGAACGATGAAATAAAAAAAATAGAAAATTTTGTAAATTCTATGGTTGAAAAAAAATCTGAGGTAAAAACAAGAATTATGACACCAAAAGAAGCTGTTGATAACGGTGCATTAGCCCTTTTTGGTGAAAAATACGGAGATGAAGTTAGAGTTTTATCAATGGGCAGTGAAAAAGACCGCTATTTTTCAACAGAATTGTGCGGTGGAACTCATGTAAGAAATACGGGCGATATAGGAAAATTTAAAATTATTAGCCAGTCTTCTATAGCAGCAGGAGTGAGAAGGGTTGAAGCTTTAAGGGATAAACAACTACAAGAATATTTAAATAAAAAGGAAAAACTTAGTGACCTTGAAAATGAGAAAATTGAAGAAACAATTAAAGATTTATCTCAAAAAATAATTAAATTAGGTGGAAAACCCAATATTACTGATGATAATCATCAAACTTTAATTAAAGACTTAACAAGACATTATGAGCAACTTTTGGTCAAATCAACTTTAAGCGATAAATCAAAAAATATCATTAATGATGAAACTATAAATAATATCAAAGTTAGATTTCAAAAAGTAATTGATTTACCTACTAAAGATTTAAGAAAACTAGTTGATAATGGAAAAAAAGAACTAACTGAGGGAGTTATAGTTATTTTTGCAATTAAAGATGAAAAAATTGGATTAGCAATTGGTGTTACTGAAAATCTTACAAAAAAATACGATGCAGTTAAATTAGTCAAAAGTGGATCTGAAATTATTGGGGGAAAAGGTGGAGGAGGAAGGTCTGATTTTGCTCAAGCAGGTGGAATTGATAGTTCCAAAATTGATAATGCTATCAATAAAATTAAATCTTTAATTTAGCTTATTTTTAAGATTTCCATCAATTACGTCTAGAAATTGATTTGTTGTAAGATATTTGCTTGAAGGTCCAACCAGAATTGCTAAATCTTTTGTCATTAAGCCACTTTCAACTGTTTCAATACAAACTTTTTCTAAAGTTTTTACGAACTTTTTAAGTTCTTCGTTATTATCCATTTTTCCTCTGTGATAAAGACCTCTTGCCCATGCAAATATAGATGCTATTGGATTTGTTGAAGTTTCTTTTCCTTGCTGGTGTAGCCTATAATGTCTAGTAACAGTTCCGTGTGCAGCTTCAGCTTCTATAGTATTTCCATCAGGTGTCATTAAAACACTGCTCATAAGACCCAAAGACCCAAATCCTTGAGCAACCGTATCAGATTGTACATCACCATCATAGTTTTTACATGCCCAGATATAGTTTCCATTCCATTTCATAGCACACGCTACCATGTCATCTATAAGTCTATGTTCATAAGTTATTTCTCTTTCTTTAAATTTTTCTTTAAATTCTTTATCGAAAACTTCCTGGAATAAATCTTTAAACCTACCATCGTAATTTTTTAATATTGTATTTTTTGTTGAAAGATAAACTGGCCATTTTCTATTAAGACCATAATTCATGCATGCTCTCGCAAAATCTTTTATTGATTGATCCAGGTTGTACATTGACAGTGCAACACCAGAACCTGGAAAATTAAATACTTCGAATTCTTTTTTTTCACTTCCATCTTCTGAAGTCCACTTTATTTCTAGTTTTCCTTTGCCAGGAACTTTAAAATCTGTTGCTCTATATTGATCTCCAAATGCGTGCCTACCTATACAAATTGGATTAGTCCAACTCGGAACTAATTTAGGAATGTTTTTGCAGATTATAGGTTCTCTAAAAACTGTTCCTCCTAAAATATTTCTTATTGTACCATTGGGTGATCTCCACATTTTTTTTAAATTAAATTCTTTTACTCTTGCCTCATCAGGAGTGATAGTTGCACATTTGATTCCTACACCATTTTTTTTAATAGCTTTTGCACAATCTATTGTAATTTGGTCATTAGTGGCATCTCTGCTTTTCATTCCCAAATCATAATATTCAATTCCTAAATCTAAATATTGGAGAATTAATTTTTTTTTGATGAACTCCCATATGACTCTAGTCATTTCATCACCATCAAGTTCAACAATTGGGTTTTTTACCTTAATTTTGCTCATATTTAGATGTATCTAAGTAATTGAATTTCGAGTTTTTATATACATATTAACCTAAAAATTATCAAAAGAAATAAATATGCTAGATAAAATTTTTCCAAAAATACACACAGAAGGATATAAATTTTTAGTTATATTCGTAGCCGCAACTATAGTCTTATATTTTATCCACGGATTTTTAGGTTTTGTAGGTTTTGTATTGTCAATTTGGGTTTATTATTTTTTTAGAGACCCCGATAGGATTTCAATTGATGACGACAATTACCTAACAAGCCCAGCAGATGGGCTGGTGTTACAAGTGCTAGAAACAAACGGACCAAAAGAACTTGAACTTGAAAATAAAAAATTTACCAAGATAAGTATTTTTATGAATGTTTTTGATTGCCATGTAAACAGAACTCCATGCGCAGGAAAAATTTCACAAATTGTTTATAAACCTGGAAAATTTTTTAATGCTTCTCTTGATAAAGCAAGCGAAGAAAATGAAAGAAATTACTACAAAGTTCAAAATAGCTCTGGTGAAGATATTATTATAGTTCAAATTGCAGGGTTGATTGCCAGAAGAATTGTAAACGAATCTCACGAAGGACAAGAGCTTAAACAAGGAGAAAGAATTGGAATGATAAGATTTGGTAGTAGAGTTGATGTTTATTTTGAAAATTATAAACCACTAACAAAAGTTAATCAAAAAACTATTGCAGGAGAAACTTTAATAGCAAAAAAATAATAAATGGAACAGCAAAATAAAAATTTTAAACTAGTAAGCAATAAAAAGACAAGAGTAATTTTACCAAATATGTTTACTCTAGTTGGAGTGTGTATTGGTCTAAGCTCAATTAAATTTGCTTTTGATGAAAAATTCACTCTATCAGTCATCGCAATAATAGTTGCTGCAATTATAGATGGACTGGATGGTAGAATTGCGAGACTTATACAAGGAACATCAAAAGTTGGAAAAGAATTAGACTCACTAACAGATGTAATTAGCTTTGGAGTTGCACCTGCATTTATAATGTATTTTTGGAAATTAAATGAGCTTGGAAGAATTGGTTGGTTAATTTGTTTAATTTATGTTGTTTGTGTTGCTTTAAGATTGGCAAGATTTAATATTAATTCTGGAAAAGAACCATCATGGAGAGATAATTTTTTTGAAGGAATTCCTTCGCCTGCTGGAGGAGTTTTAGTTTTAATGCCTTTAATTTATAGTTTAAGTGATATACAAATTTTTAGCTTTAATTATGAAATTATAGTACCATTATTGTTTGCAATAGTTTCGATAGCGCTGATTAGCAAAATACCAACATATGCGCTTAAAAAAATTACTGTTCGAAGAAATTTGACTATTTTTTTATTATTTGGAGTAATATTGTATTTTGGACTAATATTAATTTATACTTTTAACGCAATAGTTATTTCAGGATTATTATATTTTATAATGATGCCTGTAAGTTTAATTCATTTTAACAATTTAAATAAAAAATTTAAATCACAAGAGGAAGTTAATGAAGAACACGAAGATATTTTATAGATGGCTAAAAATACAATAATTTCTTTAGCAGACTCAAATTATTTTCCATTATTAGATGAACTAGTAGATTCAATTTTACGTTTTGAAGAAAGTAAAAATTTAGATATTTGTATACTTGATGCAGGTTTAACTGATGATCAAAAAAAAAATCTATTATCAAAAGTGAAAGAAATTAAAAAAGCTGACTGGGACATAGAAGTTCCAGGCTATAAAGTAGGAGGCAAAGAATGGTTAAAGAGTCAAGTTTCTAGGGCTTTTTTGCCAAAATATTTTCCAGGATATGATAAATATTTATGGATCGATTGTGATGCGTGGGTAAATGATTGGTCTTCAGTAGAATTGTACTTTAAAGCATGTGAAGATGGAAAGCTTGGTATAACTCAAACAATGGCTCCTGGTTATAAAATTATGTCAAAAGTGAAATGGCTGTTTGGCAAATTCGCAATAATTAAATCTCAAAATTTTAAACATGCTTTAAGCTCAAAAATTGGGCTAGAGAATGCAAGAAAACTTGCATTTGCACCACATATAAATATAGGAGTTTTTTCATTAGAAGAAAATTCACCCTGTTGGAAAAGTTGGCAAGAAAATTTAAAAACAACTTTAAGTTCAGGAAAAATTTTTGGTTCTGAAGGATTGGCAATTAATATGAGTGTTTATCTTGATGAAGTACAAACAGAATTTCTTCCTATAAATTGTAATTGGATAGCAAGCAATTTATTACCAAAATATGATGAACAGAATAATACATTTGTTGAACCATATCTGCCAAATTATAAAATTGGAATTATGCATTTGGCTGCAGGTTTATGGAAAAATAATAAGGATATGAGAGTTGAAAAAAGTGTTGAAATTGAAATTAAAACTTTAACAAATAAAGCTATCTTAAAAAGTCTTAGGTACAATAATTAGTTGAAAAAAAATAAAATTTCTAAAAATTGGATAAACAAACAAAGAAGAGATGTTTATGTAAGGCGTTCAAAATTAGAGGGTTACAGGTCTAGAGCAGTTTATAAACTTCAAGAAATTGATAAAAAGTTTAATATTTTTAAGAATGGATTGTCCATTGTAGATCTTGGTGCAGCACCAGGTAGTTGGTCACAATATGCTTTAAAAAATAACAAAAGTGGAAAAATTGTTTCAATAGATCTTATAGATTTTGAAAAAATCGAAAATATTTACCAAATCAAAGGTGATTTTACTGAAGACAGATATAAAGAAAAAATCATAGGCTACTTTGACACAAAAGTAGATATTGTACTTTCTGATATGGCAGTAAATACTACAGGTAATAAAAATTTAGACTCAATTCATACAGGTGAATTGTGCATGGAGGCTATGAATTTTTCAAAAAAAACACTAAAAAATGATGGAAAATTTATTTCTAAAATATTTATGGGATCTACTTTTAATGAAATAATGAGTGAAGCAAAAAAAATATTTAAAGAAAGTAAAGTTTTTAAGCCTTTAGCTAGCAGAAAAGAATCAAAAGAAAGCTTTATAATTTGTAAATATTTAAGATAAAACATGTTAAGAAATAATAATATGAAATTAATACTTAAATCGATAATTGTTTTCTTTTTTATATCAACCACCTTTTCAAGTGCTAGTGAAAATTATTTTAATAATGCAAAAATTTTATTTGAAAAGGAAAAATATAATGATGCAAAATTTTTATTTCAAAGAAATATTGTTTTTAATCCAAAACATTCAGAATCCTATCTTTATTTAGCTAAAATATACAAAATAGAAGAAAATGAATTTGAGGAAGTAAAAAATTTAAATACAACCTTATTGTTAGAGCCTGATAACGAGGAAGCAACTTACTTATTAATTGATATAGAATTAAATAGATCAAATTTTTCAAAAGTAAAAGAACTAAAAAAAAATTTTAAAATAATTTGCTCATTATTATGTGATAAAATTAGTTCAATTGACGAAAGACTTAATGACATTGAAGCAAAAAATAAATCTTGATGTGATTAAAATAAAAAAAATAATTAATAAAAAAAATAAATCTAAAATTATTTGTCTTACAGCCTATTCAAAAAATATTGCTGAAGCTATTGATCCATTTACAGACATTATTTTAGTAGGAGATTCTCTGGGATCAGTTCTTTACAATTATAATACTACTCGAAATGTTAAACTTCACACAATGATTGAACATTCTAAAAGCGTACGCCAAGGAATTAAAAAAAGTGTTATGGTAGTAGATATGCCATATATGACTTACAAAAATAAAAGTGAAGCTCTTAGAAATGCAAAAAAAATAATTAAAAAAACCAAATGTGATGCAGTGAAACTTGAAGGTGGTTCTTCAATTTCAAAAATAGTAGAGCATTTAGTTAAAAATAAAATTAATGTTATGGGACATTTAGGAATTTTGCCTCAAAAAGTAAAAGGCAAATTTAAAGCCAAAGGTAAAAAAAAGATAGAAAGAATAAAAATTTTAAATGATGCTAAGCTACTACAAAAAAAGGGAGTATTTTCTATTGTTCTAGAATGTGTAGAAAAAACACTTTCAAAAGAGATTACTAATACATTAAAAATTCCAACAATTGGTATTGGTTCATCCCAATATTGTGATGGACAGGTTTTGGTTACCGATGATTTAATTGGTTTAAATGAAACAAAAATAAAATTTGTTAAAAAATTTGGCAACATAAAAAAAAATATTAGTGAAGCTGTATATAAATTTAAAAAAGAAGTGATAAGTAAAAAGTATCCCACAAAAAAATATTCTTATTAAAAATATTTTATAAAATTTTCATTTATTTTTAAAATTTCCAAGTCTGCAAGACCACCAATTATTAATTGAACAGCTACTAATAAAATAAAGATTAAACCTACATAAACTATCCAAATATGTTTTTGAATATAGCTGGCAAGATAAGTAGCTAGAGCTCCAGTAAGAACAACAGATAGGACAAGACCAAATATCATAAATCCAAAATAGCCTTTAGCTGCACCAACCACCCCAATCACATTATCAAAGCTAATCATTATGTCTGCAAACAAAACTTTATAAACACTTTGTACAAAAGATGGTTCTTTAGATTTTTTGGTTGGTGATTTTATCTTTTTAATTTCAAAGAGGTCTTTTCTCAAATCATTTACTATCCAAATTAAAAGTAGACCACCTAGTATTTTTATAAAGTAAAATTTAAATAAATGAGTAGCAAAAAGTGCAAATATAATCTTAAATACTAAAGCACCAGCTACACCCCAATATATTATTTTTTTTCTATTTTTTGGAATAAAATTAGCTGAAATGACACCAATGATTATTGCATTATCTGCTGTTAAGATAATCGTAATAAAAATAATTTGAGCTAATATAAGTAATTCTTGTAACAAAGTAGAAATATAATATTCGATATTTAAAATAATTCAATTAAAAGTAGTATAATTTTTTTATTGATAAATTATTTAATACACTATGAAATAAGATAAAAAAAAATGGAGGATAAATGAAGTTCATGAAATATTTAATAAGTGTTTTAGTTTCATTAATTTTGTCAATTAACATTGCTATTGCAGAAAAATGGGACATGGCTCTTGCTTATGGAGCTGGGAATTTTCATTCTGCTAATGCAACTGAATTTGCAAAAAATGTAACTGAAAAAAGTGGAGGAAAACTAACAATAGTTACTCATCCTGGAGGATCTCTTTTTAAAGGTGGAGAAATTTTCAGAGCTGTAAGAACAGGACAAGCTCAAATAGGTGAAAGATTTATGTCAGCTTTAGGTAAAGAAGATCCATTACTGGAAGTAGACTCACAACCTTTCTTAGCAACATCTTATGATGATGCAATGAAGCTTTACAATGCATCAAAGCCAGAAATTGTAAAAGGCTTAGATGGAAAAGGTTTGGTATTTTTATATGCAGTACCATGGCCTGCGCAAGGTTTGTATAGCAAGAAAGCTATTAACAGTGTTAGTGATCTTAAAGGACTTAAGTTTAGAGCATACAATTCTGCAACAATTAGAATTGCCGAGTTAACAGGAATGGCACCTACAAAAATTGAAGCTGCAGAAATTAGTCAGGCTTTTTCAACTGGAGCAGTAGAAAGCATGATTACATCACCGACTACAGGTAAAAATAGTAAAATTTGGGAAAATGGCGTTGGTTATTTTTATGATATTGCCGCATGGTTTCCAAAAAATATGGTGATTGTTAACAAAGATGCATGGAATAAGTTAGATTCAGCAACTAAAAAGCTTGTTATGTCTGAAGCTGCAGTAGCAGAAAAAAAAGGCTGGGAATTATCTAAAAAAGGTAATGTAGCAGATAAAAAAGCCCTTTCAGACGCAGGTATGAAAGTTGGAAAAGTAAATTCAGCTTTAGAAAAACATTTTCAAAAAGTTGGAGCTACTATGGCTGATGAGTGGAAGGCAAAAGCTGGCTCAAGAGGCGCTAGTGTACTTGCCGCATACAAATAAAATTAATATAATTAAAAAGGCCGTTTAACCAAACGGCCTTTTTATATGTCTAAACTAAATAATAATCTTAAAAGTATTTATAAATTTTCTGGGTACGTTGCTGCCTTTTTTTTAATTTTGGTAGCGGTTTTTATTTTAATTGGAATAGCCTCAAGAATATTTGGATTTTATATAAGAGGATTAGCAGAATATTCAGGATACTGCATGGCAGCATCTTCATTTTTTGCTTTATCTTATACATTTACTGAAGGAGGTCATATAAGAATAACACTTTTTTTAGAAAAAATTTCTGGTTTAAAAAGGAAATATCTAGAAACCTGGTGTTTGATCATTGCTAGTTTTTTTTCAGGATATTTAGCATTTTATTTTTTTAAAATGCTTATTATTTCTTATAAATTTCAAGAAAGAAGTGAAGGCGCAGATGAAATATTGATCTGGATACCACAAACAAGTGTAGCAATAGGATCATCTATTTTTTTTATATGTGTTTTTCATAAATTTATTTTAACAATTTTAAATAAATCCAATGACTGAAATTTTTTTAACAATTTTTTTTATAACCGTTTTGTTATTCTTTTTAGGAACTGGTATTTGGGTTGCGATAAGCATGATTGGTGTTTCGGCTATAGGTATGATGCTTTTTACCTCAAGGCCAGTAGGAGATGCAATGGCAACAACAATTTGGGGGACTTCTTCTTCATGGACATTAACTGCTCTGCCACTTTTTGTGTGGATGGGAGAAATTCTATTTAGGACTAAATTATCTGAAAATTTATTTAAAGGTTTATCTCCATGGATGCAAAAGCTGCCCGGAGGTTTGATACATGTTAATGTTGTAGGTTGCGCACTTTTTGCAGCAATTTCAGGATCTTCAGCTGCTACAGTTGCAACAGTTGGAAAAATGTCAATTCCTGAGCTTAGAAAAAGAAAGTATCCTGAGAAAATTTTACTCGGCAGTTTAGCTGGCTCAGGAACATTAGGGTTACTGATACCACCTTCAATTATTTTAATTATTTATGGTGTGACAGTTCAAGAATCTATTGCAAAATTATTTATAGCAGGAATTATTCCTGGAATAATGATTGCATTAATTTTTATGTCATATGTAATTATTTGGTCATTAATAAATAATAAAATTATGCCAAAAGCCTATGAAACATCTTCTTTTTTAGATAAAATTAAACAATCAAAGCAATTACTTCCTGTGGTACTTTTAATACTTGGTGTGATTGGTTCAATATATACTGGTGTTGCAACTGCTACTGAAGCTGCTTCCTTAGGTGTTGTTGGCGCTCTTATTCTTTCTTACTTTCAAAAAAGTCTTAGTCTAAAAACTTTTAAAGAATCCTTATTGGGCGCAACAAAAACTTCTTGTATGATTGCTTTTATTCTAGCTGGTTCAACTTTTTTATCTCTAGCTATGGGTTTTACAGGGCTTCCAAGAAATTTAGCTATTTGGATAGAAGGTATGCAGCTCTCACCTTATTTATTAATTTTTGTATTAATGATTTTTTATATTATTTTGGGAATGTTTCTTGATGGAATATCTGCTGTAGTTTTAACAATGGCAATAATAGAACCAATGATTAGACAAGCAGGATTTGATATGATTTGGTTTGGTATATTTTTGGTTGTTGTAGTTGAAATGGCACAAATTACACCTCCAGTAGGATTTAACCTTTTTGTTCTTCAAGGAATGGCAAATAAAGATATGGGATATATTGCAAGAAGCGCTTTCCCTTTATTTTTATTAATGGTTTTAGCTGTTATTATGATAATTATTTTTCCTGAAATTGCTTTATGGCTTCCAGAGCAAATGGTTCAAAATTTAAATTAGCTAAATTTTTTCATTTTATTTAATGGTTTTAAAATAAGTCCATTTTCAATCAAGTTATTCTTAATAGATTTTGCAGTTGCCAAAGAACTTTCGTTATCTCCATGAATACAAACTGAGTCAATTTCGCAATTTATTTTTTTTCCAGAATAACAATTTAAGGCTTGATTTTTTACCATTTCTAAAACGTGTTTTTTTGCTTCTTCTGGATTTGTAATTAATGCATGAGGCTTAGATCTTGAAACCAAATTGCCGTCATCTTCGTAATTTCTATCTGCAAATATTTCACAAGCTATATTCATATTTAATTTTTTTGCAGCCACTTCCATCTTAGAGCCTGTAGGAACTAGATAAATCAAATTTTTATCTATTTCATATATTGCTTTTGCAATTACAGTAGCTAGCTCAATATCTTCACATGCCATATTATTTAAAGCACCATGGGGCTTAATATGAGTAACATTTTCCCCATACTTAGACGCTATATTTTGTAAAATAGCATACTGATCAATAATTAATTTTCTAATTTCTGCTGAGGGTAAATTCATTCTTTTTCTTCCAAAATTTTCAGGATCATCAAAAGAAGGATGGGCACCAATACTAACACCATTTTCTTTTGAAATTTCTATTACTTGATTCATAGACTGATCATCACCAGCATGATATCCACAGGCAACATTAGCCGAGTTAACAATATCTAACAGTTTAGGGTCGTTATGGTTTGAATGATGTTTTGATTTTTCGCCCAAATCACAGTTTATATTGATTTCCATAATAATAATTTTGAATTATAACATGACATGCTAAAAAATATATCAAATCTTGGCGACTCGGCTTTATATTGTGATTTTGGTAATGAAATTAACAAAGAAACCAATTCATATGTAATTAGGTATTTTAAAAATTTACAAAAATTAAATTTAAAAGGTATTACAAATCTTACCCCATCTTATAATAAACTAATTATCTCTTATGATTTATCAATTATAAATTTTCAGGATATAAAGAAAAAAATAAAAGATTTAAAATTAAAAGAGAAAGAAACTAAAGAAGCAAAAATAATCAAAATACCCATTTGCCTGGATGAGGAGTTTTCACTCGATTTAAATAGATTGTCCAAAAAATTGAAAATTGAAAAAGATAATATTATTCAATCTTTTCTTAATAAAGAATACTTTTGTTATATGACAGGCTTTATTGCTGGGATGCCTTTTTTAGGAGATACCAGGGAAAATATAAGATTAAATAGATTGGAGACACCAAGAGTAAAAGTTCCCAAGGGGTCAATTGGTATAACTGAACAATTTTGTAATATTTATACATACGAAAGTCCGGGTGGATGGAATATTATTGGCAACACTCCTGTTAAAATTTTTGACAAATCTAATCAAGAAAATCCAGCATTAATTAATCCTGGTGACAGAGTAATATTTTACAGGATCAGCAAACAAGAATATCAAAAATATAATGAGTAAAAATTATTTTGAAATACTTAGACCAGGAATTAATTCTACATTTCAAGACCTAGGTAGATTTAACCAACACCATATTGGAATACCAATGAGTGGTGCGATGGATAAAAGAAATTATATGATAGGAAATAAATTAGTTGGGAATAATAATAATATTTCCGCAATAGAATTTGCATATCAAGGTCCATTATTAAAACTACAATCTACAAAAGTAATTGCTGCTGTTACAGGAAACGTAAATTTTAAAATATTAAGAGCTAATTCAAAGATAGAAGAGGGAGAATGTTATGAAACATTTGAACTAAATGATGGTGATCAGATTGATATTATATCAACGAATAAATCAGTCTATGGTTATTTTTTTATAAATGGAGGTTTCGAAATAGAATCATTTTGGAAAAGTTTTTCGATAAATACCACGGCACAGATAGGACCAAATGATGGTACTAAATTTAGATTAAATCAAAAATTATTTATTTATAATAAAGAAATAAAATTTCAGAAAAAAAAAATTGAATATTTAAACTCAAAAATTGAATTTATTAGAGTATTAAAAGGAACAAATTTTAACTACTTCTCAGAAGAAGGAACAAATAACTTATTTAGCAAAGAATTCACAGTGTCAAAACTTACAGATAGAATGGGTATGAGAATTGAAGGTCCAAAAATTGAAAATATTGTTGAAACAAATATTAAATCAGAAGGATTAATAAAAGGAGTTATTCAAGTTCCTGGAGATGGGAATCCAATTATTATGTTATCTGATTATGGAACAGTTGGTGGCTATCCAAAGATTGCAGTAGTTATATCCGCGGATCATGATAGACTAACCCAATTAACTCCTGGATCAAAAATCAAATTTAAGTTAGTTGAATTGAACGAAGCAGAAAATCTTTACAAACTATATGAAATTGAAACTAAAAATATATTAAATCAAATAAGATGAACTTTTTAAGTAAGATTCCAGGTCCATTTTTAGTATTTTTAGGTGCATGCACATTAAGTTTTGGTGGATTAATTGTTAAATCATTTGAAGGAGCAAATCTTTGGCAAATTTTATTTTGGAGATCAGTATTTTTTTCAATCGTAGTTTTGTTTTTTTTATTATTAAATTATAAAAAAAATTTTTTTAATTCTATTTATAAAATAGGCTTACCAGGTTTTTTTGGTGGAATAGTTTTATCCTGTGGGTATGCAGGATATGTTTTCGCCATGTATAATACAACTGTAGCAAATGCTAATTTTATTATTCAAACTCAAACTATTTTCCTAGCTATATTTGGTTATATATTTCTCAAAGAAAAAATATCAATCTTAACAATTACCTCAATTGTTCTTGCATTTAGCGGTATATTTTTAATGCTTGGCGGTTCTTTAAATTCTGGACAAATGGTTGGGAATATTGCTGCATTTATAATGCCTATTTCGTTTGCTGTTCTTATATTAACTGTAAGAAAATATCCAAATGTAGATATGATACCACTACAATTAATTGCAGGTATCGGTGCAATTATTCTGGGATATTTGTTTTCATCACAAATTATAGTTTCTTTATACGATATATTTTTAGGATTCATTGCAGGTTTTTTTCAGGTAGGATTAGGTTTCATATTTATAACAGTTGGTGCAAAAACTACTCCTTCAGCATTAGTTGGAATTATTATGTTGACCGAAGCCATTCTAGGACCGCTTTGGGCCTGGTTATTTATAAATGAAACTCCACCTTTAGTTGTTTTGGCTGGAGGATCTATTGTTTTATTTGCAGTTGTATTGCAATTCTTTAACCGTAAAATTGTATAATAATTTTATATCTTATTAAATTTTTTTTCATTTATGGTATAAGATTCGAATGTCTTTAATAAAAGACTTATCAAAAGAAAAAAAACAAATAGACGTACAAATTAGAAAAATAACAAAGGTAAGACTGAACGACAGAACATCAAGTTCTTGGACTAGTTTAAGATCATTAAAGAAAAAAAAATTAGCTCTAAAAGATAAAATTGCCTCAATAGCTAAAACTCACTAATTTAGCTATTTAATTTGGTGTTATTTGTAATCCAAACTATTAATTTAGTTGGAAGAGATTTATTTTCTATGTTAGAAATATTTTAAGATAGGGACTAAGGTTTATATTATTACCTGGAGAAAATCATAAAAATTGATGAAAATAGCAGTTATTGGATCAGGAATATCAGGTTTAGGAGCTGCTTATAATTTATCAAAGAAACATCACGTAGATTTATTTGAAAAAAATGATCATTTTGGCGGTCATGCACATACTATTAAAATTCCAGTTGAAGATAACAAAGAAGTAGCTGTTGATATAGGATTTATGGTTTTTAATAAAAAAACATATCCAAATTTAATCAATTTTTTTTTGGAAAACAAAATTGAAATTGAAAAAAGCGATATGTCATTTTCTGTATCAGTAAAAGATAGCGATATTGAATATTGTGGAAAAGGATTAAGTGGTATTTTTTCAAATAGAAAAAATTTATTAAAACCAAAATTTATTAAGATGTTTTTTGAAATAATTAGTTTTTACACGAATTGTGAAAAACTAAATATTGATACTAACGATGAAAAAACTCTAGGAGAATATTTAAAAAGTATAAAGCTGTCAGATTATTTTATTAATTATCATATAATACCAATGGTGTCCGCAATCTGGTCGATGCCGCCTTATGAAGCTTCACAAATGCCTTTAAAATTTTTTATTAATTTTTTTAAAAACCATGGATTGTTTAAATTAAAAAATAGACCTCAATGGTATACTGTTGCTAAAAGAAGCAAAACTTATGTAAACAAAATAATTAATCAAATATCTGGAGAATATTTTAAAAACTACCCTATAAATAAAATTCAAAGAAATACACGAGGCATCAAAATATTTTATGGAAGAGAAAATGAATTTTTTAACTATGATAAAGTAGTTATTGCAACACATGCAGATGAAGCATTAAAATTGATTGAAAAACCTACATTAGATGAAGTTAAAATATTGAAAAACTTTAAATATAGACAAAATATGGCGATTATTCATACCGATGAATCATTTATGCCAAAAAATAGAAAAGTATGGTGCTCATGGAATTCTTCCATGAATATAGATAATAATGACAAAACATCAGTAACATATTGGCTTAATCAATTACAAAATTTAAATATTAACAAAAATATTTTTTTAACTATAAATCCTTTTTCAAAAATACCAGAAAATAAAATATTTAAAAAAGTTAAATTCACACATCCCTATTATGATAGCCAAGCGCTAAACCATCAAAATCAACTCAATTTAATTCAAAATAAAGAAAATATTTTGTTTTGTGGAAGTTATTTTGGTTATGGATTTCATGAAGATGGATTAAAATCTTCCATTGAAATGATGAAAAGTATTAATGATTAAAGAATCTTCAATTTATATTGGTAATGTAATTCATAAACGATTTAAACCAAAAATTCATTTTTTCAAATATAAAGTTTTTTCGATATTATTAGATCTATCTGAGATAAATTTATTAGATAAATCGTTAAAAATTTTTTCACATAATAAATTTAATATTATTAGTTTTTACGATGTAGATCATGGCCCTAGAGACGGAACATCATTAAAAAAATGGGTTATAAAAAATCTAATAGAAAATCAAATAAATACAGAAGAAATTAAAATTAAACTTTTATGTTATCCTAGAATTTTTGGGTATGTTTTTAATCCTTTGAGTGTTTTTTTTATTTATAACAAAAAATCAGAATTAATATCAATTTTATATGAAGTTAAAAATACATTTGGTGAACAGCACACTTATATATTTAAAATAAATGAAAATGATAATTTAATTAAAAATACATGTAAAAAAAAATTTCACGTATCTCCATTTATTGAAATGAATTGTACTTATTTTTTCAAGATTCTAAAGCCAGATAACAAAATTTCACTAATTATCGATCAATATGATGATGAAGGGAAGCTTCTTTATGCATCTCAAGATGGAAATAGAATTGATCTTAATAATAAAAACCTAATTTTATCTTATTTTCGTCATCCATTAATGACCTTCAAAATTATTGCCGCAATACATTTTGAAGCATTTAAATTATGGATTAAAGGTATTAAATTTGTAAAAAAAAAATTAAATATTAAAAATAATATAAGTATAGAAAATTAATGATCGTAGATAGAATTTCAGATTTAATAGTTTTTAATACACTAAAAAATATAAAATATGGTTTTTTAGAAATAACAAATTTTGATGGAGAAGTATTAAAATTTGGAAATATAAATGAAAAACTTAAAGCAAAAATAGTAATTAAACATCCAAGTTTAAATTATAATTTAATCAGAAATGGTAGCATTGGCTTAGCTGAGAGCTATATGCAGGGTTATTTTGAAACTGATAATCTTTCAAATTTAATAGAGATTACTGCAAAAAATATAAAATTAATTTATAAGTTTTCAGGAATTTTAGATTTTTCTACAATAAATTTTTTAAAAAATAAAATTATTAAAAATACCAAAAAAAGAAGTAAAGCAAATATTTCTAAACACTATGATCTTGGAAATGATTTTTTTTCTTTATGGCTTGATGAAACTTTAACTTATTCAGGTGCAATATTTGAAAATGATAGCCAAAATTTATCTGACGCTCAAAATAACAAATATCAAAAATTAATTAATCTTCTAAAACCAAGAGATAACAGCAAAGTTTTAGAGATTGGTTGTGGATGGGGAGGTTTTGCTGAATATTTAGGTAAAAATTACAATGTTAAATTAGATTGTATTACAATATCTAAAAAGCAATATGAATTTGCTAAAGAAAGAATTTATAAAGCAGGTCTTAATGAAAAAATTAATTTAGAGATTAAAGATTACAGAGATTTAAAAGGAAAATATGACTCAATAGCTTCAATTGAAATGATTGAGGCTGTAGGCCAGAATTATTTGCAAAGCTATTTTAATATAATTAAAAAAAATCTCTCTATCCAAGGCAATGCCGGAATACAAGCAATTACTATAGATGATAGTTTGTTTGATAGATATAAAAATAAACAAGATTTTATCCAAAAATATATCTTCCCTGGTGGTTTTTTACCTTCAAAAAAAAGTTTGCATAAATATGCAAACGATAATGGATTAAAATTTAATGAATATAATTCATACTCTAAACACTATTCTGATACTTTAGTAATTTGGAGAAAGGAGTTCATCAAAAAGTGGGACCTAATTAAAGAACAAGGATTTGATTTAAATTTTAAAAAAATGTGGGAATTTTATTTATCTTACTGTGAAGCAGGCTTTAAATCAAAAAATATAGATTTAATACAATTCTCTCTATGCAACAAATAAAAAGATGAAAATAATATTTGCATTAATTGTAACAATTTTATTAACTAGTTGTTCAGGAAATAATATGAAACCAACAGATTTTAAAGATCAAAAACCAAGGTTAATCATAGAAGAATATATGTCAGGTAACGTAAAAGCTTGGGGAATTTTACAAAATAGATCAGGAAAAGTAACAAGACAATTTTCTGCTGATCTTAATGGGACATGGAATGGTAAACAACTAATTTTAGATGAAAAGTTTATTTGGAATGATGGAGAAATTCAAACAAGACAGTGGAAAATTGATAAAATTGACGAGCATAATTATGAAGGTACAGCAGGAGATGTTGTAGGAACTGCTAAAGGATATTCATATGGACCAGCATTTAAATTTGAGTATGTTTTATTAGTACCAGTTAAAGGTAGAGAAATGAAAATTACTTTTGATGACTGGATATTTAAGCAAGATGAAAGAGTTGCAATTAATAGAGCAACAATGACTAAGTTTGGTATAAAAGTTGCTGAACTTACAGTTATGTTTGTTAAAGATTAATTTTTTTTTTGAAATTTTGTAAGTTTTTTCACTAAATAAAAGTAAATTTTACTTGGTAAAAGGCCAAACAACTTAAGGGTTAATGTAAGTTCTTTAGGAAAATGTATTTCAAAATTATTTTTATTTATTAAACCATCATAAATTTTATCAGCTGCAAACTCTGATGTTTTTAAAAATGGCATTTTGAAATCATTTTTATCTGTCATTGGTGTTTTGATAAAACCTGGAGAGACCAAACAAACTCTTACGTTGTGTCTTCCAAAATCAAAATACAAGCTCTCAGCCAGATTGTTTAAAGCAGATTTAGAAGGACCATATCCGGTTGAATTAGGCAAACCTCTATATCCAGCAATTGATGATACAATAGTAATTATACCACTATTTTTATTTTTGAAATATTCCTCAACAGCTTTAATGCTATTAACTGTCCCAAAGAAATTAACTTTAAAAACATTCTCTATTTGCTCTAAATCTATATCTTTTTCTTTTTTTGGATTCCAAGTTCCAGTAGAAAAAAAACAGATGTCCACATCCCCATAATGACTTTTAATCTGTTCAAATACTTCTTTACATTTATTTTTATCAGTCACATCCAAAGGGAAGGATTTAATATTATCATTAGATTCGGATATTTCTTTTAAAATATTTTCTCTTCTAGCAGAGATTGCAACACTCCAGTTCTTATTCGCAAATTTTAATGCCAAAGCTTTACCAATCCCACTGCTTGCGCCAGTTATCCATATTACTTTTTTCGTCATTTGAAATTATAACATATTTACATAGTAATATTTATGAATAAATTAAATTTATAATATTTATATATGGATGATGTTGTAATTATTGGAGGTGGCATAATTGGAGCAGCAAGTGCTTATTTTTTATCGAAGGAAGGAAGAAAAGTAAAAGTTATAGAAAGAGACCCAACATATAAAAATGCTTCTTTCCCTTTGTCACTTGGTGGTTTTAGAAGACAATTTTTTCAAAAAGAGAATATTTTGCTTGGTAAATTCGCTAGAGAATTTATTTATCAAATACCAGAATTGCTAAAAACCGATAAAAATCCTAATCCTACTGCAAGTATGGTTCCAAATGGGTATTTATTAATGTTTGGGCCTGAGCATGCTGAAGAACAATACAGGGCATTAGAAAATCATAAAGCTTGTGAAGCAGGAACCAAAAATATTAAAGGTTCTGAATTAACAAAAATATTTCCGTATATTAATAATGAAGGAATTGAAACAGCAACTTTCACAGATAATAAAAGTGAAGGATGGATTGATCCATTTATGTTTCATAGTGCCTTAAAAAGTAAGGCTATTGAACTTGGGGCAGAGTTTATTAAAGGTGAAGTAAAAAGTATTTCAGAAATAAAAGCTAAAACTATTATTTCAGCAGCTGGATGTTGGACAAAAGAATTGTTAGATGACATTCCAGTAGTTCCACAAAAACATACTGTATTTAGAGTTAAGTGCCCAAAACATATTCCTGAAATGCCTTTAACTGGAGATTTAACAACAGGCGTTTATTGGAGACCAGAGGGAAAGGAATATTTAGCTGGATCACCTCATTCAGTATTTGATGCAGAAGATTTGGAGCCAGCATGGAATGATTTCGAAGAGTTAGTTTGGCCAGCTCTTGCAAAAAGAATTCCTGCGTTTGAAGAATTAAAATTAACTGGTGGATGGGCAGGATATTACGATTGTAATAAATTAGATAATAATGCCGTTGTTGGTAAGCACCCTAAATATGAAAACGTTTATTTAGCATCAGGTTTTACTGGCAGAGGATTAATGCAGGCTCCAGGAATAGGTAGAGCTTTAACTGAATTAATTACTACTGGATCATATCAAACAATTGATATTAGTGATTTTTCTGTTGAAAGAGTTTTAAATAACAAGGTTAGACACGAACCTTACGTTTTATAGTATTATTAAGTACCACAAAAAGTTTTATATTTTTTATCACTAACTGGAGCAGGGGATTGATAATCAATATTTTCTTTTTTTTTTTCATATGGTTTTTCTAATACATTAATTAATTTTTTTAATGGAGATAAATCATTATTATTTGCAGATTCTAATGCTTCTTCTACCTTATGGTTTCTTGGAATAACTAAAGGATTAACCGACTTCATTAAACGTAAATACTTTTCAGGAGTATTATTATTCAGTTTTAATCTTTCCTTCCATCTTTCTTTCCATATAAGGAAGTTTTCATTATTATAGATTTTATTGTGTTGAAAATTTTTATCCATTAAAAAACAAAATGTATTTGTATAGTCAGCTTTATTTTTGTGCATCCAAGTTAATAAATCTATTATTAAAACTTGATCTTTTTGATCTTGACCAAATAAACCTAATTTATCTCTCATCATATTAATCCATTTATTCTCATAACTTTTGTCAAAACTATTTATTGCTTCAGTAGCAATCTCAATTGCCTTTTCTTTTTTTGGATCAATAAGAGGTATTAAACATTCTGCAAATCTTGCTAAGTTCCATTTGGTGATACTAGGTTGGTTAAAATAAGCGTATCTTCCTAGTTCATCTATAGAACTAAAAACAGTTTGTGGATCATAAGTATCCATAAAGGCACATGGGCCATAATCAATAGTTTCACCTGAGATAGACATATTGTCTGTATTCATAACTCCATGAATAAAACCAACACGCATCCAATTAATCACCAAGTCAATTTGAAGTTCAATTAAAACTTTTAATAAATCTAGTGCTTTATTTTTAGATTTTTTAATATTTGGATAATGACGATTTATTGTGTAATCAACTAAAGTTCTTAGTTCACTTTCATTATTTCTCATAGCAACGTATTGAAATGTTCCAACTCTTAAATGACTAGAAGCAACTCTGGTTAGTATGGCACCTTGTAATATATTTTCTCGCACTACATCTTCACCAGTTTTAACTACTGCCAAACTTCTTGTTGTTGGTATATTTAGTGAATGCATTGCTTCACTAATTAAATATTCCCTTAACATTGGCCCTAGTGCAGCTCTTCCATCACCATTTCTTGAAAAAGGTGTTTGTCCTGATCCTTTAAATTGAATGTCAAATCTTTCATTATTTTTAGATACATGTTCTCCTATCAAAACTGCTCTACCATCGCCTAGCATAGTAAAATGGCCAAATTGATGTCCAGCATAAGCTTGCGCAATAGATTTAGATCCTTCAGGCAATGAATTTCCTGAAAATAAATTTGATAATTCTTTTTTGTTAATCAAAGAAAAGTTTAGTCCTAATTGTTTTGCCAAATTATCATTTAAAATAATTAATTCTGGTGATTTAACTGGGATAGGAGATATGTTAAAAATAAAAGGATCAGGTAGCTTTGAATAAGTATTATCAAAGCGCCAACCAATGGTCATTTTAAATTAGATTACTTCTGCTTGGTTTTCTTTTGGTTTAACTTCGGTTTTAAATTGATTAGATATTTTTTGGACTTCTACAGATGAAACTTTATATTCAGCACACATAGTTTCTTCATCTTTACCATGTCCAGTCACCATATTTACCATATGTTCAGGAAAATGAAATGTTGTAAAAACAATTCCTTCTTTAACTTTATCAGTCACTTCTACTTTTAATGCTACTTCACCACGGCCAGAATAAAGTCTACCAATATCACCAGTATTTAAATCTCTTTTCTTAGCATCTTTAGGATGTATTAATAATACATCTTCCGAAACAATATTAATATTACTAGTACGTCTCGTCATTGTAGCAGCATTATAATGTTGAAGAACTCTACTTGTAGTTAGAATTAGTGGATAATCTTTTTGATTTGTTTCAATTTCAGTGGACTCTTTAAAATCAAAACTTTTTAGCCTACCTTTTCCAAGTTTAAATGTTTCTTTATGTAAAATTTGAGTATCAGTACCATCTTCTTGTACAGGCCATTGTAAACCAAACTTTCCTAGTCTTTCTCTTGTTACTCCTTTAAAGAATGGGACAACGTCTGATATTTCAGCCAATACTTGATCAGCATTGTAAGTTGGTTGGTCAAATCCTAATTTTTGCATCATATCAGTTACGATAACACCATCCGGCTTTGTTCCTGGTAACGGTGGAACTGCTTTATTAACTCTTTGAATTCTTCTTTCAGTATTAGTGAATGTTCCATCTTTTTCTAAGAAAGTTGTTCCTGGTAATACTACAGTTGCAAGTTTTGCAGTTTCACTCATAAAAATTTCTTGAACTACTAATAACTCAAGAGAATTCATAGCATCGACTACATGAGCACTATTTGGGTCTGTTTGTACAATGTCTTCTCCAATTATCCAAACCGCTTTAACTTCTTTGTTGATAGCCGCATCAAACATCTGAGGAATTTTTAACCCAGCTTTTGTTGGATGAACCACTCCATATTTTTCTGTATAAAAATTTTGATTTTTTTTATCTGAAACTTCAAAATATCCTGCTCCCTGGTGAGGCTGACACCCCATATCAGCTGCACCCTGTACATTATTTTGTCCTCTTAAAGGGTTGACTCCAACTCCTTTTCTTCCAATATTTCCAGTTATCATTGCAAGGTCAGCAATTAACATTACAGTTTTAGATCCTTGCTCTTGTTCAGTAACACCAAGACCATGAAACTCCATTGAATTATTAGCTGTAGCATAAGCAATAGCTGCTTCCTTAACCATTTGTTTATCCACACCCGCAACTTTTGCTAGTTGATCAATATCCTGTCTTTCAATTTCTTTTAAAAAATTATCAAATCCTTCAGTTCTATCTCTAACGAAGTCTTTATCATAAAGTTTTGATTTTATAATAAAATGCAACATCATATTTAATACAGCCACATTCGTTCCAGGTCTTAACTTAATATGATAATCAGCAAGTTTAGCAAGTTCAGTGGTAATGGGATCTAATACTATTAATTTTTTACCCTTCATTACTTGTTGTTTGATTTTTGCACCTGTTACAGGATGGGCATTTGTTGGATTAGCACCAATAACCATAAATAAATCTGCATGGTAAATATCTTCAGTGGAATTGGTTGCTGCTCCAGTACCAAAAGTTTGTTGCATTCCCCAAGCAGTAGGTGAGTGACAAATTCTTGCGCAACAATCAATATTATTAGTTCCAACTGCTGCTCTGATCATTTTCTGAAAAACATAATTTTCCTCATTAGTACATCTAGCTGAAGAAATACCAGCAACCGAGTCTGGGCCATTTGCTTTTATAATTCTATTTAATTCTTTTTTAATAAAGTCATATGCCTCATCCCATGATGCTTTTTCAAATTTGTCATTTCTTTTAATTAATGGAGTTTTCAATCTATCTGGATGATCATAAAAACCGAATGCATATCTACCTTTAATACATGTGTGTCCTGCATTTACTTCTGTTTCTTTTGGAGTATCTATTGCAATAACTTTTTTGTCTTTAATAGAGGCTTCTAAATTACAACCGACACCACAATAAGAACATGTGGTTCTTACTTTTTCATCAACAGCAGTTGATTTTGACTGAAACACATCAGATATAGCGTCTGTTGGGCATGTATGAGCACATGCACCACATGATACACAAGATGAATCTCCAAATAACATATCATTATCTGTTGTAATTCTAGATTCAAATCCCCTACCACTCATTGTTAAAACAAACGAACCTTGAATTTCATCGCAAGCTCTTACGCATCTTCCACAATTAATACAATTATCTAGGTTCATTCTCATATAATCATGAGAAGTATCTCTAGGGATACCTTTATGTTGTTTTGGACTATTATATCTATGATCAGATATACCTAAATCGTTAGCAACATCTTGAAGTTCACAATTATTATTTACTTCACAAGTACCACATTCCATTGGATGATCTGTTAACACTAATTCTACAATATTTTTTCTTAGATCTGTTAAGTTTTTATTGTTAGTAAAAATATGTTGGTTTTCACCGACAGGAGTATGACAAGATGCTACAACTTTTGTTGGTCCATCTTTTTCCAAAGCAACTTCAACTGAACAGACTCGACAAGCTCCATAAGGGGCAAGATTAGGGTCGTCGCATAAAGTTGGTACTTTTTTTTCTCCAAGATAACTTTTTACAAATTTTAAAATAGAAGTATGTTTTGAACCAATTTCATATGGTTTACCATCTATATATGCAATTTTTCTTTTTTCTGAACTCATTAATTTTCTTTTATCATATCATTTTTCATTTCATCTCCAAAATACTTTAGAATATTCATAATAGGAGTAGGTATTGCCCCACATAATGCGCATAAACAACCTTTTTTCATCGTTACTAACAATTCATTAAGTAGTTTTAAAGGGATTTTGGATGTTTTATTTTTTAATTGATCAAACATCTCTTTTCCTCTGTAAGAACCAAGTCTTCCAGGAAAACATTTTCCACACGATTCTTCTGCAGTGAATTCAAATAAATGATGAATATAATCAACCATAGGAAAATCTTTTGGTATACTTACTATACTTGCATGACCCAACATAAAACCAGCTGCTGTAAATTCTTGAAAATCAAGGTTTAATTTTTCAACTTCTTTTATAGGTATTACTCCTCCCAAAGGGCCTCCAACTTGTAAAGCTTTTATTGGTTCTTTAAACCCTCCACCTATATTATATAAAACTTTTTTCATTGGTGTTCCCATTTCAATTTCATAAACACCTGGATTATTAAAAAAACTGTCGAGACAAACTAACTTTGTACCAGCTGATTTCTTATTTCCTATGGCAGAAAATTTTTTAGATCCATTTATTAGAATTCCAGTTGCTGCCGCTAGCGTTTCTACATTATTAACAACAGTAGGTTTCTTATATAATCCTTCGGTAACAGGGAAGGGAGGTCTGACATCAACCTCAGCTCTTCTACCTTCTATAGATGCGATTAGCGCAGTTTCTTCTCCACATATATATGCCCCTTGACCAATACATATATTTAAATCAAAAGAAAATTTTGTTCCAAGAATATTATTTCCTAATAGGGCTTCTTTTTTTAATAAATTAATTGAAGCATTTAAAGCTTCAATTGATTTTGGATACTCACCTCTTATATATAAAACCCCTTCATCACTTCCAATAACATAGCCACAAATAATCATACCAAATATTACCTTAAAAGGTTGGTCTTCTAGTAAATATCTATCTGAATAAGCTCCAGAGTCGCCCTCATCTGCATTGCAAATAACATATTTTTTTTCTGATTTTGCTTTACTACAAAAATCCCATTTCATTCCAGTCGGAAAACCAGCGCCACCTCTACCAGTTAAATTTGAATCCAAAAGAGATTTAATTACCTCTTGTTTGTCAGTATTTATAAATTTTACTAAATGTTTTTTAAACTTATCAAGATCTGAAGTCTCATCATCCATTAAAAAACTTGTTGAAGCAAAGCTCTTCGAAAAAAATTTTTCTTGCTCTATATCTTTGCCTTTAATTATATCATCAATTTTATTTATGTCCTTTCCAGCATAGTTTTGTCCATTATAATGGAAGGCATTATTTTCATAGCAATATCCTAAACAAAACATTTCACCAACTTTATCATCACCAAGTTTATCTTTTAATTTTTTCTTTAATGGCTCTTGTGTTCCCGCACACATACATGCACTTCCATTACAAACAAAAGCTTTTTTCTCTCTATGTGCAGGTCTTAAAAATTCATAGAAGCTCTCAGCTCCGTATAAAGTAGAAACTCCCACATGGTATTTATCTGCAATCTCTTTCATTCCTTCACCGTTTTTGGAATTTAAAGATCTTTCAGATAATTTTTGAAATAAATTATCTTTTAAACCTATTCTCCCAGATAATTTGCTTATATTTTTTGACATATAGTTAAAATAAAACTCTTTCTTTGTTTGTATATATATTGAAACTATTTTTTTTTACAAAGCCTAATAATGTCATTTTAAACCTTTTAGCTAGATCTATAGCAAGACTCGTTGGCGCACCAACACCAGCCATAAGACCAATATTGGACATTAGTCCTTTTTGGATTAATTCAAAATTTAATCTTCCTGAGCATGCAATAAATTGAGAATGATTATCAATTAGTTTTTTTTTATGTGTATGGCCTATAAGTTTATCTAAAGCATTATGTCTTCCAACATCTTCTCTTGTTGCAATCACTTTTCCATTCTCATCGATTAAAGAACTTGCATGAATACCACCTGTTTTAGAAAATTCAGATTGTTCGCTTGTTAGCAGTTCTGGAGATTTTAAAATAATTTCTTTTTTAATTTTAGGATAAGAGATATCTAATTTATTTTCTTTAATTACCTCAACTGTTTCAAGAGAGGTTTTTCCACAAACTCCACATGAAGAATTAGTTATAAAATTTCTTTTTATTTTTGCGATATCAATGTTTTTAGTATTATTTATAGTTGCAACTATTTTATTTTGAATATTAAAATCTCCTACCTTTTCCCCTATTTTTTCTATATTTTCTATATCAGAAAAATTTTCTATTATTCTCTCATTAAATAAAAAGCCAGATATTAAATCTTCATCATTTCCTGGCGTTCTCATTGTAATGGATAGTTGATCAGTTTCCCACTTTCCATCAACCTTATATTTAAGATTCATTTCAAGAGGTTCTTCGACCGAAATAGAATCTTTTATTTCTTCTGTAGAACTTCCTTTTAACTTTACAACACTATATTTTATATCCATTTACAAAGGGTATTTCTTTTTTAAAATCAATCGATTTAAAACTACTCCAAAAATTAAAACAATAATAGTACCTGAAATAATTGGATTTATTATATAATCTAAAGATACACTGCCCATTATTACAATTATGGGATTACCGCCTGCTGGGGGATGAGTTATATTTAACATAATCATCAAAACCACACCTGCTCCGACCGCTACAGGTAAATTAATATATAAAGGCAAAGGAATAAAATAAAGAACAAACAGACCAGCCAAAGATGTTACTAGATGACCAAAAAAAATATTTTTTGGTTGTGCAAATGGACTTTCAGGATATCCATAAAGTAAAACCATTGTAGAGCCAAAAGAAGCAATTAAAAAAATTCCGAATTCTGTTTTATATGTAAGAAGAGTTAATGCACCAATTGTAATTGCAGAAAACAAACCAGCAATTAAAGCTTTTATAATGAGTGAATTTTTCATTTTATAATTTTAATGCTTTTGAAACTGCTTTAAAAGGTAATAACAAACAATCTTTTCTAGCAATATTTTTTTTATCAAAAATTTTTTTAAAAACTTTCCATTCTTTTGGGATATTTTTAAGATTATCTTCAAAAAAAGTTTCAATTACATTTAATAAACTTTTAATACTTTCGACTGGTTTATTGATTGAATTACTTGACAAAAGACTCACTGAGGCCTGACAATAAACACAAGATTTGCACTGATATCCAAAGTCTACAATTTTATTTTCCTTAATTTTTAAGCTTATTTCCATTTGATCTCCACAAATAGCGTTTTTGTGTGTCGCTTTATGAGTGTGGTCTTTAATTACTTTGTTATTTTCAGTATTTGACGCAATTTGTAAAATTTTTAGGTCCATTTTAAATTCTTTTAATAAACAATTAATAATTTATATTTCTTTTGATGATTGAAAACAACATTCTAGGTATAATTCTAGCAGGGGGCAAATCAAGTAGATTTGGTGAAGATAAATCAATAGCAAAATTAGGTGATAAAACTTTATTAGGTCACACTATAAATAAAATAGAAAAAGAATTTACTGAAATATTGGTGATTTCAAATAAAAAAGAATTCAATTTTAAAAATAATAAAATTTATGTTGTAGAAGATTGTATAAAAGGTCAACTTGGACCATTGGTTGGTATGCTCACAGCAATGAAGTGGGTTATAAAAAATAAAAAAAAATATAAATGGATAGCATCGTTTCCTTGTGACACACCTTTTTTTGATATTAAATTAATAAGTGAATTAAAAATTAAAGTTAAAGAAACATCAAAAAAACTTATTTTTTTAAATAGCAATAAAAAGAGACATAATATCTTTGGTTTATGGTCTGTTGATTTAATCGAAACATTAGAAGAAGATATTAAAAATGGTTTAAGAAAAGTAGAATTATGGGCAGATAAGATTGGTTATGAAAATATTAATATAAATGAAGAAAAATTTGATAGATTTTTAAATATAAATACTAAAAAAGATTTAGAAAAAGCAAAAGAAAATTTGGACAAGATTTAAAATGATACATTATAAAAAAGCACTTTTAGAATTAAAAAAAAATAAAATAAAAATATATTCAGAAAAAGTTTCAGCTGAAGAGTCAATTAATAGAATTTCAGCAGTTAATTTAAATTCACCTAACAATTATCCTGCAGCAAACAATACAGCATTTGACGGATTTGCGATTAATTCAAAAGAAACCAAGAATCTTGGTAAAAAAAAATCTTTAAAATTTAAAATTATAAAAACTTTAGCTGCAGGAGATAATCCAAATATTAAAAAGGTTCCAAAATTTTCAGCAATTGAAGTGATGACAGGAGCTATAATCAAAAAACCATTTGATACCATAATTCCTATAGAACAGGCAAAATTTTTTCCAACCCTAATAAAACCTAAGTATTTAATTATAAATAAAAAAATAAAAAAAAATAATTTTATAAGATTTTCAGGATCAGATTTTAAAAAGAGCGAAATTTTAATTAAAAGAGGAGAAATTATAAACTCTCAACATATTTTAGCATTTAAAACTTTGGGAATAAAAAAAATTATGGTGAAAAAAAAACCGAAAATAGTTTTTTACACAACTGGAAATGAAATATCTAATAGTAGCAAATTACCCAATTGGAAAGTTAGAAATTCAAATAGTTACTATTTAAAATCTCTTTTAAAAAATTTACCTTTCGATTTTGTAGAAAAGAAAATTTTAAGAGATAAGGATCTAAATAAATTTCAAAATGAAATTAAAAAAAACTTAAAATCAAGAAATGATTTAATCTTAACGTCGGGAGCAGTTTCTGCAGGTAAATTTGATTTTGTCCCTATGATTATTAAAAAATTTAAATTAAAGTATTCTTTTAAAGGTGCTTATATACGTCCTGGGAAGCCTTTAATGTTTGCAAAATTTATAAAGAATAAAGCTTTTTTTGGATTACCTGGAAATCCAATTTCTTCTGCAGCATGCTTTAGGTTTTTTGTATTACCATATTTGTATTTTTCTACAGAGGTAAATGAAAATAAACCTATAAATGCAAAGCTTAAAACACAGTTTAAAAAGAAAAAAAATTTTACTAGATTTATTAAAGGTAAATTAATATTTTCTAAGAAGGGTATTGCTGAATTTGAAATTCACAAAGGTCAGGAGTCCTTTAGAATAAAGCCTTTTACCAAATCTAATGCATGGGGTTTTTTCCCTAGTGGAAAAGAAAATTTTAAAAAAGGTGATCTTATTGAATGTTATACACTCACAGGTATTAATTAAATTTATATTACTTAATCAAATTTTGTTGTGGATTTTATTAATTGGTATTAATAATCCAAAATGGGCGAATTAAAAAATCCTAAATTAGCTATACCGGTTGTTTTAATGGCAGGTATTTTTTGGTCATTCGGTCCATATGTGGTTCGCAATATAGATCAAGCACATACAGTTCCTTGGCAATATTTGTTTACAAGAGGTTTGGTGATTTTTATTTTGCTTAACCTTTATCTTTATTTAGAAGAAGGTTTAAGTTTTATTAATAATTATAAAAAAATAGGAATTTCAGGAATTGTAGGAGGAATAGGTTTAGCCTTCGCAATGATTACATTTATTTGGTCTATAACAAACACATCTGCAGCAATAACTCTTCTTTGTCTTGCTTCAATGCCATTTATTACAGCTTTATTAGGTTTTTTATTTTTAAAAGAAACAATATCCATCAATGTTTGGGTAGCAATTGGAATTGCTACTGTAGGAATTATTATAATGGCGTTTGGCAATCATGAAAAAAATACCTTAATGGGATTTATACTAGGAATAGTATCTGCAGTAGGATTTTCAGTTTTTTCAGTAAGTTTAAGATGGAGAAAAGAAACTCCAAAATTTACCACAGTATCAATTGCTGGCTTAATTTGTTTTATTGTATCTTTGATTGTAATTATAAACAAAGATTTGAGTTTAATTTCATCAAGTAAAAACCAAGCTTTGTTTGCTGCGCATGGAGCAATAGTTTGTTTAGGTATGATTTTATACGCAATTGCATCAAAAAATATTCCAGCAGCGGAATTAACTTTGCTTTCTTTAACTGAAGTAATAGCAGGAATTTTTTGGGTATGGCTTCCATGGCTTGGAATTAATGAAATTCCTTCAACAAATACTATTATTGGTGGTTTTTTAATATTTTTGGCAATTTTTTATTATAGCCTCATAATTAAAACCAATAAAAGATTTATAGCATTAAATTAATTTAATGAGTTCAGAAAAAATTATTGTAAACAGCTGGAATGAATGGGATCCTTTAAAGCATGTAATTGTTGGAAAGGCCGATGGCTGTTGCATTCCTGCTCCAGAGCCTGCATTAGATGCAAAGGTGCCAGAAGATTCAGATATGAAAGGACAACATGGCCCTAGAACAAAAGATACAATAGATAAGGCAAATGAACTTCTAGATAATTTTGCTAATATGTTAATAAAAAGAGGAATTAAAGTAGATAGACCTCAACCAATAGATTTTAATCAAAAAATATCAACACCAGACTGGAAAGCTGAGAGTATGTTTGGTTGTATGCCAGCTAGAGATGTTATTCTAACAGTTGGTAACGAAATGTTAGAGGCAACAATGAGCTATAGATGCAGATGGTTTGAATATTTGAATTATAGACCTCTTATTCAAAAATATTATTATTCAGATCCAAATATGAGACACGAATCTGCACCAAAACCAAGATTAACTGATGCTGATTATAGAATGGATTATTTGTCAGATAAAATAGGAGATCAAAAAAGACTTGAATGGACTGCAAAAAAATTTTTCGTAACAACAGAGGAAGAACCTTTGTTCGATGCAGCTGATATATTAAGATTTGGTAAAGATTTAATTGTTCAACATGGTTTTACAACAAATTTAAAAGGGATAGATTGGTTAAATAGACATTACAAAGATCATAGAGTTCATGCAGTAAATTTCCCTGGTGATCCTTATCCTATCCATATCGATGCAACCTTTACACCTATCAAACCAGGATTGATAATTAATAACCCACAAAGAAGATTACCAAAGGAACAAAGAAAACTTTTTGAAGATAATGACTGGGAAATAGTTGATTCAGCTCAACCTGCCCATAATTCTCCACCTCCATTATGTTATTCATCAGTATGGCTTTCTATGAATGTTTTGGTTTTAGATCCAAAAACAGTATGCGTAGAAAAAAGTGAAATTTATCAATCTGAGCAGCTAGATAAACTTGGTATGGAAGTAATTCCTGTAGATATGAGAGATGCGTATGCTTTTGGGGGTGGACTTCATTGTTGTACAGCAGATGTTTATAGAGAAGGCAAATTAGAAGATTATTTTCCTAAACAATAATTAGCTAGGATTTTGTTTTAAAAATTCAATATATTTTATTACTTCATCAAATTTCTCATCTTCTATATCTTTGTAACTGGCATTAAATTTACTTTTTATGCATATAGCTATATGGGCATAAGGATTTCTTCCTTTTGGGTGATTTGGATGATCGGGTAATTGTCCTTGTAAATAATCACCAGCTTTCTGTATCATTTTCCACAGTTTACTTGCGTTTTCTTTGTTCACACTTTTGATTGTTCTGTTTGATTATTATCTAATGTTTCAGGAGTATCAGGATCTAATTCTAATCCAGCAGGAGTAATTGTTGCTGGAACAGAAGTAAATGTAGAATCAGGATTTTCTACAACATTTCTAACTTTCATTCTATAAATACCAAATATTCCAATTATAATATGTGCAATTATTAAAAATATAAATAAACCATTTATATCAAACCAGTTCATAAATATTGAACAAATAATAGGGCCACTTATTGCACCGATCCCAAATATAAATTGCAATCCTCCACCTGCTGCTACAAATTTTTCTTTAGGCACAAAATCATTAGTATGTGCAAGATTTAATGAAAATAATGGAAGGCACAAACCCGCATAGAGTCCTACTACTATAAAAAATAAAATTTTGCTTGTTGTTAATTGAATCGACAAATATAAATTTGCAAGATCTTGACCACCAAAAATAATTGCAAAGAAAGAAAAAAAAGCGCTTAAAAAAGTAACAGCAACTATAACTTTTCTTCTATCAAGTTTATCTGAAAAATAACCAATTGGGCCTTGAAATATAACACCAGCCATTGTTGCTATAAATAGTAAAATTGAAGTTTCAAATAAAGTAAAATTAGCTTTTGTTGCATATACAGCCATTAAAGAAAAAAAAGCAGAATGTATCAAACCTGTACAAAAAGAACTTACAGTTCCTAATGGAGATATTGAATATAATTCTTTTACACTTATCGTTCCTATTTTTTTAAATTTAGGAGCAGATCTTTTTGTTAAAAGAATTGGAACTAGCGCCAAAGATAATAGTACCGAAACTAAAATAAATGGTTCATAATTTGTAGGATCACTTATGTTGAGTAAAAGCATACCTATTCCTAACCCACTATAAAGAATGATCATATAAGCTGATAGTAGCTGTCCTCTATTTTTATTTGTAGCTCTGTCATTTAACCAGCTTTCAGTAACTATGTAGCAACTAACTAAACTAATTCCTGTTATAAATCTACTTAAGGTCCACATTGTAGGATTAACATAAACAGCTGCTAACAGTGCGCTTAATGAAGCTAATGATGCAAAAGCTGCAAATACTCTAATGTGACCGACTTTTTGTACTAACTTTGGAGTAGTGTTTGATCCTAAAAAGTATCCCATAAAATAACCAGACATAAATATACCAGTTGTAATTACACTAAAATCTTCAACGACAGATCTAATACCCATTAGCTGCATTTGGAGACCATGAGCAATCATGATTGTTCCAATTCCAATAAATAAAGCCCACGATCTTGTTACTTCTTTTTGCATATATATTTGCCTGATTATTACTTAGCTAAAATTTTGCAAATAATTATTTGTTATTTATGTTTTTTTTAAGGCTAGGAATGAGTGAATTGCAATTGTTAATATGATAACTGAGCCACCTAAAATAGTCTCCAAACTAGGTTGTTCTTTAATTACCATCCAAACCCATACTGGACCCAGTATAGTTTCAAGAAGGAAAAAAAGATTAACTTCGGCACCGGTTATGAATCTTGGGGCTATAGTTACTAAAACAAAAGGGATAGCCACACACATTACACACATTAAAGGTATGAAAATGATATCATTACCTGCCAATGTGAAGCTCTCTACAAAGAAAAAGGCAAATATAGCTACACATAATTTGCCAATTACAGCTGACGGAACAAGGTCTCGGTCTTTAGCATATCTTGCTAAAGTAGCATTACAGGCAAGACCAAAAGCCGTCACTAGACCAAAGAAATCACCTAAAAAATTACCTAAATTTAGGGAATCATAAAAGATATATACACAAGCAGCAAAGGTGACAAGTATAGCAATCCAGGTTTTTTTATCTGGGACTTCCTTTAAAAATATAGCCCCTAATATAGCTGAAAGCATTGGAGCCAAAGCAATCATTACCAAAGTGTTAGCAACATTAGTGTTTTGGATAGATAATATAAAGGTAATATTACATGCAGAAAAACTAAAAATATAAAATATTCCTGGATAACCTATTCCAAATAGTTTTTTTAAAAAATTTTTATTATAAAAAATTAACGTACCAATTAAAACAACTACAAAAGGTATTGCTCCTCTATAGAATAACATTCCCCATGTTTCTATATTTGACAATCTAATTAATAATGAATCGGGTGTAATTAGAAAAACACCAACAAATGCCAAAAGTGAACCTTTTTGCTGATTTGTTAATTTTCTCATCATTTTTAGAAATTACGAAATTAAACCTTAATTTGAATAAGGTTTTCTCGAAAAAATTCTTCTTACCATTGGTTCAAAATGTTTCAATGGTAAGGACTTGTAGTTAGGATCAAAAGATCCTTGATCATACTTTTCACAAAAATCGATTGTTGCTTGATAGTATTTATGATCTTTGTATTTCTCTCTTTTATTTCTGTCCCCTCCTAAATGATGTGCATAATAATATAATTGAAATTCTCCATGCTTTTCAACTATCCAATGAGTTTTTTCTGAAACATAAGGCTTTAAAATTGCTGCAGCATATTCTGAGTGGTTCATAGGAGCTAATTCATCTCCGATATCATGCAAAAGTGCTGCAACTATAATTTCTTCATCTTCACCAGCTTTTAAAGCCTTTGTTGCACTTTGAAGTGAATGTTCTAATCTTGAAATCTGATAGCCTTCTAATGTTTCTGTTAATCCTGACATAAATTTAATAATTCTATCAGCAGTTTCCTCTACATATTTTTTTTCATACTTATCTAAAAGTAAATAATCTTCTTTAGTTCCATATTTCATTTCTGTAAATTTTACTTTGCTCATAGCTAGCTATTTGACCCAGTACTTAATAAAGAAAGTTGTGTAATTTTATCATCACCCAAATTATCCATCGGTTTAACAGGATAATCTCCAGTAAAATAATGGTCTGTTAATTGGGGGTAGGTATTATTTCTATTTTCAAATCCCATTGCTTTATAAAGTCCATCTATTGATAAATATTTTAAACTTTTTGCTCCTATATATTTACAAATTTCATCATTACTTTTATTTGCTGCTAAAAGTTCCTTCTTTGTAGGTGTATCAACTCCATAAAAATCAGGATATCTAATTTCTGGACTCGCTATTCTTACATGCACCTCTTCAGCTCCTGCATCATATAACATTTTTACAATTTTATAACTTGTTGTTCCTCTAACCAATGAATCATCAACTAAAATAATTTTTTTATTTTTTATTGATGTTTTGTTAGGATTTAATTTTAGTTTGACGCCAAGACTTCTAATTTTTTGAGATGGTTCAATAAAAGTTCTTCCCACATAATGATTTCTAATTAAACCCAATTCAAAATTTTTATTTTTTTTTTGACTATACCCTAAAGCAGCTGCATTACCCGAATCTGGTACGGGTACAATAACATCCCCCTCAACATTATCTTCTTTTGCTAGTTCAACGCCTAGGTTTTTTCTATATTCGTAAGCAGTTTTGCCGTTTAAAATACTGTCTGGCCTTGAGAAATAAATATATTCGAATACACATGGTCGAACCTTTTGTTCTGGAAACGGTTTAATACTTTCAATTTTATCATCTTGAATTAAAACAATTTCTCCATTTTCAACTTCTCTTAAAAATTTTGCACCTATTATATCTAAAGCACAAGTTTCTGATGCTAATACGTATGAATTATTTAATTTTCCTATTACTAAAGGTCTTATTCCAAAAGGATCTCTAACACCTATTAAATTTTTTTGAGTTAACATAACCAATGCGTAGCCTCCTTGAATTTGAAATAATGCGTCAATGATTTTATCTATAGTTTTATTTCTTTTTGATTTAGCAATTAGTTGAACGATAGTTTCAGTATCTGATGTAGTATGAAATATCGCACCCTCCTTAACCAATTTTGATCTTAATGTTATTGCATTTGTTAAATTACCATTGTGGGATATGCTTATTCCTCCTGCGTTTGTGTCTGCAAAAAACGGCTGAATATTTCTTAATGTTGTACCTCCAGTTGTACTATATCTATTATGACCAACAGCATATTTTCCAGTTAGATTTTTTAATACTTTTTCTTTATTAAAATTATCTCCAACTAAACCAAATCTTTTTTCAGAATGGTATTGATCTCCATCAAAAGTTACAATACCACATCCTTCCTGACCCCTGTGCTGAAGGGCGTGCAATCCTAATGCTGTAAGAGCAGATGCGTCATTGTTATTGCTTATACCAAATACACCACATTCTTCTTTTATCTTTGGATTAAAGTTCTTGAACTTTTTCTTTAGCATCATCATATTTTTTTTCATTTGGAAATTCTTTTATTAAATAATTACTACCTTTTTCAACATATGGAAAGGTAAAGGAACTTTCTAAATTCATCGGCCATTTATCATAACTATAAATTATACTTATAGTTGAAAATATACATACACAAATTATATACGATCTAAGAAAACCAAAAAAGAATCCAAATATTTTATCCAAAGTTCCAAGCCCCGAATATGATACCGCTTTACCAATACCTTTGTTGATCATTAAAATTAAAAAAATTACAATAACAAAAATTCCTAAACCTAGAATAATGTCTAAAATATATTCACTGTCGATTACACCTTCAACAAAAGGTTTAACTCTAGGAAAAATTATTAAAGTTATAATGTAGGCTAACAACCATTTTGATGCTGCAATTAAGCTTAAAACAAAACCTTTTCTAGAGCATTTGATTAAAGATAATATTGTAAAAAAAATATATATTAAATCAAAACTAGAAACATCTTCAAAGATCTTAAAAAAACCTTCCATTCAGAAAATTTATTTCCCCCCAAAAGGTTGAAATACTAGCAATAACGCCGGCAGTAGAGTTAATACTGATATCATTGCTAATAACATAGCAATACCAGTAAATATTCCAAAATATATAGTAGGTATAAAATTAGACAAAATTAAAATTGAAAATCCAAAAACAATTGTAATTGATGTGTTTAATATTGCGACACCTACTGTCGAATGACATTTTTTTAATGTTAATTTGTAATCATGAATTTTATTATATTCTTCCTTAAATCTATAAATATAGTGGATACTATTATCTACAGCTATTCCTATTGTTATGGCAGCAATGGTTATTGTCATCATATCCAAAGGAATTTTTGCTATTCCAATAATTCCTAGTATAAAAAAAGCTGCAATAAAATTTGGAACAACACCAATTAAAGATAATTTAATATTTTTAAATAAAATAAAAAACATTGCAAATATACCAATCATAACAAAACCAAGTGTTAAAATTTGAGATTTAAACAAACTCTGCAGCAAGTTATTGAACAAAATAAGGACACCTACCAATTTATATTCATCTTCCTTAAGTCCTATTTTATTTGATAAATCATACTTAATTTGATTTATTAGTTCATTTCTTCTCAGTTCTTCATTTGAATCTTTGATTCTTAAATTAATTCTTGCTTCAGAGTCTTTAATTGAAATATATGGATCAACTATTTCTTTTCTAATTGAATCGGGAATTTTAGAATATAGAACTCCCATTTCAAGACTACCAAGAGGCTTATTATCATTTAATTGTGTTGCTACTTCAATTATAGAAGAAAAAGATAATACTTTACCAACTGCAGGCAAGCCATCTAAATATTTATGAACTTTATCAATTTTATCTATTTTATCTTTGGTAAACCAATATTTTGAATCATCTTCTTCGGAGCCACTTTCTTCCCAATCATCATCTTCCTCTTCATCTTTTTTTGGAAACTTTATAATAACCTCAAGTGGAGTTGTTCCACCTAATTTTTCATCTATAAGCTTCATACCTTTGTAGATTTCAGTATTTTTACTAAAATAATTTATGAAACTATTTTCAACCTCAAGTCGGGAAATTCCAAAAACACTTATAAAAAATATTAATATACTAGCTATAAAGATTAAGCTTTTGTTATTAATTGATAATTTTCCTAGTAGATTTGTAAAAACTGAGTTTCTATTTTCATTAATATTCACACTTACATCTGAAACAAAGCTAATTAAAGCCGGTAACAAACTAAAGGTAACAATAAATGAAACAATTAAACCTAATGTCATCATCCATCCAAAGTCTATTATTGGTTTAATCTCACTAAAAATTAATGAAAGAAAAGCACAAATTGTTGTAAGAACTGTATAAAGAATTGGCCAAAACATTTTACTTGTTGTTTGAAGAATTATTTCTTTTTTACTTAAGTTTGGTTTTTCTTTAGTTAACTGTAAAAATCTTGTGCTCATATGTATATTCATCGCCATAGTTAAAATTAGCATCAAAGCAATAAAATTTGATGATATTACGGTAACTTTCCAACCTAATAAGCCAAGCAGCCCTATCATTATTACTACTGACAAAAAGCAGCTACTTATTGGGACAATGATCCAAACAAATTTTTTAAAAACAAACCAAAGAGTTGCTATAATAAATACCAAAACTCCAATACCAAAAATAACAATATCATTTTTTATAAACGTCATCATATCATCAGCAATCATAGGAATTCCTCCCAAATGTATTTTGCCAACATCGTTATATGATTTTATTATTTCTCTTATTTCTATAATATTCCTGTGATTTTTTTTTTTTAATTTATCTTTATAAATTTTTATTTCTTTTTTGCTTTTAATTTCATTGGGAATTATGTTTTTTTTTATATTTACGATTATTCCACTTGTTTTACCATCTTCACTAATTACGAAGTTTCTAAAAACTGGGCTATTTAAAATTTCGTTAAATCCTCTATTTTTATTAATCCCATCACTTTTAAGTGTACTAAAATTTTGTAATCGTTCATTTAATGTTTTGTCAGTACTATTTAAAAGAGGAATATCTAGAATAGTTATAACACTATGCACCCAGTCTAAACTTTGAATTTTATATTTTAAACTAAGTAAATTATTAATAGAATTTTCTGAAACCATAGCTTCATTAGGTGTATAGGTTAAAACAAGAAATTCTTTAGAATTATATCTTTCTGTTACTTCTTTTAGGTACTTTAAATCTGGATCCCCATCAATTAACAAAGTTTCTGAAGATGCATCTAATCTAAAATCTTTTGTAAAAAATCCAAAACTAGCAAGACTAACAAGTAAAATTGCAAAAATTATTTTTGGTTTTTCAATTATATTTTTTTGGTAAAAATGTGAAAACATCTATTACCAACTTATATAATTAAATTTAACTATTTTGAATATCTTTAAATCTGGTAAACTCAGGCTCAAATTCAAGAAAAACATTACCTGTAGGTCCATGACGCTGTTTACCTATAATTATTTCAGCATGATTTGCTACTTCATTCATCTTGGATAACCATTCAGCATGTTCAACAGTATTTGGTTGTGGCTCTTTCCTTCCAATATAATATGCATCTCTAAAAACAAACATTACAACATCTGCATCCTGTTCGATTGAACCAGATTCTCTTAAATCAGATAACTGAGGCTTTTTATCATCTCTTTGTTCAACAGCTCTTGAAAGTTGTGATAAAGCTAAAACTGGGACAGACAATTCTTTTGCTAAAGCTTTTAAACCTTGAGTGATTTCAGAAATTTCTTGAACCCTGCCTTCTTTAAAATTTGCTGCTCTCATTAACTGAATATAATCAACCACAACCATATCTAACCCATAAAGTCTTTTTATTCTTCTCGCTCTATTGCTTAATGCTGCAATGCTTATTGCAGGTGTTTCATCTATGTATAGAGGAAGTTCAGAAATATCTTTGGAAGTTTCTATAAATTTATCAAATTGTTCTTCAGAAATTCTTCCTCTTCTAATGTCATTGGATCTAATTCTTGATTGCTCTGCTAAAATTCTTGTAGAAAGTTGTTCTGAAGACATCTCTAGTGAAAAAAAAGCAATAGTAGATTTTCTGCCGTCTTCTTGGATTTTTTTTGCAGCATTAAATGCAATATTAGTAGCTAAAGCAGTTTTACCCATTGAAGGTCTTCCTGCTATTATTAATAAATCAGATTTATGCATACCTCCAAGTCTATCATCAAGGTCAGTTAATCCTGTTGGTACACCAACAATTCCCTCATCATTTTTGTATGCATTTGAAGCCATTTCGATAGTCATTTTCATTGCTTCATCAAATTTTATAAGCGAAGAAGCAAAGGACCCTTTTTCAGCTAAGTCAAAAAGAGATTTCTCAAAATTTTCTATAATTGATTGACCATCATGGTCTAAATCATTTAATTTTGCAGTATCGATAATATTTTCTGAAATTTTTATTAATTCTCTTTTTACAAAAAGGTCATAAATTAATTTAGAATATTCGATTGTTTGACGGGAAGAAGTTGAAAATTTAGTAATTTTAATTAAATAGTCTGGAATATTTATTTCATCTTTTTCTTTTTCGAAATAATTTTTAAGAGTTATTGGATTAGCTAGCATTCCACTATAAATTAATTTTTCTATGGCATTAAAAATTTTCTGATGCATTGGATCATAAAAGTTTTTACTTATTACGATCATATTAATTTCATCAAAAATTTCATTTGAAACCAAAATAGATCCAATAACTGACTGTTCAGCTTCTATATTGTTGGGAAGTTCATTTGCTTGATGTTGAACCAAATTAAATGTTTTTACCATTCAATTAGTTAATAAAATTTAATATAACAATACAATATCAAAAAATAGCTGGGGAAAAAGTTGTATAATTATTTATTGTCTTCAGAAACAACTTTTATTGATATTTGTGACTGAACCTCTGGATGGAGATTTAATACAACTTTAAATGTTCCAATTGATTTTATTTCTTTAACAGGTTGTATTAAAGATGGATTTATATCAATTTTTTCAATTTCGTTTAAAATTTTTGCAATTTCGGTTGGCTTAACTGAACCATACAATTCTTTATTTTCAGTTGCCAATTTTTTAACCGGATATTCTTTGTTTTGAATTTTTTCATGCACAGATTTTGCATGTTTCTTTTTTTCTTGATCTTTTTTTGAAAGTTCTATTTTAATTTTCTCTACTTCTTTTATGTTTTCTTTAGATGCAAAAAGAGCTTTTTTTTTTGTAATTAAATAATTTCTTGCAAATCCTCTTTTAACATCAATTACATCACCAATTGATCCTACTTTTCTAACATTTTCTAATAATATTACTTTCATTAAATTAAAGCTAAATTTCTTGCTCTTTTAATTGAAAGAGACAGTTCTCTTTGTTTTTTTTGACAAACAGATGTAATTCTCGAAGGCATTATTTTTCCATTTTCTGTAATATATTTTCTTAAAAGTTTTATGTTTTTATAATCAATAACAGGAGCTCCCTTGCCTGATAGTGGACATTTTTTTTTAAATTTGTATTTTTGAGGTTGAAAAATACTTAGTTTAGCAAAGTTGTTTTGACTAGATCTTTTTTTATTTTTATTTATTTTTTTCATAACCTAATTTGATTTTTCTTTTATTTCTTCACTTTTTTTTTCAAAATAATTTATTTCTAAATCTAATTTTTTAACTTTTACCGTTAAATACCTTAAAAGATTTTTGTCTATTTTTTCATTCTTTTCAAGTTCGCTAATTGTTTTTCCATTTCCTTCAATTTTGAAATGAATATAATTTCCTTTTTTATTTTTTTTTATTAGATAAGCTAAATTTAGAAGGCCCCAATTTTCAGTTTTTACTATTTTCCCTTCATGTTTCGTTACTAAATTAGCATATTTATCCTGTATTTGCTTTAGTTGAGCAGGACTTGTATCTTGCCTTGCTATAATTGTATGTTCGTAAAAGTTCATATTTTAATGTTATAAAAAAAAGGGATATACTATTATAAAAATTTAATTACAACACAAAAAACGTTAAAATTTAATAATAATTTCTATGTTTTCAGTAATATTTCCAGGCCAAGGTTCACAGTCAGTTGGAATGACCAAAGAACTGTATGATAATTTCTCCTATGTTAAAGATCTATTTAAAGAAGCAGACGATGTACTGGGCTACTCAATTAGTAGAATAATATTAGAGGGTCCAAAAGAAGATTTGGATTTAACTGAAAATACCCAACCAGCAATATTTTTAGCTAGCTATTCAATATTTGAAATGATTAAAAATGAAAGTAATATTAAATTAGCAAATGCAAAATATTTTGCAGGACATTCGCTTGGAGAATATTCAGCTCTAGCTACAACCGGTTCTTTAGACTTTAAAAGTGCAATAAAACTTTTAAGCCAAAGAGGCAAAGCAATGCAGACTGCTGTACCCAAAGGAGCAGGTGGAATGGTAGCTGTTTTAGGTGTAGAAATAAACGAAATAAATAATTTGTTAAAAGAAAACAAAAATAATTATAAATGTTATGTTGCAAATGACAATTCAAATGGACAAATAGTTTTGAGTGGTCTAAACACAGATATAGATAAATTTATTGAGACTTTAAAAGTAATAAAAATAAAAAATATAAAACTTCCAGTAAGCGCCCCATTTCATTGCAAATTAATGGATAAGGCAACCAATATCATGAGAGATAAAATCAATAACACAAATTTTGAAAAACCAAAAAATCCTATTATTTCAAATGTAACAGGGTTAGAAACTCAAGAAATAGAAGAAATAAAAGATTTGCTTATAAAGCAAATAGAAAGCCCAGTTCTTTGGAGAGAAAGTGTAATTTATATGATAAAAAAAGGAGTTACAAATTTTATTGAAATTGGACCTGGAAAAGTATTATCTGGTTTAGTAAAAAGAATAGACAAAATAACTAATGTAAATACCATAAATAAAATTGAAGATTTAAAAAATATAAAATTAAATGATTAATTTTAAAAATAAAAAGATATTAGTTACAGGTGCCACAGGTGGGATAGGGAGAGATATTGTAAAAAAATTTATTTCTCTAGAAGGAAATGTTGTGGCTACCGGAACTAATATTGAAAAATTAGATTTACTAAAAAAAGATTTTCCAAATATTAATGCTATTAAATTTGATATTTCAGATCATTCTAAAATTGAAGAATTCATAGATAATGTAACAACTCAATTAACTGGATTAGATATTTTAATAAACAATGCTGGAACTAATATGGATAATTTATCTTTAAGAATGAAAGATGAAGAATGGAAAAGAGTAATTGATATTAATTTAACTTCAACTTTTTTATTAAGCAAATATGCAATAAAAAAAATGTTAAAAAATAAATATGGAAGAATAGTAAATATTGCATCTGTAGTTGGTCATACTGGAAACTTAGGACAATCAAATTATGCCGCAACAAAAGCAGGAATTATAGGTATGACTAAATCTTTGGCAATAGAATATGCAAAAAAAAATATTACATTAAATTGTGTTTCACCTGGATTTATACAATCAAGGATGACAGATAACATTATCGAAAGTGTAAAAGCTGTTTTGACTTCTAGAATACCTATGGCAAGACTAGGAAATGGAGAAGATGTGGCGAATTCAGTCGCTTTTTTATCATCTGACCAAGCTTCTTATATTACTGGAGAAACTATACATGTTAATGGAGGTATGTATATGGCTTGACAAAAACTTTATATAAATTAATAACGACTTAAACACAAAGGATTTTATGTCAGAAGATATTTCAAGCAAAGTAAAAAAAATAGTAGCAGATCATTTAGGAATTGATGAGTCTAAAGTAACAGAAGAGTCAAGTTTTATAGATGACCTCGGAGCAGATAGTTTAGATACTGTAGAATTGGTAATGGCTTTCGAAGAAGAATTTGGTTCAGAAATTTCTGATAGCGAAGCTGAAAAAATTCTTACAGTTGGGGATGCTGTAAAATTTATAGAAAGTAAAGCAAATTAAAAAATCAAAATTAAAATGTCTTTAAGAAAAGACGGGATAGTTGTCGTATTATCATCTCCGTCAGGTGCGGGCAAAACTACACTTGTAAAAAAAATTGCTCAAGAAAATAATTTTAAAATTTCAATTTCATATACAACAAGAAAACCAAGAACTAGCGAAGTGAATGGTAAAGATTATTTTTTTATTAGTGAAGAAGAATTTAAAAATTTAATCAAAAATAAAGAATTTTTAGAATATGCAAAAGTTTTTGAAAATTATTATGGATCATCGAAAAGTCAAGTCTTCGAAAATTTAAATAAAGGTGAAAATGTAATTTTTGATATTGATTGGCAAGGAACTGAACAAATTAAAAAACATAAACTAAATTATAAACTTATTACATTTTTTATTTTGCCACCCACTAAGTCAGAGCTATTTAATAGATTAAAAAACAGAGATATGAAGGATAAAAGTATTGTAGAAAAAAGAATGAAGCAATTTAATGAAGATATTAAACATTGGAAAAACTATGATTTTGTAGTGATTAATGACGACTTAGAAAAATGTTATAACGAAATAGTAAAATTTATTAACGACAAGATAGAGAAATTCGAAATTAGCTATGATAAAAAAAATATTTTAAATCATGTGAAAAAACTAAGTATTTAGATTTTCATACTCTCTACATATTTCAAAATATTTTAATGATGATAAATTCTGAGGCCTATCATTGATATTGATATCAAGTTTTTTCGAGATTTCACTTACATTTTTGAACATTATATTTAAAGGTTTTTTTATCATCTTTCTTCTCTGGTTAAAAAAAATATTAGTAACGTGTTCTAAACTTTTAGAATTTCTTAAAACAAAATATTCTTTTTTAGGCTCAATTAATAAAACTGTACTTTTAACTTTTGGCACAGGGTAAAAAGAATTAGGAGATACATCAATAACTTTTTTTATTTTTAATTTCCAAGAAGACAAAACAGAAAGCCTTCCATAGTTTTTGTTATTAGTTTCTGCAATTATTCTTTCAGCCACTTCTTTTTGAAACATTAAAACAAATTTTTTAAAAATTTTATTTAAATTATTATATCTTATCCATTTAATTAAAATTTGAGTAGAAATATTGTAAGGTAGATTTCCAAAAACAATCATAGGATCGATCGAATATTTTTTTTCATCAATTTTTAATATATCATCATTAATTAAAACAATTTGCTCTCTAAATTTTTCGTGTAAGTTTTTTGCTAAAGACTTATCTTTTTCAATAGCGAATATTTTTTTAGGATTTTTTAATAAAATTTTTTCTGTGAGATTACCTGTTCCCGGACCCACTTCAAAGATAGTATCATTTTTTTTTATATCCCCAGCATCTACGATAATATCAACAATATTTTTATCAGTTAAAAAATTTTGTCCTAAACTTTTTTTAGGATATTTAATTATCATTCAACTTTTTAAAAAAATTAATTGAAGAAATTAATGATTGAGCATTAGATTTATTCTTGCCAGCCATTTCATTATTTGTTCCATGATCGGGAGAAACTCTTAAAAATGGTAAACCCAAAGTTAAATTAATAGCATCAAAACCAAATATAGTTTTCATTGGTGCAAGAACTTGATCATGATACATACCAACTGCAACATCATAATGAGATAAGTTTTTTTTAGAAAAAAATGTGTCTGCAGAAAATGGACCATTAATTTTTATTTTTTTTTTTAACATAAATTTGATTGATGGTTTAATAATTTTTTCTTCCTCGCTTAATTTTTCGATCGATTCACAATGAGGATTAAGTCCTAAAATAGCAAATTTTGGCTTTTTATTAAATTTTTTTTTATAAAAAAAATTGATGTTCATTACATCATTTATAATTTTACTTTTTGATAAATTTTTGGCCACACGACTAATAGGAAGATGTGTAGTTATTGGGCATACCGAAAAATAAGAATTATAAATTAGCATAGTCGGTTTTTTTTTGATTTTAGTTTTAGCAGCCAAATATTCTGTAACTCCCGAATATTTTTTTTCTAAAAAATGTTTTTTTGATATTGGCCCGTTAATTAAAGCAAAAGCAGTTTTTTCATTTAATAATTTTAAAGCAATTTTAAAACAATTATTAATATATTTATTTGAGTTATTGGAAATCTTGCCAAAGACCTTTTTAAATTTGTGCTCAACATTAACTATATTTATGTATTTTTTATTTAAATTTGTTTTTTTTAATTCAATTGCACTAATTTTTCTAATTTTTATTGAGTATTTAAGAAATTTCATTTGTAATTTTAATAAATGTTCAGATCCAATTAAAACAATAGGTCTATTAAATTTTTCTATGATTTTTTTTTTATAAGCTTTAAATAATATTTCAGAAAAAATACTATTTGGCTCTCCAAGTACTATTAATAAAGGATTATTTTTCACTAATAAATATATTTTGTTTAATTTTATTAAAATAAATTAATGAAAATTGGTTTAGCTGTCTATTTTTTTCTTGTGTTACCATTTGTTTAAAAGTTCTTTCAAAATCTAATTCTTTTTCTTTTTCTCTATTGTTGTTCAATTTGATTATTAAATAACCACTACCAGTTTGGATGGGTTTGGTTATTTGATCAATATTTAAATTTTCAATTTCTTTTAACAGATTATCATTCAATTGATTTTGATTAACCCATCCTATTTCTCCACCAAATTTTGAACTATCACTTATACTAAATATATTTGCACTATTTTTAAAACCTGAATTTTCAATATTTTTTAATATTAAATTGTATTTATCTAAAAGCTTTTCTCCTGAATTGAGTTGAAATAATATTTCACTTAAGTTGTATTCTTTCAATATTTTTTTTTGATTTTTTATTTTTGCTTTTATTTTTTCTTTGTCAATTTTAATTTGGCTATTATATTTTTTAAATATCATTTCATTCCATAAAGTTTCGATTTTTAATTTTTCTCTTATGTCAGAAATATTTAAATTATAGCTGATCAAATAAGCATTAAACTCCTCTTCATTTTTAAAATTTAATCTTTTATAAAAATCAACCAATATTTGATCTGAATATTTATCTGCTTTTTTTAAATCAAAAATCTTTAATAACTCAATTTTTTTTATTTTTTCTCTTATTAGAGAATCTTTTGAAATTTTTTTAAGTTGATTTTTTGGTAAAGTTTTTAAACTATTATTCAATGAAATAAGGTAATTTTTTTCATTTAAAAAATCTATATTAGTTAATATTTCATCTCCTATTTGTAATTCAATTTTAATTTTATTTTCTGAACTTGTTGGACTTATAAAGAAAAATACTAAAGAAAATATATATATAATTTTAAATACTATATTTTTAATCATTAGTTAAAGCCGGTGAGGAAATTTTACCAAATGGAATAATTTTTATTGAGAAAAATATATTTTCTTCAGGTTTTAAATCTCCATCTGTATAATAGCTTTTGTTATATTCTATAGCTGCAGTTAAACAATCATTTTCATATTCATAAATCAAATTATAATAATTTGTTATATTTTGATCTAAATTTTTTGAAGTTTCAAATCCAATTGAATTATTATTATCAAATTTAAATTTTGTATTATTTGTTAAATAGCTATCTTGATTTAAATAGTTATCTTCTTCGAGAAATTCAAAAGAAGTAATAAAATTATTTATAGTTATATTTGTTTTAATTAAATTATAATTTGAATCATCTAAATCTTTGTCCAATGAAAATTGATAGTTTAAATCAAAAAATTTAGAAGGAATAAAATTAAATTCACCTATAAAATCAGATCTTTTTTCTGAAAAACCATAAAGTTTTGGTAAATCAGAGTTTTTATTTGTTCTTAATACATTTGCAAATGATAAACTTATAAGCCCCTGATCTTCTTTATTTGTTAATGAATATTCTGCGCCTAGAGTTAATGATCCTCCTCCTTCTACAGCAGTATCGTCAATTCTATCTAGTGAAAAAATACTGTCATAGGTTATATTTTTATTCAAATTTGAATTATTTTTTGTCGAATTAGGACTGTATCTAGCTGAAAATTTTGGTGATAACAAACTGATAGAATTTTGATCCTCTTTTTTTAAGGGGAGTTCACTTTTCAGCTCAACTAAAGAAAGCAATTGTTGATCATCACCATCTTTAAATGAATCAGAATTTTCTGTAGTTGAATTTAAATTTCTTAACAGTAGTTTATAATTTGTCATTAATCCATCTACAGTGGAGTTATTTTTTGAAAAAGATGAATATTTTAGATCATTAATTAAAACAGATTCATCAGAGCTTGTATTGTAATTTTTTTGAAAACCTCTAGCATTAAAAGTTAAATCTCCACTTACGTTGCTATCGGTATATAAATATTTTTCATAACTAAAATTTGGAAAAAGGTATTCATATCTATCAGTTTTTTGTTTATCCAAGTTTTCGAAAACTTCAAAACTTATATCAAATGTACTATCTTCACTAAAAGAATAATAATCTATGTAAGAATGAAGCGAAGAATTATCATTAATTATAGGTGAAGTTATATTGTTTTTTTTTAGATAAGTGTCATTTGAAACAGTTTCTAAGTGTAAATTTAATGTTTGATTTTGCTTATTTGAGGCAAGATCTGCAAAAAAATGATTTTTTGTATTTTCGTTATCTTTGTTTACGCTAAAATCTAAAAAGAAATCAGAGTTTTTGTTGGCTTGCCTGTATTCAGTTTGTAACAATATTTCATTGTCGAAAAATATTCTTGGAAATAGTGTCAAATCTTTTCTTTCTGATATCACTTTGTAATAAGGTATTTGCAATGAGGTCCCAGAATTATTTGAAGCTTGAAAACTTGGCATTAAAAAACCAGATTGACGCTTTACAGTTGGGTCTGGATGAAAAAAATAAGGAAAATAAAGAACTGGCTTGTCATAAATTTTTAACCAAGCATTTTTATACTCAATTTTTTTTTCATTTTTTTTATGAACAACTTCATGAGCATATATTGACCATGGAGGGCATTTATTATTTTTTTGACCACAGGTTGTAAAACTACCTTTGTAAATTGTTGTGTTATTTTCTTCAGAAATTAAACTATTTCCTTTCAATCTTGGGTTATTTTCATTATTACCAAACAAAGAATCCTCAAAATCAATTGAGATATCAGAACCTAAAAATTTATTATGTTTTAAATTTACTAAAGCAAAATTTAAATAATATTGATTTTTTTTATTATCAAAAAGTGATAAATTTTTAGCTTTAAGCAAGCTGGTAATTAAATTGAATTTAAATTTTTCTGCATAAAATATATTATTTTGAGAATCTTCAATTTTTGTTTTTTTATCAGAGTAAATTTCAGATAAATTTATTTCATAAATTAGATCATTACCTTCTAAAGAATAAGTATTTTTTATAATCGATTTTGATTCCCCAACTGATAAAATTTTTTTTTCATTTCTAAAATAAATAAATTCTTCACCTTCAGTAATGATGTTATTTTTTTTGTCTTTTATTACTACATTGCCAAATATTTTAATTTTTTCTTCATTTTTAAAATAAATATATTCTTCACCTTCAGTAATGATGTTATTTTTTTTGTCATTTAACACTACATTATCAAAAATTTTTAAGATCGATTTTTTTTTATCATAAATTAATTCTCTTCCTGTAATTTCAACACCATCATTAGAGGTAATTTTTACTCCATTAGTAGCCTGAGTAATATTTCCTTTATCAAATATTTTTATTTCTGATGATTCGATATTAAATATTTCAGCGCTTAATATATTCTGATAAAAAAAAATTACTAAAAAAAAATTAATTATAAGTTTATTTTTCATTGATTTTTACTAATAAAATAAAACAAAATAAAATTAAAATTATTAATGGAGAGCATATAGACAGTAATATAGATGTTTTTTCAGTTGTACCCAATAAATTAAAAAAATAATTTATATAGTAGATTATTACAGAAGATATAATCCCTATTGATAAATTAAAAAACTTTGATCTTTGATAGCTAAAACTCAAAACCAAAATAGAGCCAATAGTTGCCATTATTGATATAAGAATCGGAAATGAATATAATTTTAGTATGTGTGATTTAATCTCATTACCAGATAATCCCAGTTTTTTGTAATCCTCAGATAAATTTATTAATTGTATTAAATTTAAAGATGTTAAATTTGAAAAAATACTATTTAATTTTTTTCTATTAAAATTTGTATTAATTTTAATACTTTCTAAAACTTCTTTTTTTCCATTATCAAAAAAAATTTTAACATTTTCTAGTCGCCATTCATTGTTTTCTATGTCGGCTTTCTCAGAAATAATTATACTTTTTAAATTAAATTCCTTATCTAGTTGATTTATTGTAACATTTTTTAACTTATTTTTTATAAATTCGTCTGCGTTAATAACATATATGTTGCCCTCATATTCATCTTTAATCCATAAACCGTTATCATTTATTGCTGCTAAATATTTATTATCATCAGTAAATTTGTTTTTAATTAATAAATAATTATGCTTTAGATTTGAAGAAAATGCATAAAACAAAAGAGTAATAATTATCCCCATTATTAATGATAAATAAATGAGAAATTTAATTAATGAAAAATTATCTATTCCTGTGACTTTTAGTAAATTTAACTCTTCATTTTCTTTAAATTTAATAAAAAATAATTGAGATGCAATTAAAAAAATGAATGGAAATATTTCAAATAAAACTGAAGGAGTATTTAAAAATGTTAATAATACAGGATAATAGATTCCAACATTATATTTTTCAAAAAAAACAATTTCTTCTAAAATATTTAAAAAAAAACTTAATAAACAGAAAATTAAACTTACAATAAAAAAATAATATAAATAAGATTTCAAAATATAAGTTTTGTATATTTTTAATTTCATAAAAATTTTAATTTTTTAGAGCTGACAAAAGCCAAATACCCAATAATACTTAAAATAAATGGTAATAATACAATTATAGTTTTGTTAATATTATTAAATGATACAACATTAGTAGACCCTTCCGAAAATATTATAAAAACAAATCCTACAATAAAAATAAAACTTTTAAATTTTATAGAATTATATTGATTTCTAGATTTTATAACTAAACAACCTGCGATAAAACCTGCAACGATAATATACAAGGGCAGTATCAATCTCTTATACATTTCTTGGAAGACTGGATTGACTGAGCTTTTATCACATACAAAAAGTCTTTCAAAAAAACCTTCTTTTTCAAATTGATTTTTTGGTTTACTTATAAATGAATTTAGACAGTTGAGTAATTTTAATGAATTAGTTTCTTGAATTTTTGGATAAACTGTAGTTTTAGTACTAAACTTAGATAGATTTAATTCTGTTTTTTCAAAATTAATTATATTTGTATTTCTAGAATCTATATTTATAATTTTTCCATCAAGCAAGACTAAGTAAAAAAAATTATTTTTTTTTGTTAAAACTCCTTCTCTTGCATTGATTATCTTAGATCTATTACCATCATAATTTTCTTTAATAAAAATATTTTTTATAAGCCCATTACCAGTTTTTTCTTCAACAAAAATTGTTAAGTTTTCGACTGTATCATTAAAATGTTGAGTCTTTATTAAAGAAGGAAAATAATCTATTTTAGAGTCCCTAATATAAGATCTTGCCAAATCTTGAGTTTTTGGAACTATTAAAAAACTAAAAATAATACTAATTAAAAAATATATAAAAGAAAACTTTATTATTTTATTTATAAATTCTGATTTTTTTATTCCATAATTCCAAAATATTAAAATTTCATTATTTTCTTCATATTTAGATATTGTAAAAAATACTGATATAAAAAAAACGAATAAAATTAATTTACTAAATATTTTGGGCAATGATAATAAGGAATACATAAAATATACTTTAAAGCTATGTCCATCTTCGGATACAAAATCCAAGTAGTTTACAGCCTGTATTACCCAAACTATTAAAGTTAATGACAATGAAGTAATTATAAAAAAAGCAGTGATATCTTTAAAAATATTTCTAAATATTAATTTTTTCATTGAAATTTATTATTTTGATACATATATACATTTTCAACCTATAGTATATTTAATATAAATGGCTTTAAAAATAAATTATTTAGATACTCAAAAAGACTTATCCAAAAATACAGCTCTATTTCTAAGCAATGATACTAAAATTTCAGAATTTAAAGGGATTTTTGATGATAAAATAAATCAAAAAATAGTTAATTATTTAAAGAAAAGCAAAAATAACAAAAAAAATAAAATTGACTCGATAAATATAGATTTTGATCAAAAAGTAATACTTGTATTGCTATCGAGTAAAAACAATGCTCAATCCTCTGAAGAGTTAGGGGCTAAATTTTATGACTATATCAAAAAAAACGATATTCAAAATATCGCATTAGCTGGTTCTAATTATTCATCTACAAAAAATAAAATTTTTTTAAACCAATTTGTACATGGTGCAGAATTGAAATCTTACGAATTTAATTTATATAAAACCAAGAAACAAAAAAAAGAAATAGTTTTAAATATTTTAAAAAGAAAAAATCAGATAAATCCAAAAGTTAAATATAAATTAGATGCTGTTCTACGTGGAGTTAATTTCACCAAGGATCTAGTTTCTGAGCCAGGTAATGTTCTGCATCCAGATGAATACGCCAAAAGATTAATCAAATTAAAAAAATTTGGATTAAAAGTAACAGTTTATGATGAAAAAAAATTAAAAAAATTAGGATGTAATGCTTTACTTGGAGTAGGACAGGGAAGTATTAGAGGTTCTTATCTTGTAACCATTGAATGGAAAGGAAATAAATCAAAATCAAAACCTTTAGCATTTGTTGGAAAAGGAGTTTGTTTTGATACCGGTGGTTATTCTCTAAAACCAGCAAGATTTATGGAAGATATGACTTATGATATGGCAGGCTCGGCAGTTGTTGTTGGATTAATGAAAAATTTTGCGCTTAGAAAAGCAAAAATTAATGCAGTTGGTGTAGTAGGTATTGTTGAGAATATGGTAAGTGGAAATGCTCAAAGACCTGGTGATATTGTAAAGTCTTATAGCGGAAAAACTATAGAAGTATTAAATACTGACGCAGAAGGTAGACTAGTTTTAGCAGACGCTTTAACTTTCACTGAAAAAAAGTTTAAACCTAAATTCATGGTTGACTTAGCAACCTTAACTGGTGCTATCATTGTTTCTTTGGGTTCAGAGTATGCAGGACTTTTTTCTAATGATGATAAACTCTCAAAACAATTACTTGAAGCTGGTGAAAGAGTAGATGAAAAATTATGGAGAATGCCTCTTCATAAAAATTTTGATAAATTAATAAACTCAAAAAATGCAGATATGCAAAATATTAATTATGTTGGTGGCGCAGGATCAACAACAGCAGCACAATTCTTACAAAGGTTTATTATTAACAAAACACCGTGGGCACATCTTGATATAGCTGGAATGGCTTTTTCAAAATATGCTGGAGCTTTGAACTCAGGAGGAGCAACAGGTTATGGGGTTAGATTGTTAAATAAATTTGTGGAGGAAAATTATGAGTAATAATGAAAAAACACTATCAATAATTAAACCTGATGCTGTTGAAAGAAATTTGAGTGAAGATATTAAGCAAGAATTTAAAAAAAATGGATTTATAATTTTTAAAGAAAAGAAAATAAAAATTGAAAAAAGTGAAGCAGAAAAATTTTATCAAGTTCATCAATCTAAACCTTTTTACAATGATTTATGCTCATACTTGTCATCAGGTCCAATTGTTGTAATGGTACTGGAGAGAGAAAATGCAATATTAGAGAATAGAAAGCTAATGGGAGCAACTGATCCAACTAAAGCAGAAGAAGGCACTATTAGAAAAAAATATGGAATATCTATAGATAAAAACTCAGTCCATGGCTCAGATAGTCCGGAAAATGCAAAAGTTGAAATTGATTTCTTTTTTAAAGATTAGAGAAAATAAATTTTTTAATAGCTTTTGGATAAATTAAATTTTCAATTTTTAAAACCCTCTTAGATAAAGAATTTTCATCATCTTTTTTTAATATCCTAATTTTTTTTTGTAAAATTATTTTACCAGAATCCAATTTTGAGTTAACCACATGAACAGTGCAACCTGAAAATTTTTCATTATTTTTTATTACTCTTTTATGTGTGTTTAAACCTTTGTATTTTGGAAGTAGAGATGGATGAATATTTAAAATTCTATCTTTATAATTATTTATTATTTTTTTTGATAAGATTTTCATAAACCCCGCCAAACAAATTAAGCTAACTTTGTAATTTTTTAAATTTAGTAAAATTTTATTTTCTGCTTTAATTTTGTTTTTGTAATTAATAATTAAAAATTTTATTTTATTTTTTTTTGCGAAATATAATCCTTTTGCATTTTTATTGTTAGTAATAATTAAAACAATTTTAATAGGAGAATTTTTCCTTTTGGAAAAATTTATCAGTGACTTTAAATTAGTTCCTCTTCCAGAAATGAAAACAGAAACTAATAATTTTTTTTTACCATTTAATTTTTCCATTTAAATTAACATTTATTTTTCCTTTTGTAATTTTACCTATTAAATAAGGTTGAAAATTTTTTGTGAAATATTTTTTAACTTTTATTAAATTTTTAGGATTAACAATAATACAGAAGCCAACTCCACAATTAAATGTTTTTATCATTTCTTTTTCAATTACACCTTGGTTATGAATCCATTTAAAAATAGAATTAGGCCTTATTTTATTTAAATCTATATTTGCTGACAAATGAGATGGTAAAATTCTTTTGATATTGTCTTTAATTCCACCACCTGTAATATTAGCACATCCATTAATTAATTTTTTATTTATTAAATTCAAAACTTCTCTAACGTAAATTTTTGTAGGTTTAATTAATTTTTTTTTTAAAAATTTATTTTTTTTTAATTTAATTTTTTTTTTTTTTAAAAGATGTCTTACTAGCGAGTATCCATTTGAATGTATTCCGCTAGAAGGAATAGCCATGATTAAGTCATTAACTTTAATTTTTGATTTATCTAAAATTTTATTTTTATCTACCACTCCAACTGCAAAGCCTGCTATATCAAATTTTCCTTTTGAATAAGTCCCTGGCATTTCAGCTGTTTCACCTCCAACCAGTTCACAGTCTGAAATTTTACATCCTTTAACAATTCCTTTGATAATTTGTTTTAATTTTTTTAAATTAATTTTATTAATTGATATGTAGTCTAAAAAAATAAGAGGCTTAGCTCCTTGTACTATTAAATCATTTACACACATAGCCACAAGGTCAATTCCTATTGTATTAAATTTGTTCAATTCATTTGCAATTTCAATTTTTGTTCCAACACCATCTGTGCTTGCAACGAGCTGGGGATTTTTTAAATTTTTATGAATACTGGTAATTGAGCCAAATCCACCTATATTTTTAAAATTCTTACTTTTTGCTGTTTTTTTTGATAATGAAGATATGAATTTTACGAAATTATCTGCAGCTTTAATATTAACTCCACTCTTTTCATATGTTAGATTGTTATTTTTCATCTATGTTCTACAGTTTTAAAAAAAAATACAATTTCAATATTTCGTTTTATATATTGTTTTTATTTTTCATAATATTTTTTATCAAGTTTTCCACAGCAAGTGTAAATGCAAATACCTATAAGGTGTTAGATTTAGAAATATCAAAAATTTATGACAATGATTTTAACAAGGAAAAAGTTATTGATATAGCTTTTAAAAAAGCCTTTGAAGAATTAATTTTAAGAATCACAACTATAAATGGAGAAGAAGTAAATAAATTAACAAGTTTAAAAACTATTTACAACTTAGTTGAATCTTTTTCAATTGTAGACGAAAAATTTATTGATAATAAATATGTTTCAAAATTTGAAGTAGAATTTAGTAAAAAAGAATTATTTAAATACTTAGAAAAAAAAAATATTTACCCATCAATTCCTAAAGAAAAAACTTTACTATTGATACCAATACTAATTAATAATGAAAGTAAGCAAATTTTATTATTTTCAGAAAATCCATTTTATTCTAATTGGAATAAATCTAAAAAAAAACATTATCTATTAAATTACATTTTACCAAATGAAGACATAGAAGATATTAATCTTATTAAAAAAAATATTAACAATATTGAAGAATATAATTTTAATGAAATTGTATCTAAATATGAAATTAATAATTATATAATACTAATTTTATTTCAGAAAAATAATAGTTTTAATGCTTTAATGAAATCTAATTTGAGTAATGAAATAATTATTTCTAATAAAAAATTTGAATGGAACGAAAATCAATCAGTAGAAAATATAATAAATAATTTAAAATTAGAATTTGAAAATCAATGGAAAAAAATAAACATAATTAATGTTTCAATTAAATTACCAATAACTCTTTCTGTAAATGCAAAAAATTATAAATTAATAAAAAAATTAGAAACAAAACTTTATAAACTTGATTTAGTATCTAGTTTTTATATTGACACCATTAATAGTAATAAATTAATTTACAAGATTGTATACAATAGCACTCCAGATAAATTTATAAATGAATTTTCAAATGGAAATATTAAATTAAATACCAATGAATCAATTTGGAGAATTGAGTGAAAAATTTAAATCAGTTGCTGCTTAACTTTAAAAACAATCAAAATTTTAATTATAATGATTTTTATGTAAGCAAAAGTAATTATTATGCTTTTCAATTAATTGAAAAATGGCCAAAATGGGAAAAAAATATTCTTAATATACATGGAGAAAAATTTAGCGGCAAAACTCATTTATCAAACATTTTTTTAAACAAAAATAAAGGATTTAAAATAAATGAAAAAGAGATTAATCAAGAAACTTACAAAAAATTTAAGCTTTATGAAAATATTATAATTGATGATTTTTACAATATATGTGATGAAAAACTTATGTATTCAATATTTAATTTAGTTGATCAGAGTAATAAATATCTAATAATTAATTCAACACATCCAATAAATGAAATTAATTTTACTTTAAAAGACTTAAAATCAAGATCAAAAAACTGTCTTTTTGCAAAAATCGACAACCCAGATGATGAACTGATGTTTGCAATCATATTAAAAAGTTTTTCTGATAGACAAATTTTAATTGATAAAAAACTTATTGATTTCATAATTAAAAGGATAGACAGATCATATGGTAAAATAGCTGATTTTATATATAAAGTTGATGAGTTGAGTTTAAAAAAAAAGAAAGCAATAGATTTAAAAATAATTAAACAAATTTTATAGGAAAAATTGTGAATAAATACAGAACTCATAATTGTAGTGAATTAAAAATTAAGGATAAAAATAAAAAAATATCTTTAAGTGGATGGATTAATAAAAAAAGAGATCATGGAAATTTATTATTTTTAGATTTAAGGGATAATTATGGAATAACCCAATGCGTAATTGAAAATACTCATAAAAATTTTAAAGAGATAGAAAGATTACCACTCGAGACAGTTATAAAATTAGATGGTAAAGTTTTAGAAAGAACAAAAGATACCCTAAACAAGGAATTAAATACTGGGGAAATAGAAATATCAATAATTTCTTATGAGATTTTAGGAACAACAAAAGAACTACCAATGCCAGTTTTTTCAGATCAGGAATATGCCGAAGAAATTAGATTAAAATATAGATTTTTGGATTTAAGAAGAAAAAAAATACATCAAAATATAATTTTAAGATCTAAAGTTATTTCTTTTATTAGATCAGAGATGGAAAAACTTGGCTTTTTAGAATTTCAAACACCAATTTTAACATCATCTAGTCCAGAAGGTGCTAGAGATTTTTTGGTTCCAAGTAGATTGAATCCAGGAAAATTTTATGCATTACCCCAAGCACCACAACAATTTAAGCAGTTAATAATGGTTTCTGGTTTTGACAAATACTTTCAAATAGCGCCATGTTTTAGAGATGAAGATGCGAGATCAGATAGAAGTCCAGGAGAATTCTATCAGCTTGATCTAGAAATGTCTTTTGTAGAACAAGAAGATATTTTTGAAGTTGTAGAGAAATTAATGACGAATGTTTTCAAAAAATTTTCAAATAATAAAATGCTCTATAATAAATTTCCAAAAATATCATATTCAGATGCTATGATTAAATATGGTACAGATAAGCCTGATTTAAGAAATCCTATACTTATAAATGAATTTACAGATATTTTTAAAAGAGACGATGTAACCTTTGAAATTTTTAAAAAATTAGTAAGCAAAGGATCTATTGTAAGAGGAATAATTACTAAAAACACCAAAGATAAACCAAGAAGTTTTTTTGATGGTGTTGATAAATGGGCAAAAAATCAAGGAGCTTCAGGATTGGCATACTTTACTATTGAAAAAGAAGACAAAATAAAAGGAAGAGGACCGGTGGGTAAATTTTTTAGTTCTGATTCAATTGAAGAAATTATGAAAATATCAAATGCAGAAGTGGGTGACAGTGTTTTTTTGGCATGCGGTAAAAAAAATGAAGTAGAAAATATACTTTCCTTAGCAAGAGAAAAAATTGCAAATGAATTGAATTTAATTGATCACAATACATTCGCCTTTTGTTGGATTGTAGACTATCCAATGTTTGAAGAAGATGAAAAAAATAAAAAAATTATCTTCAGCCATAATCCATTTTCAATGCCCCAAGGAGATATAAAAAAATTGGATTTATCAAAACCATTAGAAATTAAAGCTTATCAGTACGATATAGTTTGTAATGGAATTGAATTATCTTCAGGGGCTATCAGAAATCATATTCCTGAATTAATGTACAAACTATTTTCAATTGCAGGATATGATAAAAAACTTGTAGACGAAAAATTTAGTGGAATGATAAATGCCCTGAGTTACGGAGCTCCTCCACATGGAGGAATTGCCCCAGGAATTGATAGAATAATTATGTTACTTGCTGGAGAGAAGAATATAAGAGAGGTAACAATGTTTCCAATGAATCAAAATGCACAGGATTTAATGATGAATGCCCCATCAAAAGTTAGCGATGAGCAGCTAAAAGAATTAAATTTATCTTTGAAAAAAAATAAATAATTATTTTTTACCTTTTAGATTAATTCTTATATCTGATAGATCAACCAGTTTCTTTTTATAATTACTTCTTAAAAAACCTTTACTTGATATATCTTTAACAATTTTTAATAATTGATTTTGATGTTCATTTATATCTTCAGATTTTTCTTCTATTTGTTTTTCTGTATTTCCAATAGAAGGAGTATGGGCAAGGTCTTCCCTATTCAAGTATGATATTGCTAATTCTCTAAATATATAATCAAGTATGGATGTAGCGCTTAATATTCTGTCGTTACCATGAACTTTACCAGAAGGCTCAAACTTAGTTCCTACATAAGCACTAACATATTCATCAAGGGGTACTCCATATTGAAGACCTAATGATATAGCTATAGCAAAATTATTCATTAAGGCTTTTACCAATTCTCCTTCTTTGCTTGTATCAATAAAAATTTCACCTATTTTTCCATCTTCATATTCACCAGTGTGAAGATAAACTTTATGATTACCAATGGTTGCTTTTTGAATATAACCTTTTCTTCTATCGGGCATACCAAATCTCGTATTGCTTTGATCCACAATTTTATTTTTTAGTGGAATCGTGTTTTTAATGGAAGCTTCTTTAATATTTGATTGTACATCTAATGTAATATCATTCTGTTTACCATTTTCTACAACTTTGCCAATTTTTTCAAGATTCTTCGTTTTTCTGTTATCCAATTTAATGTCAATAATTTCAAATTTTCCATCATCTCTTTTTTCTAAATTTTTTAATTCATTAGTATTAATTTCATCTAAATAGTGACTGACTTTAAATGTGCAATTGTAGTAAGTTTCAACCAGATATTTTGCCATATTTCCCTTAAATAATTTTTTTTTGAGTCTTTACCAAAATATTTTATATACAAATTATTATTTTAGTCTAATTTATTTTTTACAATTTTGAATTGAATAATTTTTATAAAATTTATGTTGACAATAATTAAAGAAATTTTTACTTGGTGGAATCATCAAACTCTTGGAACAAGAATAACAATATTTTTATTTGGAAAATTTGCTGGAAAAGATGATTTAGGAAATAAATATTATGAAACAAAAAAAGGTAAAAGATTTGTAATTTATAATGGAGAAGTCGATGCATCTAAAATTCCAAATGAATGGTATTCTTGGATGCATTTTACGCCTAACAAAATTGAAAATTCACATGAATTAGAAAAATTTAAGTGGCAAAAACCACATAAACCAAACCAAACAGGTTCAAATGAAGCGTATAGCCCCAAAGGCAATACAGATGCAATTAAAAAAAAATACAAAACTTGGAAAAACTAGGGTAAAAAAATATTTTTATCTAATTTTTTTATTATTAATATTTAATTCAAAATCCTTTGCAAATGAATTAAATTTTGTAGAGATAAAAATTTTAGATAAAGTTAGCTCAAAAACAAGCCAATTATCATTAAATATTGACCAGGAAACTAAATTTGAAAATTTAATTATTAAAATTTTAAAATGTAAAAATTCAGAATTTGATGACAATCCTGAAACCACAGCTTATATGCAAGTTCAAGATATTACATTAAAAAATAATGATAAAGTTTTTGTTTTTAATGGGTGGACCTTTTCGTCAAGTCCTTCCATAAGTTTGTTTGACCACCCAGTTTATGATATATGGTTAATTCAGTGTTACTAAATAATTTTTTCTTTGTCCAACCAAGAAACATTAAATTCAGACTTAATGAATTTTGGATGATCTAACAGTTTTTTATGTAAATCTATTGTTGTTGTAATGCCTTCAATTACAAATTCATCCAAAGATCTTTTCATTCTTTGAATAGCTTCTGTTCTATTTCTTCCGTGGCAAATTAGTTTGCAAACCATACTATCATAATAAGGTGTTACTTTATATCCTTGAAATATTGAGCCATCAACTCTAGTTCTAAAGCCAGAAGGCTGATGACACATCCCTATGGTACCAGGCGAAGGCTGAAAATTTTTACTAGCGTCTTCTGCATTAATTCTACATTCAATTGCATGTCCTCTTGGATTAATGTCGGTTTGTTTTAGCGCTGTTTCTCCTGAAAAAGCAATATATATTTGTTCTTTTATTATATCTATTCCAGTAATCATTTCTGTTACTGGATGTTCAACTTGAACTCTTGTATTCATTTCAAGAAAATAAAATTTTCCATCTTCATAAATAAACTCTACAGTTCCTGCGCCCTCATATCCAATTTTACTTACCATATTCACTGTTTTCTCAAATAGATCTTTTCTAATTTCATCATTCAGAATTGGACTAGGTGTTTCTTCTATTAATTTTTGATGGCGTCTTTGAACAGAACAATCTCTTTCGTGTAAATGAACAGTTCTATTTTTGCCAGATAGGACTTGAACTTCTATATGTCTTGGATTTTGGAAGAATTTTTCAATGTAAACTTCATCATTACCAAAATATTTTTGAGCTTCTGATTTTGCTGTAGAAAACAAATTATCAAACTCAGATTCTTTGTGAACTATTTTCATCCCTTTTCCTCCTCCACCAGCAGAAGCTTTTATCAAAACAGGAAAACCAATTTTTTTACAAATTTCTTTAGCTTGTTTTTTATCTTTTACACCTCCATCAGAACCTTCAATAACGGGAAGACCATATTCTTTAGCTATTTTTTTTGCCTGTATTTTGTCACCCATCATTTGAATTAATTTTGAAGAAGGACCAATAAATTTAATTTTGTAATCTTCTAAAATTTTTGCAAATTCTGGATTTTCAGATAAAAATCCATAACCAGGATGAACAGCTTCTGCATTTGTTAATTCTATTGCAGACATTATTGCTGGGATATTTAAATAACTGTTTAAAGGCTGATGAGTGCCAACACACACACTTTCATCTGCCAATCTTACATGCATACTATCTCTATCAACATCGGAATGAATGGCTACTGTTGCAATTCCCCATTCTTTACAAGCTCTAATAATTCTAACAGCAATCTCACCTCGATTGGCAATTAATATTTTTTTAAACATTACTCAAGAATTATAATTTTTTGGTCAAACTCGACTGGTTGACCGTCATCAACGCAAATTTCTTTAACTACACCATCTGATGTTGAGGGGACATGGTTCATTGTTTTCATAGCCTCTATAATCATAATAGTGTCACCTTTTTTAATTTTTTTTCCTATCTCAACAAATTTTTTACCCCCTGGCTCTGCAGCCAGATAAGCAGTCCCAACTATTGGACTTTTTACAATTATTTTGTCTGATAAATCTATTTCATCTTCTATTACAGTATCATTGGTTTCAATTTTAACATCTTTTAATGATTTTTTTAAATCTTCTAATACTTGAACAAGTTTAAGTACAATTTTTTTATCTATTTCCATTCTTAAGCAATTCATGTATTGCATTTATGGCCAAAATATAACCATTTGATCCAAGACCACAAATAATTCCACTTACAACATTACTTATAAGTGATTTTTGTCTAAATTCTTCTCTTTTGTATATATTTGAAATATGTAATTCTATAATTGGTTTTTTAAATATATCTAGTGCATCACGGATAGATACAGACGTATGAGTATATCCAGCTGCATTGATAATTATGCCATCAAACTCTTTTCTAGCATTTTGTATTTTAGTTACTATCTCTCCTTCCAAATTTGATTGGTAAAAATCTACTTTTATTCCTACTTTTTTTGAATGCTCTAAACAAGAATTTTTTAAATTATTAAACGTAATTTTTCCATATTGGGATTGTTCTCTTTCACCTAATAGATTAAGATTTGGACCATTAATAATTATTATATTATTCACAATAAACTTATAATACATGAATTTTAAAAATAAAATAAAAATCAAGGTAAATGGAAAAAAAATTATACTTAATAGCAATCAGTCAATTGATGGATTAGTTAAAAAACTCAAAATACCTTTAAATAAAGTAGCTATTGAATTAAATAAAAAAATTTTGGATAAAAAAAAAATTAAAAAAATTAAAGTAAATAATAATGATAATATTGAAATAGTTCATTTTATAGGAGGAGGTTGATGAGAAAAAAAGATTTATTTAAGATTGCTAAAAAAAAATTTAACTCAAGACTTATTGTGGGTACAGGAAAATATAAAAGTATGTCTGAATGTGCAAAAGCAATAAAAGTATCTGGTGCAGAAATAGTGACTGTAGCAGTGAGAAGAGTAAATATTGTTGATAAAAACAAACCTCTTTTAATGGATTATATAAATCCAAAAAAAATTACATATTTACCAAATACCGCAGGTTGCTTTAATTCAAGTGAAGCTTTAAGAACTCTTAGACTGGCTAGAGAAATAGGAGGCTGGAAGTTAGTTAAATTGGAAGTTTTGGGAGATAGGAAAAATTTACTTCCTGATATGATTGAAACTCTAAAATCAACAGAAGTTTTAACTAAAGAAGGTTTTGAAGTTATGGTTTATTGTAACGACGATCCTTTAATGGCAAAAAGATTAGAAAATGCTGGAGCTACAGCTATAATGCCATTGGCTGCTCCAATTGGTTCCGGTCTAGGAATACAAAATAAATTAAATATACAAATTATTAGAAAACAAACGAAGCTTCCTGTGATAATTGATGCCGGAATAGGAACTGCTTCGGATGCATCAATAGCAATGGAAATGGGTTGCGATGGTGTTCTGATAAATACAGCTATAGCAAAAGCAACAAATCCTTATCAAATGGCTGAAGCAATGAAATATGCAGTTATTGCTGGTAGAAAATCTTATTTATCAGGAAGAATAAAAAAAAATGTTTATGGTAACGCCTCATCTCCAAAAAAAGGTTTAATCTAGTTTTTTTTTATAGCTTTTTTTTTATAAAACTTTTTTTTTTTAAATTTCTTTTTATTAATATTATAATTTTTTGCCTCAGGTTTAAAAATTTTTAATTTTTTTAAATTTGAAATTTTTTCTATTTTTTCTATTATTTTGTTTGTTTTAGATAAAAATTCAATTTCATAATCATCTAAACCTAGAGAATTTTTTTCAAGCAAATTAATTTCAATTTTATTTTTTATTTTAAAATAATTGAAATCATCATAGTAACTTTCTTTGATAAAATTGCTTATTTTATCATTCAATTTTATTTTTACTATTTTTGCATTGGTTTCTAGTGTTTTTAATTCAACCAACTTAATTACCTTTAGAGCAAAAGTTTCGTTAGATAATTTTAGATTCCATTTAATATTACTTTCCCTCAATCTTTGTCTTGACATTTCTAGAAGGCCAAAATTACTTATTCTTCCTATTTGAATTCTGGCTCTATCAGCTCTACACTTGTCTTTAAGTTTTCTCTCTACCAGCCTTTTATTTGAATAACTCAGCATATCTATAAAATCTATTATGATTAAACCGGACAAATCTCTTAATTTAATTTGTCTAGCTATTTCTTCTCCAGCTTCTAGATTTGTGTCTAGCGCTGTACTTTCAACATTTTTCTGTTTAATAGATTTTCCTGAATTAACATCAATAGATACCAAAGCTTCAGTTGGATTAATTACAAGATAACCTCCTGATTTTAGTTTAACTTCAGACTCAAAAATTTGATAAAGCTTAGATTCAATTTTTTCTTTAAAAAATAGAGGAACTTTATCTCTATATTTTTTTATTTTTTTAACATTATTTGGCATTACTAGCTTCATATAATTTTTTGCTTTTTGATATCCTTCATTACCTTCAACAATTACACTTAAAGTTTCTTCATCGTACATATCTCTAATTGATCGTTTTATGATATCGCTTTCTTGATGAATTATATTTGGTGCAATAGAATTAATGGCCTTTTCTTTTATTGAATTCCAAATATTAATTAAATTATTCAAATCATTTTCAATTTCATTTTTTGTTTTATTAGATCCTGCAGTTCTTACAATTAGACCCATTCCTTTTGGAATTTGAATTTCATTTAAAATTTTTCTAATTTTTTTTCTATCTGCTGGGTTAAAAATTTTTCTTGAAATTCCACCCCCTTTTGGAGTGTTGGGCATTAAAACAATATATTTTCCCGCAATAGAAATAAATGTAGTTAATGCAGCACCTTTTAGACCTCTCTCATCTTTTAATACTTGAATTAAAATTACTTGATTAGGTTTAATAACTTCTTGAATCTTATATCTTTTTGTTGGATATCTTTTTTCTTTTTTGCTTTGTTCTAACTTATTTTCTAGTGGAGTTTTTTCAAGAGGATCCTGGCTTGTTTCTATCCCATTATTATTTTCTTCTGTATTTTTATTTTCATCTATAATACTTTGTTCAGTTTTTTCATCTTCCTTAATTAATTCTTCTCTTACTTTTTCTTCTTCTTTTTTAATTTTTTCCAGGTCACTTTGCGGAATTTGATAATAATCAGATTGAATATCGTTAAAAGATAGAAAACCATGTCTTTCTCTACCAAATTCAACAAAAGCAGCCTGTAGCGATGGTTCTATCCTACTTACTTTTCCAAGATAAATATTATTTTTGATTAAACTATTGTTTATACTTTCATACTCGTAATCTTCAATGTTATCATCAGATTTAAGTACAACTCTAGTTTCATTTGGATGCGATGCATCAATATACAAATTTTTTGACATAGATTTTTAATATTATTTTTCATTAGTTTTTTATAAATTCTGTGCCTTAAGTTTAACAAATTCATAAACTAAATTATACAAAAATGAGTAAGTTATTTAAAAAAATTCTTGTATTTTTAACGTCAGGAGCACTAATTTTTTTTGCTCTGATTATAGGAATACTTTGGGTTTATTCAAATAAATTGCCAGATTATAAATTTTTAAAAATGTATAAACCTTCAGTATCAAGTAAGTTGTATTCAGGAGGAGGTGATTTAGTTAGCGATTTTTCTTCAGAAAAAAGAATATTTGTTCCTTACGATTCTATACCAAAAATTGTTATAAATTCATTTTTATCAGCTGAGGATAAAAATTTTTTTAATCACCCAGGAGTTGATGCCAAAGGTATTTTGAGAGCTACAATTAAAAATATTTCAAATATTATTTATTCAAAAAGATTAGAAGGAGCTTCAACAATAACACAACAAGTAGCTAAAAACTTTCTTTTAACTAATGAAGTAAGTATTAATAGAAAAATTAAAGAAGCTATACTCGCATTTAGAATTGAAAGAGCATTATCAAAAGAAAGAATAATAGAATTATATCTTAACCAAATATATTTAGGAGAAGGTTCGTATGGAATAGCTTCTGCAAGTTTAGAATATTTCGACAAACCTATAAGTAAATTAAATTATGAAGAAGCTTCTCTTTTAGCGGCTCTACCTAAGGCTCCAAGCAAATATAATCCTTTTAAAAATCCTGATTTAGCTAAGTATAGAAGAAATTTAGTTTTGAAGAATTTGTTCGAAAATTCTTATATAGACAAAAAAAAATATAGTGAATTAATTAATTCGGAAATAAAATTAAGTAAAAGAAAGAAAAGATATTTAGAAGATGCGAGGTATTACGTAGAAGATGTAAGAAAATACCTCGTTGAAAAATATGGTTTTGATAAAATTTATAAGCAAGGCTTTACGATAAAGACTCCTATAAATTTACAACTACAATCTATGGCTACCGAAGCTTTAAGAGAAGGATTAGAAGATTATGATAAAAGAAAAGGTTGGCGTGGGCCTATATTAAATAAAAAAATTACTGATCAATGGAATAAAGATTTAAAAAAATACAAATTAGAAAAATCAATAGGATGGAAATTAGCAATTGTTAAAAAAATTAATAAATTTTCTGCAGAAATCGAAACGGAAAAAAAGAATCAAGGAATTATAAGATATCAAAATGTATTATGGACAAAAAAGGAACTAAATGAAATTTTAAAAATAGGAGATGTTGTTTATGTAAAAAACATTAAAGATAATTTATATAGTTTAAAACAAGTTCCAAAAGCAAATGGCGGAATAGTGGTATTAAATCCATATACAGGAAGAATTCTTGCTATGTCTGGTGGATTTAGTTTTAAATTAAGTGAATTTAATAGAGCTACTCAAGCATTCAGACAACCAGGCTCAGCTTTTAAACCTTTTGTTTATGCGTTAGCTCTAGAAAATAAATTTACACCTTCTTCATTAGTTTTAGATGCTCCTGTTGTACTTGACCAAGGAGAGGATTTAAAAATGTGGAAACCAGAAAATTATGGTAAAAAATTTTATGGACCTTCTACAATTAGAACAGGGCTTGAAAAATCTAGAAACTTGATGACAGTTAGAATTGCGCAAGAAATTGGAATTGATAAACTTGCAAATTTTGCACAAAGTTTAAAAATTTATAATAATCCTGAAGAACTATTATCGATTTCACTAGGGTCGGCAGAAACAACTTTGTTAAAATTAACTTCAGCATATAGTTCATTTGTAAACGGTGGTAAATTGATCGAACCAATATTTTTAGATAGAATTCAAGATAGTGAAGGAAACACTATTTTTAACTCAGAAAAAAGAGTATGTGAAAAATGTAAAGAAATTTCTTACATTGGAAAAGACATTCCTAAAATTAAAGATAATTTTAAACAAATTTTTTCAGAAGAAACCGCATATCAAGTTACTTCAATGCTAGAAGGAGTTATTAAAAGGGGAACTGGAAGAAAATTAAAAGATTTAAACTTAGATTTAGCTGGGAAAACTGGAACAACTAATGAAAATACCGATGCATGGTTTATCGGATTTACTTCTAATTTAGTTATTGGAGTTTATGTTGGACACGATGATCCAAAAACTCTTGGAAAATATGAAACAGGGGCAAAGACTGCAATGCCTATTTTTAAATCATTTGTAAAAAAAGCAGTTAAAAGAGGAGACGCAAGACCTTTTAAAGTAGCAAAGAATATTAAATTTTTGGTAATAGATCAGAAAACTGGAAGAAAAGCAGATTTTGGCTCTAAAACAACTATAATTGAAGCATTTAAAAAAAATGACCCTACAAAAAATTTATTATTCAACAATGATTTAAATTTAAAATTGAGTGAAAATAATATATTAAAATTCTATTAATGAATATAGATTTTTCAAATTATCAAACTGAAATAAAAAAAATACGATCAAGAATCCAGGAGTATCTTTGAAAAACAAGATATTTATTCCAAGCTAAAAAATATAGATCAAATAATTTTGAAACCAAACTTTTGGGACAATAAACCAAATGCTGAAAAGATTTTAAAAGAAAAAAAACTTTATGAAGATTTAATACAAAGTTATGAAATTTCTTCAAAACAATTTAACGAAATTATTGATTTATATAATCTTGCTTTAGAAGAAAATAATCAATTAGTTTTAAAAGAGTCTGAAAATAATATTTTAAAGTTACATAAAAATATAAAAAAACATGAAATAAAATGTTTTTTATCTAATGAAGCAGATAGTTTAGATGCTTATTTAGAAATACATGCGGGGGCTGGTGGAACTGAAAGCCAGGATTGGGCAGAAATGCTAAGAAGAATGTATATGAAATGGGCATCAAGTAAAAATTATAAATATCAACTTATTAGTGAACATAAAGGAGATGAGGCAGGAATTAAATCATCAACTATAAAAATAAATGGAAGTTATATTTATGGATTTTTAAAATCAGAATCGGGCATTCATCGTTTAGTAAGAATATCACCTTTTGACTCTGGAGCTAGAAGACATACAAGTTTTGCAAGTATCTGGGTTTATCCTGTAATTGATGAGAGTATTAAAATTGAAGTTCAAGATAAAGATTTGCGTATTGATACTTATCGATCTAGTGGAGCAGGAGGACAACACGTTAATACAACTGATAGCGCTGTAAGAATAACTCATATACCAACAAAAATAGTTGTTCAGTGTCAAAATGATAGATCTCAACACAAAAATAAAGAAACTTGTATGAATATGCTTAAAGCTAGACTTTATGAATATGAATTAAAAAAAAAAGAACAACAATTAAAAAGTTCCGAAGCCTCAAAATCAGATATTGGGTGGGGTCATCAAATCAGATCTTATGTTTTACATCCATATAGAATGGTTAAAGACAACAGAACAAATTTTGAAAGCTCTAGTCCTGATAAAGTTTTAGATGGCGAAATTGATGAATTTTTAGAAAGTTCTCTATACAAATTAAATGATTAAAAATTTTTTAAAAATATTAATTTTAGTATTAATTTTATTTTTAGTTTTCATAGCGTATTTAACCTATTTTGGAATAACAACATCAAAATTTAACTCAACCATAAAGGATCAAATAAAAAAACAAAATGATAATTTAGATATAGATCTGAAAAAAGTTAAACTACATTTAGATTTAAAAAATATTTCGATAAAAATAAAAACAAAAAATCCAAAAATTATTTTAAAAAATTCTGATCAAATAAAAATAGATGAAATTTCATCAAATATTTCAATTTCTTCATATTTTCAAAATAAATTTGCTATAAAAAACCTTTCAATTAAAAGCAAAAATAACAAAATAAGTAGCTATATTAAATTTTATACACTTACAAATAACTCACTAAAACTTATTTTATTAAATCAATTTTTGAAAGGAGGAATGGCTCAGATAAATATTGATTTAAACTTTGACGACTCCGGAAAAATTAAAAACAATTATAATTTAACAGGAAAAATATCTAATGCTGAATTACAAATTCCAAAATATAAGTCTATAACAAATTTAAATTTTAGTTT
>CACFVG010000002.1 GCA_902569725.1 uncultured Pelagibacteraceae bacterium | reverse complement strand
GAAATTAAAAAAAAAATTTTGAGAAAACCTAGCAAAAAAAAATTCAATGTTTTTTTTATTGGAAGATTAGTTGATGATAAAAATCCTTTATTTTTTATTGAAAATTTGAACGATTTAAACAAACAAATATCCGTGAAAGCATTCGTTGTTGGAAAAGGTAAATTTTCAGAAAAAATTCAGAATATTTATGATTTGAATCAAAATTTAGGAAAGTTTTATGGATATAAAATTAATCCCTTTTTAAAATATTTTAAAAAAATTGACATTTTTTGTATTACTTCAAAATATGATGGTACACCAAATGTTCTTGGAGAGGCTTTATCCCATGGAATTCCTGTCTTGGCACCTAAAAATGTAGGTTTGTCAAATTTGATTTTGAAAAATGGATCATATGGTTTTTTATATAGACCTGATAGCAATTATTCCTTCAAGAAAAAAATTACTTTTATTACAAAAAATTATAATAAATCTTTAAATAAGGCTTCTTTAGGAAGATTATCTCTAAAAAGATTTAATAAAGAAAATACATTAAAAAAACTAAATCAAATTATTTTAAGCCTATAATGAATAATATTGTTGTAAAAAATGTAACCACAAAAAATTTAACTTCAAAACAAATAAATAATCTTTGTAATTTAAAAAAGCAACATTGGAAATTTAACTTAAAAAATCAACTAAAATGGTTTAAAAAAAATGCTTTTGAAGAAGACAATCATATACTTATTTATTCCTCTTTTATTTTGATTGGTTATGTACATCTAGGGGTAAGAAATTTTTTATTAAATTCAAAAAACAAAAAATATATTCTTTTTAGGAACTTAATTGTAAACAAAAAGTATAGAAATAAAAATATATCTTCTCTAATTATGAGACATGCAAATAATTATATTTTTAGAAGAAAAAAAATAGGATTTTTAATTTGTAAAAAAAAAGTTTGCAATTTTTATATTAAATTTAATTGGAAAATTATAAACAAAAAGTTAAATAAACTTTCAGACCATAAAAGTGAACATATGAAGTTTATGGTATTTAACAATAAAGCTGGAAATAAAATTTTTTTTTACTATCGTTAGTTCAGATTTCTTAGGAAAGTTAAATACTTTCTAATTCCTATTTCAATACTTACTTTTGGCTTATAACCTATTAAATTTTTTGCCTTATTTATAGATAATGTTCCTCGAGAAGGTTTTGAGGAATCTTTTGGTTTTATTTTAACTTTTAATTTGGGATAATATTTCTTTAATATATTAACAAAATTTATTAACTTTCTTCCTTTGCCAAAAGTAATATTAAATGTCTCATTTTTAGCTTTCGATTTCGTACCCGCAAGTATTAATCCATCAACTAAGTCATCAATATAAGTAAAATCGAGCTTTTCATTTGGACCTTCCACAAATATTTCTTTATTATTTATTGCTGCCTCAATAAATATTTGAGATACTCTTCTATTCATATCTGTTGGGCCATACACTGCAGAAGGTCTAATTATAGTGAATGGGATATCATATAATTTACACAAACCTTTTGTTATTATTTCGCCAGAGTATTTCATAATCCCGTATGCTTCTTTGGGGTTTTTTTTATCATTTTCATTAACAGTTTTTTTTTTGAAATCGCCGTAAACCATACTGGATGAAATATAAACGAACCTTGAAAGGCTTATCTTCTTATTTTTTTGCATACGAACAGCATCAATTAAATTAATAGTAGAATCAACAGAGCCTTGTTTTGCTTCATCTGCATTTACATTTTTTAATTTAGCCAATGGTAGTGCTGCGGTATGGTATATTAGACTTGGTTTATATTTTTTAACTATATTAAAAAGTGCTTTAAAATTATTTGTATCAAGTCTTTCAATTATAAATTTATTTTTTTTTAAACTTTCTATCCTTTTTTTTCTATAGTCAAAAAAATTACTATGTGAAGGATTTATATATCCACCAAAATTATCAACTAAAATACATTTTTTTGCAATTTTTTTTTCTATTAATTTTTTAGCAAGTGTTGATCCAATAAAACCTAATCCCCCCGTAATTAAAATATTTTTCATATTATTAATATCTATTTTATTTGTTTTTCCTATACCATTTACTAACTGTTTTAATTATATATTCAATCTCCTTTTTTTTCATATCAGGATAAATTGGAAGAGTGGCAATTTGTTTAGAGAGAATATTTGTACTTTTTAAATTACCTCTTCGATATTTTGAATAAATTTTTTGTTGGTGTAAAGGTGGATCAAAATGAACTGAAGCAGATATACCCTTGTTATTTAAATAATAAACAAAATTATTTCTCAATCCTTTTAAAACTCTTATGGTATACATTTGAAACACATGAGTAAAATTTTTAGGCACTTTTGGTACTAGTATTAAATTACTAAATTTTAAAAAATGTTGTGTGTATTTATTTGCTAAATTAAGCCTTTTTTTATTAAACTTTTGAAGTTTCTTTAATTGAGAATTTCCTAATGCCGCTAAATGATTTGGCAATCTATAATTATGTCCTGGTAGCAATGCAATTCTTTTCCAAGCATCTTTTTTTGATTTAGTAATCCCATGAGCAATTAATTTTTTTGCTTTATTATACATTTTTTTGTTACTTAATGTGAGCATACCTCCTTCAGTCGTAGTGATATTTTTTGTTGGAAAAAATGAAAAACATCCAATTCCAAAACTTCCTGTATAGCGACCTCTAAAACTTGCACCCAATGTTTCTGCACTATCTTCGATAAGATGTAATTTATATTTTTTACATATTTTCAAGATTTTATTCATTTCGCAAGGAAGGCCAGCAAAGTGGACAACCATAATTGCAATAGTGCTTTTTGAAATTAGTTTTTCAATTCTTTTTGAATCTATATTTCTAGTAATGGGGTCAATATCAACAAATACTGGTTTGCAACCAGTGTTTATAATAGCATTTGCACTTGAAACCCATGTAAAACTAGGAACTATTATTTCTCCTTTTTTTTCCAAACATTTTATAGCGCATTCGAGTGCGCTAGTGCACGAGTTCATAGAAATTGAATATTTTGAATTTATCAATTTATTAAAATTACTTTCAAATTTTACATTTTCCGGACCATGTGTAAGCCATCCGGTTTTTATTGATTTTTTAATTAAATTAAGTTCTTTCTCATCTATTGATGGTTTACATAAAGGAATTTTCATTTGTAAGCTATATATATCTAAATTATAAAAATATAAACTAAAAGTTTTATAAATAAAATTCTAAAATGAAAACTAAAATATTCTGTGATATTGCCGATATAAATCTTATAAAGATTTTTAATAAAAAAAAAATTGTTAAAGGTTTTACCACTAATCCAAGTTTAATGCGAAAAGCTGGCGCAAAAGATTACCAATTATATTCAAAAAAAATTTTAAACATTTGTAATAATAAGCCAATTTCTTTTGAAGTATTTGCTGATGATCAATTAAATATTGAGAAGCAGGCATTGAAAATAGCTAAATGGGGAAAAAATGTTTATGTAAAAATTCCAGTGGTAAATTCAAAAGGTATTTTTATGGGAAAGATAATTAAAAAACTAAATAGTCAAAATATTAAAATTAATATAACAGCAGTATATACAGCCAAACAAGTAAAAAAAATTTTGAAAAATATAAACAAAAAAACGAAAGTTATAATTTCAATATTTGTTGGTAGAGCAGGAGATGCAGGTAAATATCCAATTTCAGAAATTAAGCAAAGCATATCTTTAGCAAAAAAATTTAAAAATGTTGAGATACTTTGGGCAAGTGTAAGAGAACCTTATAATTTTATAGAAGCAAAGAAACTTGGATGCCATATCATAACAATTCCACCTGCGATTATTGAAAAAATAGAAAATTTTGGCAAAACTTTAAACCAGCTAAGCGTCGAAACAGTAAAAGGTTTTTTGATAGATAGTAAAAAATCAAATTTTAAAATTTAATTGGTTGCGGGGGACGGATTTGAACCGCCGACCTCAAGGTTATGAGCCTTGCGAGCTACCAGGCTGCTCCACCCCGCGGTATCTTAAATTCTATTTTTGAGTTTGTTTAATTTTTTAACTCTTTTAATATTTTCTTGCAGAATTCTTTTTTTTTTTTCAGAAGGTTTTTCATAAGTATTTTTTAATTTAATTATTTTAAAAAAACCATCTCTCTGGAGTTTTCTTTTTAAAACTCTCAGTGCTTGTTCTACATTATTATCTTTTACTTCTATTTTAATAACAACCTCCAAAAATGACGTTTACTTAACATTTAATATATTACTTGTCTATATTCTTATTTTATATTTTAATTTTTTAATTTTTCTTTTTCTTTTTTTTCTCTCTTTATTCTACGTTCAGCTTTTTCCAAAGCTTCTTGAAGTTCTTTTTGGGTAAATAATCCGATAGCTACTGGATCTTTAGCATTAAGATTATTAAAATTCCAATAGCTTTTATTTCTTATTGTTACTACTGAATTTTTGGTAATACCTACAAGTCTTGCAATTTGTGAGTCTTTTAAAATTGAATGTTGTCTAATAAGCCATAGTGCAGAATCAGGCTTGTCTTGTCTTTTTGATAAAGGAACATATTTTTTTATTTTTTCATTTGAACTTGATATTTCTAAATTATAATTATTAATCTTTAAAGGCCTTGTTTGATCTTGAGAAGATAATTCAATTTCTTCTTTTGTTAATTGTCCAGCAATAACGGGGTTGTAGCCAACAATTCCTTTTGCTACTTCGCCATCAGCGATACCTTGTATCTCAACCTCATGTAAATTGCAGAAATCAGCAATTTGTTTAAATGTTAATGTAGTATTTTCTACTAGCCACACAGCAGTTGCCATAGGCATTAAAGGAGCATTCGTCATTAAGCTTTTTTCTCAGATCTAAAATTTTGAAATTTTTTATTAAATTTGCTTACTCTTCCTTTATCAAGGATTTTTTGTTTTCCACCCGTCCAAGCTGAATGAGATATTGGATCAATTTCTAGTTTTAAAGTTTCACCTTCAGATCCCCAAGTCGATTTTGTTTCAAATTGAGATCCATCAGTCATTTCAACTTTTATTTTGTGATATTTCGGATGTATTTTTTTTTTCATAGCAGGCTTTATAACAAAAGAAAATTTAAAAACAATTAAAAGTTATTAAGATTTTCTAGCATTTTTTCATATATAGAGTTACTTCCTGCAAATACTCCAAAAACCTCGTTTGAGGAAAAATCAATATCATTTATTTTTCCACCTGCCTCTTTTATGATAATTATTCCTGCTGCAATATCCCAAATATTTAAATTTTTTTGAAAATATCCATCATATCGACCTGCCCCAACATAAGCCATGTCTAGTGCTGCACTTCCAGACTTTCTTATATTAAGATTGTTTTCAGTTTTATCTTTGCCACCTGTCGCAAACAAACATTCATTAAGGTTTTTTTTTTTCGAAACTCTAATTCTTTGATTGTTAAAATATGCTCCACTATTTTTTTCAGCATAAAATATTTCATTTTTGATGGGATCAAAAATTAAACCACTAACAATTTCATTATTTGTTTTTAAACCAATTGATATTGCAAAATGAGGAATTCCATGTAAAAAATTTGTAGTTCCATCTATTGGATCTATAATCCAATAATTATCTTTATCTGCATTTTTTATTTCCCCAATTTCTTCACTAAGTATAGAAAATTTTTTTCTTGATTTTGATAATTCTTCAATAATAATTTTTTCAACTTTCTTATCAGAATTTGTTACAAAATCTGTTGGACCTTTTGAAGATACTTGTAAATTTTCCAACTCTCCAAAATCTCTTATCAATATTTTTGAAGCTTTTTCAGCAGCTTTAATCATAATATTTAAATTTGCAGATATTGAGTTCATTATGTTTATACTTTTTTTATGTATTCAATAGATCTAGTATCAATGATTATTTCATCACCACTTTCAATAAATGGAGGAACTTGAATTTTTACTCCATTATCTAGTATCGCTGGTTTGTATGATGATGATACTGTCTGACCTTTTAAAGCTGCGTCTGTACTTTCGACTTTACAATTAATTTGGTTTGGTAATTCAATAGATATAGGTTTTTCCTCATAAAAGCTTATTTTTACTTCCAGTTCTTCTTTTAAAAATTTACCTTTTTCTCCTACAATTTCTTTTTTTATATTTATTTGTTCAAATGATTTTTGATTTATGAAATAATAATCCATTTCATCTTCGTATAAATAGTTAAAAATAATTTCTTCTATTGATGCTTTTTCAGCTGTGTCGCTGGATCTAAATCTTTCATTTAACTTAGTTCCCTTGTTTACACTTTTCATTTCAACCTGATTAAATGCACCACCTTTTCCAGGCTTTACATGTTGAGTTTTAAGAACTTCCCATAAATCATCTTTATGTTCTAAAAGCATTCCAGGTTTAATTTCATTTCCAGATATTTTCATATTAGTTTAGTTATAGCTTCTTTTGGATTTAGTTTTTCATTATTCCAAATGTAGCCTGAAATAGCCAAAAAGTTAGCTTTATTCAATAAAAGTTTTTTATAATTAGAATCTTTTATTCCTCCTATTGCTACAATGGGAGTATTTGTCAATTTTTTAGCCAAACTTAGTATTTTTAAACTTGCTTTATATTTAGTTTTTTTTGTATTAGATGAATAAAATGCTCCAAAGGCCAAATAACTAGCTCCATTAGCTATAGCCTTTTTTGCTAAATTTATTGAATTATGACAGGTTATACCAATAATTTTATTTTTTAATATTTTTTTAGCTTTTAAAATATTCATATCTTTTTGTCCTAAATGGCAACCGTCAGCATTAATTATTTTTGCAAGTTTTGGATTGTCATTAATGAGTAATTTAACTTTATGTTTTTTACAAATTTTTTTTATTTTTTTTCCAATATAAATTTGGTTCCTAATGCTTTCTTTTTTGAGTCTCAATTGAAAAAAACTTACTTTTTTTGAACTTAATACTTGATCTAGTGAATAAAAAAAACCTTCATTTTTAATTTTGTTTGGAGAAATTAAATAAATAAATCTCTTATTTTTATTAATTTTCCTCAAGTTTTTTTGACCATTTTCCTTGAGCTGCAAGTGAACACATTTCAGCTCTGTGATTAAAGATTTTCTGAGTACCTTTAATATTTTTAATGTCTTTAGACCAAAACTTAATAGCACTTTGTTGCAAAGCTCTCCCATATGAGTAGCTCATAATAAAATTTGTATCATTAAATTGATTAATCAAATTCAAGTTTTCAGTTGCTTCCACTTCTGTTTGGCCTCCGGACAAAAAAGTTATTCCAGGCACTTCTTTTGGGACAGATTCTTTAATACATTTTAAAGTTAATTTAGCAACTTCTTCATTTTTTATTTTCTTATCTGAGCTACTCCCAGGAAGAATCATATTTGGCTTTAAAATTATTCCTGTTAAATCAACTTTGTGTTGAATTAACTCATCAAAACATTTTTTTATAATTTCTGAAGTTTTATTTAGACAATCTTCAGCTGTGTGGGTACCGTCCATCAAAACTTCTGGCTCAACTATTGGAACCATTCCACTTTCTTGAACTAAGGAAGAGTATCTAGCTAAAGCATGCGCATTTGAATAAATTGATAACCTACTTGGATATTTGTTTGAAATAATGTAAACAGCTCTCCATTTAGTAAATCTTGCTCCAAACTTGTAATAATCTTTTAATCTTTCTCTTAAACCATCCAATCCTTCTGTGATTTTTTCATCAGGGGATCCTGCCAAAACTTTTGCACCTGTATCTACTTTTATTCCTGGAACCGCACCAGATGATGAAATTAATTCTGGAATAGTTTTTTTTGTACTTCCAGTTTGTTTAATTGTTTCATCATATAAAATTACTCCACCTATACATTTTTTCATATTTTCAGATGAAAAAAGTGTTTCTCTAAATAACAGTCTATTTTCAGAAGTTGATTCTACATTTACAGCATTAAGTCTTTTGGTCATTGTTGCTGTGCTTTCGTCAGCAGCCAAGATACCTTTACCAGATGATAAAATTTTTAAAACGATATTATTTAATTCAGACATTTTGATTTAATGCTTTTATAGCAGGTAGAGTTTTTCCTTCAAGATATTCTAAAAAAGCTCCACCGGCAGTTGAAACAAAAGTAAATGAATTAAATTTTTTAAATTTATTTATTGCAGCAACAGTTTCTCCTCCTCCAGCTACAGAGAAAATTTTGTCATTACTTGTTTTTTGAGAAATTAATTCTAATATTTTCTCCGTTCCATTTTGAAAATTTGGATTTTCAAAATACCCCGCGGGACCATTCCAAAGGATTGTTTCAGAGTTACTTATAATTTTTCCAATGGACGATATTGTTTTTGATCCAATATCTAATATCATTTCATTTTCATCTATTTCATCTATATTTTTTTCTTTTCCATTTCCATTTAAACTTTTTGATACAATAACATCTTTGGGTAAAATAATTTCACAATTGTATTTTTTTGAGTTTTCTATAATTTCTTTTATTAAATTAGCACAATCATATTCACATATTGATTTTCCTATGCCTACACCAGTATGTTTTAGCATTGTGTTAGCCATTCCTCCTACAATTATAATATTATTAAATTTTTTTATTAAATTATTTATAATTTTAATTTTTGTCGAAATTTTTGAACCTCCAATTATAAGTGAAATAGGCTTTTTAATTTCTGAAGTTATTTTTTTTAATGCATTAATTTCTTGAGTAATTTGAAGCCCAAAATATGAAGGAATATATTTGGTAACTCCTTCAACAGAGGCGTGAGACCTATGTGAACAAGAAAATGCATCATTTACATATATATCTCCCAAAGTGGATATTTTTTTTGCAAAATTGTTATCATTTAACTCTTCACCTTCGTTAAATCGAATATTTTCTAGCATTATAATGGAGCCATCAGAAATTTTATTTATTTCTAAAAGTGTATTTTCATTTATAAGACCCTCGTTAAACAAAACTTCTTTTTTTAACAAAAAAGATAATTTTTCTGAAATAGGCTTTAAAGACATTTCTTCAACCACTTTTCCTTTTGGTCTTCCAATGTGTGATATAATAATGATTCTAGCTTGCTTTTCCAACAAAAGGTTTATTGTAGGTATTATTTTTTCTATTCTTGAGGTTTCAGTTATAGCTCCATTTTTTATTGGAACATTTAAATCAACTCTTAATAAAACTCTTTTTCCTTTAAGATCTAAATTTTTATTTAAAATATTTTTCATAAAAAAATTAAATTTTATGAATATATTCTGCTAAGTCACACATTCTTGAAGCAAATCCCCACTCATTATCATACCATACCGAAACTTTACCCATATTATCCCCAACAACATTGGTTAAGGATAAATCAACGATAGCAGAATTAGGATTATGATTAAAATCAATTGAAACAAGCTTTTCATCAGTTGCATCAAGGATATTTTTTAATTCTTTTTTTGAAGCTTTTTCAAAAGATTCGTTAATTTTTTTTATAGTTAGTTTATTTTTTGAATTAAATACTAGATCTACTAATGAAACATTTGGTGTTGGCACCCTTATTGCTAAACCCTCGAGCTTTCCTTTAAGATCTGGTATAATTTCTCCAATAGCTTTTGAAGCTCCAGTTGAAGTTGGCACCATAGATAGACCAGCAGACCTTGCCCGTCTTGGATCCTTATGAGAGTTATCCAATAGTCTTTGATCAGTCGTATATGAATGTATAGTTGTCATAAAACCTTTTTCTATTTTAAATTCTTTATTTAAAATATATGCAACTGGCGCAAGGCAATTAGTAGTGCAAGAGGCAGCAGAAATTATTGAATCATTTTTACTAATCGATTTGTGATTTACACCATATACAATAGTCTTATCAGCATTCTTACAAGGAGCAGAAACAATAACTTTTTTTGCACCATTTTTTATGTGAGTTTTAAGCTTATCTTTTGAATTAAATTTTCCTGTACATTCTAAGACATAATCTACACCAAATTTTTTCCATTTAATTTCATTTAAATTTGAATGTTGTGAGAATGTAATTTTTTTGCCATTTATATTTAAGTAGTTATCTCCATATTTAATTTCGCAATTAAATTTTCCATGAATAGAATCATGTTTTAATAATGAGGAGACAACCTGTAAATTTGACCTACTATTAATGTGCTTAATTTCTATATTATTATTATTATTTTCAATTAATGATCTAATAATCATTCTTCCTATTCTACCCAAACCATTAATACCAACTTTTACCGTCATACTTATTTATTTACCATTTTTTTAACTTTTTCTACTATGTTTTTAGTTGTTAAACCGAAGTGTTCATATATTTTTTGATAAGGTGCACTTTTTCCAAAATCATCTATTCCAAAAGTAATTCCATTTTCACCTACATACTTTTTCCAATAATCAGTTGTAGATGCTTCGATTGATATTTTATGTTTTGTTTCATTTAAAATTTTTGATTTATAATCTTTTTTCTGTATATCAAATAATTCGTGGCATGGCATGGATATGACTTTTGAATATATGTTTTCTGTGGCTAATTTTTGACTAACTTCAATTGCTAAATTAACTTCAGAGCCAGTAGCCAATATAGTTAGATCAATTTCACTTTTTGTTCTTGATATTTCATAAGCGCCAGCTGAACATTTATTTTCTTTTGTAAACTCTTTTCTAATAGGATCAACCTTTTGTCTGCTTACCGCAATTATACTGGGAGTACCATCAAATGATACAGCATGATCCCAACATTCAAAAGTTTCTGCACTATCTGCTGGTCTAAAAACATTTAAATTTGGAATAGATCTTAGTCCAGCCAATTGTTCTATTGGTTGGTGAGTTGGACCATCTTCTCCAAGGCCAATCGAATCATGACTCATTACATAAATTACTTTTTGTTTCATTATAGCAGCTAATCTTATTGATGGTTTGCAATAGTCACTAAAAATTAAAAAAGTTCCACCATATGGAATTAATTCACTATGTAACGCAAGGCCATTCATTATTCCGCACATTGCATGCTCCCTTACTCCATAATGAATATAATTTCCTTTAAAATTTCCTGGTTTGATTATTTGGTGGTTTTCAGTTTTTGTATTATTTGAACCAGAGAGATCCGCCGAACCTCCAATGATGTTAGGAATTTTTTTTACCAAGAAACTTAATATTTTCTCAGATGATTTTCTGGTTGCCATTGCTTTGGATTCATTAATTACATTTTGCTTTTCTTTGTAATCTCTTAAAGATTTATTTTTTAAAAAAGAAGAGTGAAAATTTTTTTTACTATTTTTTTTATCCCATTTTTCTGCTTCTTTAATTCCTCTACTTCCAATTTTTCTCCACTGATTAAGTATATTTTTTGGTATTTCAAAAGGAGGATGATTCCATTTGAATTTTTTTCTTACTAATTTTATTTCATCCTCACCCAGAGGGCTTCCATGAGCAGATGCTTTTCCTGATTTATTAGGTGAACCAAAACCAATAATAGTTTTGCAAGATATCACCGTAGGTTTTTTTGCTTTTTGTGTTTTCTTAAGCGCTTTAGATATTTGTTTTTCGTTATGACCATCAATTAAAATATAATCCCATCCATAACTTTCAAATCTTTTTTTAAAATTGTCAGACACTGAAAGATTAGTTGGTCCATCAATTGATATAGAGTTATTGTCAAACAGCATTATTAAATTTTTTAATTTTAAATGACCGGCTAAACTTAAAGCCTCATGACTTATGCCTTCCATCAAGCATCCATCACCAGCCAAAACATATGTTTTGTGATTAATTGTTTCTTTTCCAATTTTTTTTCTTAAAATTTCCTCAGCAATTGCAAGACCAACAGAGTTTGCAATTCCTTGTCCAAGTGGACCGGTTGTAGTTTCAATGCCAGTTCCCGGATGATATTCAGGGTGCCCAGCACAAATACAATTTAATTGTCTAAACTTTTTAATCTCGTTTAATGAAATACTTTTATACCCTGTTAAATATAATAAAGAGTAAAGTAGCATTGAGCCATGACCTGCCGACAAAACAAATCTGTCTCTATTAAGCCAATTTGGGTTCTTTGGATTAAATTTCAAAAAATTTTTGAACAATACCGTTGCCACATCCGCCATCCCCATAGGCATACCAGGGTGTCCAGAGTTAGCTTTTTGCACAGCATCCATAGACAAAAACCTTATTGCATTGGATAAATCTCTATTAATTTTGTTCAAAAATATCCTATATAGACTTGGGTGAATCAATTTATTATTATATTCATATATATATGAATTCTATCCATGAAAAAGAAAAAAAACTTGAAGAAGCTTTAGAAAAGTTAAATTTAATAAATCCTCAAAATTTAAATTTGAAGGAAACTATTTCAAATTTAGATCAACAAAAAAATCAATTAGAAATTGAAAAAAAAGAATTAGAAATTAAATATGAAGAACTTCAGCAAAATTATCAAATAATCAAGTCAAAAATTGATACACTAAACAGTCAAAAGCAAACAGAAGCAAAAAAAGAATTAGAATTTTCAGATAAAATTGATGAATTAAATCAAGAAACAGATAGCTTGTTAGAAGAGATAGATAAATGGCAAATGTAAGTATAAAATTTAATAATAAAGAATTTTTACTATCATGCGAAGATGGTCAAGAAGAGCATCTACAGGAACTTTCATCTCATTTAAATGAAAAATTTGATAAGTTAAAGTCCACATTAGGAAATATAGGAGAAAATAAACTTTTATTAATTACGTCCATTACTACCATGGATGAATATTTTGAAACTAAAAAAAAAATAGATCAAAAAGTTCAAGAATTAAAAAATTTAACAGAAAAATTTAAAGAATTAAAATCACTTGTGTATGAATATAAAGAAAAAAAAGAAAATGAGATTGAAAATTTAAATGAGGAACAAAAAAAGTTAAAAAACCAGTTAGATGGCAACAAATTAGATTATGAAAAAGTTATTGAAAAGGCGGCTGATCAAATAGAGAATTTTTTAACAAAGATTGATTCTGAAAATCCATTACAGTAAAACCTGTGATAAAGTCTAAAATAAGAAAAAAAATACTAAAAATTAGAAAAAAAAAAAATTATACAAATATTAAATTTTCTTTTTTAAAAATTTTTAAAGAAATTAAAAAAAATATTTCAAAAAAAAAAATAATAGGAGGATATTATCCAATAAATTTTGAAATTGATATACTGGAGTTTCTTGAAAAATTAGAAATTAAGGGTCTACAACTAAGTTTGCCTGTTGTAAAAAAAAATAATGAAATAGATTTTTATAACTGGTCAAAAAAAAATTTGTTAAAATTAAATAAATATGGAATACCAGAACCTGAACAAATAAAAAAAGTTTTCCCCAATATAATATTGGTTCCATTAGTTGCATTTGATAGTAAATTATATCGTATTGGATATGGTGGGGGATATTATGATAGGTATATTGACAAACATTCAAATAAAAAAAATTTATTAAAGATAGGAATTGCCCATTCTTGTCAAAAAATAAATAAGGTTCCTAGAAATAAATATGATAAAAAACTAGATATGATTATAACTGAAAAATATGTTTTGAGATGAAAATTTTTTTTTTAGGTGATGTTGTTGGGAGATCGGGTAGATTAGCTGTAACAAAAAATCTGAAGAGCATAACAGAGAAAGAAAAAATTGATTTTGTAATAGTTAATGGTGAAAATGCTGCTGACCAAGGAGTTGGAATTACTGAAGAAATTTCAAATGATTTATTTAAATGTGGAGTAGATGTAATTACAACTGGCAATCATGTTTGGGATCAAAAAGAAACTATTAATTTCATAGAAAAAGAAACTAGACTTTTAAGACCTGAAAATTTGTCAAATAATTCCCCAGGAAAAGGATTTGGAATTTATAAGTCAAAAAATGGATATAGAGTTGGTGTATTAAATTTGATGGGAAATGTTTTTATAAAAAAATGTGAAAATGTTTTTGAGGCAGCAACAATATTTAAACAAAAATATAAGCTCAAAGATGATTATGATTTTCTTGTTGTAGATTTTCATGGTGAAGCAACAAGTGAAAAAATGGCCATGGGACATTTTTTTGATGGTAAAGCAACTTTAGTGGTTGGTACACATACACATGTTCCAACAAATGACATAAGAATTTTAATTAATGGAACAGCTTACCAAACAGATGCTGGAATGTGTGGTGATTATGATTCAGTAGTAGGAATGAATAAAGTAAACTCTTTAAATAAATTTTTAAAAAAAGATTCAACAAAACATTTTCCAGCAGAGGGAAATGCAACACTCTCAGGCCTTATTGTAGAATGCGACACATCCAATGGTCTGGCCCACAAAGTAAAAAAATTTATTTATGGAGGAGAGTTAAGTAAATAATTAATATTTATGGCAGGACACTCGCATTGGGCTGGAATAAAACACAAAAAAGGTAAAGCCGATAAGGCACGTTCTAATCTTTTTTCTAAACTTTCTAGAGAAATTACGGTAGCAGCAAAACAAGGAGACAAAAATCCAGATATGAATGCAAGATTAAGATCAGCTATTCAATCTGCTAGATCTTCAAATATGCCGAAAGACAATATTCAAAGAGCAATTGAAAAATCACAAATAAACACAGACTCTAATTATGAAAATATTAGATATGAAGGTTATGGACCAAAAAGAATTGCAGTAATTGTGGAAACTTTAACTAATAATAAAAATAGAACTGCATCAAATTTGAGAACTATTTTTCAAAAAAATGGTGGTAGCTTGGGAACCCAGGGAGTCGCTTCTCATAATTTTCAACAAATGGGAGTAGTTAAAATAGAAAGATCTGAAGCATCGGAGGATAAAATATTTGAATTAACTGTCGATTCTGAAGCAAAAGAATGTTTTTCAAATGAATTTTATCATGAAATTCAGTGTGATAAAAACGAAATATATAATGTAAAAAAAAAATTAGAAAAAAATATTAATAACTTTTTATCTACCGAAATTGAATGGGTTCCTTTAAATAAAGTAGAATTATCCTCTGTAGAAAAAGAAGAAATAATAAATTTTTTAGGAACTCTAGATGACGATGATGATGTACAAAATGTTTATACAAATGCTAAATTATAAATTATAATAATGTTAATTATAGGTATAGATCCAGGAATATCAGGCGCGATTTGTTTTTTTGAGGATGGGCAAGTAAAAGAAATAATTGATATGCCAGTTATGGCTGACGGAAAAAAAAACAAAAGACAGATTAATGGTCCTCAAACTTATAACGAGTTATTAAAAAGAACAAATAAGTTACAAAAAAAAGATATAATTGTTGTAATAGAGCAAGTTTCAGCTATGCCTGGACAAGGTGTTACAAGCATGTTTAATTTTGGTCAATCATTTGGTGTTTTAAAAGGAATATGTTCAGCAATGCAGTTATCAATGTTTTTTATCAGACCAGCAAAATGGAAAAAATACTTTGGATTAATTAAAACAGAAAAAGATGCGAGCAGAACCAAAGTTATTGAGATTTTTCCGTATATTTCTTCCGAACTTTCTAAAAAAAAAGATTCAAACAAAGCTGACGCAGTATTAATTGCTAGTTTTTTTTTACAATACCTTTAAAAAAGCAGATTAATAAGTATTTTTTTAGGACAAATTGATGACACATTTTAGTGTGAAACACACTTAATGGAAGCTGATATCACATCCCAAGCTGTTGGACTTGCAAGTAGCGCAGATTTTTCAATTTTAAATTTATTTTTAAGAGCTGATGTAATTGTAAAATCTGTAATTATTATACTTATTGCAGCATCTATATATTCTTGGGCTGTTATAATAGAAAAATATAGACTTTTTAAAAAAATTAATAAGAGTTCAGAAGAATTTGAAAATAAATTTTGGAAATCAAGGTCAGCAGAGTCATTTTATAATAATTTGCCAGAAAATATTGATGACCCGATGGCAAATGTGTTTAAAGACACTATGCAAGTAATAATAAAATCTAAATCAAAATCTAATCTATCCAATAGACTTGAAAGTATGCTTGAAGTAAATATTGAAAAACAAATGAATAGACTTGACAAAAATTATACTTTTCTTGCAACAGTTGGCTCAACAGCCCCATTCATTGGTTTGTTTGGAACCGTTTGGGGAATTATGAATTCTTTCCAATCAATTGCTATTTCTAGAAATACAAGTTTAGCTATAGTTGCACCAGGAATAGCGGAAGCTTTATTTGCTACTGCGCTAGGATTGTTGGCTGCTATTCCTGCTGTAGTTGCTTATAATAAATTTAGCAGCGACTCAAAAAAATATTCACAAAAATTAGAAAATTTTTCAAAAAGATTTACCTCAATAATTTAATTAATGGCATTTAAATTAAAAAGTTCATCAAGAGAACCAATGAGTGAAATCAATGTTACACCTTTTGTTGATGTGATGTTGGTTTTATTAATAATTTTTATGGTTACTGCTCCTCTATTGACAGTAGGGGTCCAGGTTGATTTACCAGAAAGTTCTGCAGACTCTTTACCTGAAGAACAAGAACCTCTTACTTTGACTATTAATTCAAAAGGAGAAATCTTTATTCAAGAGTCAAAAGTGGAATATGATAAAATTATAGCTAAAATTCTTGCAGTTTCCAAAAATAGAACTGATACAAGAATTTATGTTAGAGGAGACAAAACGATTAACTATGGGAGAGTTTTAGAAATAATGGGAATGTTATCAGGCTCTGGATTTACCAAGGTAGCCTTAATTTCAGAACCATACAAAGAAAGATAGTGAGTGTACAAAAATATTATAATTTCATCAAGTTTGCACATAATGTTGATTTTTGTAGCAACATTAAGTTTGCCATTTTTAGTAAAAAAACCAATTGACCTTCCTCCAGTTATTTCAGTGGAATTAATACAAATTACAGATCTAACAAACATTCCTTTTGCACCAAAAGCGAAAAAAATAATTGAAAAAGTAAAAAAAAAAACAAGAAAAATTAGTTTCAGAACAAGCTCCACCAAAAAAAGTAAAAAAAGAAAAACCTGACGCCGTTCCACTACCAGAGGAAAAAAATGAAATAGTAAAAAAAATTGAAGAAAAAAAACAAAATCCAGAAAAAATAGAAGATGAAGTTAAGCAAGTTTCGGAATTTGAAAAAGACGAAATGTTTGACCCCAACTCCATTGCGGCATTAATTGATAAATCTAAAGAAGAACAAGCAGAAACAACAAAAAAAATTGATAAAGTAACGCAATCACAAGATCCTAGCATGAATTTATCAGGGTTAACTTTAAGTGAGGAAGATGCTTTAAAAGCACAAATTTTTGGTTGTTGGAGTATACCTTTAGGGTTACCATACAACGAAAACTTACTTGTGAGAATTAAATTAAAATTAAAACCAGATGGCTCAGTGATCAAAACAGAAATATTGGATCATGCTAGAATGAATCAACCTGGGCAAGCTTTTTACAAAGTTTTAGCAGAAAGTGCATTAAGAGCAGTAAAACTCTGTCAACCTTTAAGAGTGCCAACAACGGGATATGAGAGATGGAAAGATTTACAGTTAAATTTTGATGCAAGGGAGATGTTAGAAGGATGAAAAATAAAATCAGATTATTATTTTATATCTTATTAATTTTATTTCCATTTAAATCATTAGCTTTAATTGAGGTAGATATTACCAGAGGTAACCTAAGTCCTCTGCCATTAGCCGTATCATCACTATCATCTAGCGAGAATGATAAAGAGGCTTTAAAAAAAGAGCTAGATATCAAAGACCTTGGTTTAGAAATATCTAAAATTGTTGAAAATAATTTAAAAAAATCTGGTTTATTTAACCCACTAAACAAAGATGCATTTTTACAAAAACCAGATATCGCGCATCTAAAACCAAGATTTGAAGACTGGGCATTAATTAAAGCTCAAGCATTAATTACAGGAAAGGTAAACTTTCAAGATGAAAAACTAAGAGTAGAATTTAGGCTCTGGGATGTTTTGGCAGGAAAAGAAATGTTAGCACTGGCATTTACAACTGTTCCAAAAAACTGGAGAAGAGTAGGGCATATTATCTCTGATAAAGTTTATGAAAGGTTAACTGGAGAAAAGGGATATTTTGACACTAGAATTATTTATGTTTCAGAAAAAGGTCCAAAAACTCAAAGAATAAAAAAACTAGCAATAATGGATCAAGATGGATTTAATACAAAATATTTAACCTTAGGAAATGAACTGGTACTAACTCCAAGGTTTAACCCAACAAATCAAATGGTTACCTATTTATCTTACTTTAAAAATTTACCGAGAGTTTATTTACTGGATATAGAGACTGGAATGCAGGAAGTAGTTGGTGATTTTCCTGGAATGACGTTTGCACCAAGATTTTCTCCAGATGGTAAAAAAATTATTATGAGTTTTGCAATGGATGGAAATTCAGACATTTATACTATGGATTTAGAAAATAGAATTGTTGAAAGAATTACAAACCATCCATCAATAGACACCTCTCCTTCATATTCTCCTGATGGAAAATATATAGCATTTAATTCTGATAGAAGTGGTTATCAGCAAATTTATGTTATGAAAAGTGATGGAACAAAAGTAAAAAGAATTTCTTTTGGAAATGGTTTATATGGAACGCCTGTATGGTCTCCAAGAGGAGACTTAATTGCATTTACAAAACTTCATAAAGGTAAATTTTATATAGGAGTAATGAGAACCAATGGAAAAGGCGAAAGACTTTTAACAGAAAATTATTATCAAGAGGCCCCATCATGGTCACCAAATGGCAGAGTGTTGATTTTTTATAGAGAAACAAAAACCAACAGTAAGGGAGAAGGTTTTTCAGCAAAACTCTGGTCTATTGATTTAACAGGTTATAATGAGCGTCTAGTTGAGACTGAAACTGATGCTTCCGACCCATCTTGGTCATCTTTATTAAGTAATTAGTAGTTTTTTCAATAAAATATATTGATTTTTAAGCTTGTAAGATCTATTTAGGTGTGAAAAAGTTAACAAAAAAACAGATTTAAGGAGCAGGAATGAAATTTAGCAAAAATTACAAAAACATTTTTTTAGCAATGTTTTTAAGTTTTTTGTTGTCAGCATGTGCAACACAAACATCAAAAAAAATAGATTCACAAATACAAGGTGATGTATATACGGGTACTGATACAGTTGAGTATTTAGCTGATGGAGTTCCGGACAGAGTTTTCTTTGCTACAAATGAATCAGTTTTAACTACTGCTTCAAGAGAAACTTTAAGAAAGCAAGCAGCTTGGTTAAGGAAAAATCCTGAAGTAACTGTAGTATTAGAAGGTCATGCTGATGAAAGAGGCACAAGGGAATATAACTTGGCATTAGGAGAAAGAAGAGCTAATGCAGCCAAAGATTATTTAATGACTTACGGAATATCTTCAAGCAGAGTTTCTGTTATAAGCTATGGAAAAGAAAGACCAGTAGATTCAGGGTCAAATCCACTAGCATGGTCTAAAAATAGAAGATCAGTTACAGTTAAAGCTAATTAAGTTAGAATTAATAAAAGACCCTATAAAACTAAACAATTTATAGGGTCTTTTTTTTGCCATCATTATAATTACAAATAAAATTAATGTATAAATTAAAGTATTATTTTTATTTTTTTATAATTTTAATATTAATTAGTTTTCCAGGAAAAACTTTTTCCGAAAGTCATAACCTAAAAGAAATTATTAAGTTAATTCAAAAAGATCTAAGAACTTTGGAAAGAGCGGTATATTCTGAAGAGTTTTCAATAAATCAAGATTCAAATGAAGATGTAAGCAACACAGACCAGAACTCAGAAGAAGTTCTTACTAGACATTTGCTTAAATTATCAGAAATAGAAAAACAATTTCAAGAATTAACAAATAAATTTGAAGAAATAAACTTTAAATTAGACAAATTATCATCGAGACTTTCAAAGGTACAAGCTGATAACCAATTGAGATTTCAACAAATAGAAGAAGGAAAACTAATTAATAATTCTGGAGAGGGCCAAAGATTATCATCTGCTTCAGAACAACAAGATGAAAAAATTCTTCCTGGCTCATCCGAGCCACAAGATTTAGGTTCAATTTCATACAAAGACTCTGAAACAAATTTAGAAAATCAAATAACACAATCTGTTGAAACCACTGCAACTGTAGTTACCGAAACATACCAAGCAGAAGAAAAAATATTACCCGAAGCCCCAGCTGATAAACAATATGAGTTTGCTACAAATTTGCTAAAAGTAGGCGATTATAATACTGCAGAGAGAGCATTTAGAGAATTTGTTATCGGCAACCCTGAACATCAATTAGCAGGAAGCGCTCAATATTGGTATGCTGAAACTTTTAGAATTAGACAATTATATACTGATGCAGCATCAGCATATCTTGAAGGTTATCAAAAATATCCAAAAAGTGAAAAGGCTCCTATAAATTTATTAAAACTTGGAGTATCATTAGTTCAAATAGGAGAAAAAGATCAGGGTTGCTTGATGATTACTGGTGTTCAAAAACAATATCCTAAAGCAAATCAATCTGTTCTTCAAAAAGCAAAGTATGAAGAAAAAAAGTTTGAGTGCAAAAAAGAAAATTCATAATAAATTATTAATCAATTTAAAAAATCCTTTAATTTATAAGATTTATAAAGATTTTAATAATTTTGTTAAATTTAATTTAAGTAAATCTAGATTTTCCGTTGCTGTTTCAGGTGGAACTGACAGTTTAGCTTTAGCATATTTTTCTAAATGCTATTCAATTTCTAATAATATTAAAGTTGAATATTATCACGTAGATCACAAGCTAAGAAAAGAGTCTTCTATTGAAGCCAAAAAATTAAAACTTTTGCTTAAAAAATTCGATATAAAATGCAAAATTTTAAAATGGAACGGTCAAAAACCAAAATCAAATATTCAATCTATTGCAAGAATAAAAAGATATGATTTAATTTATAAAGAGTGTCTAAAAAATAAAATTAATTTTATTTTTATTGCACATCATATTGATGATTTATATGAAAATTTTATAATAAGGTTGCTTCGAGGGTCAGGCTTAAAAGGTCTCGTATCTTTTAATCAAATAAAAACAAATTATAATAATAAATTAAAAATCTTAAGACCTTTAATTGTTCATAAAAAAACTGACTTAAGCTACACTGCTAAAAAAGTTTTTAATTTTAAATTTGAAGACCCTTCAAACAAGAATGTTAATTTTAAAAGAATTAGAATTAGAAATTTAATTAAAGATCTGAAGTCTGAAGGATTAAATTTAGAAAAATTAAGACTAACAATTAATAATCTAAGTGACTCTAATTTTACAATTAATCACTATGTTGATGAAAATATTAAATTCAATTCAAAATACAACAGACAAAAAAAAAATTATATTTTAAATAGTGATTTTTTTAACCAACCCCATGAAATTGTTTTTAGATCTCTAACTGGCTTATTAAAAAAGATCGGTAACAAATATTATTCACCTAGGGGCAAAAGTATTAGCAAATTGTTGACTAGACTGGGATCTGGTGAAATCAAAAAGACAAACATTTCAGGATGTATATTAGAAAAAATCAATAATTCTTTTGTAATTTATGAAGAAAAATGAAAAAAAAGACTATTATGTAACAATTTAGCACTTGTTAAATTTACAATAATTCTTACTTTATACGTATGAATCTTAAAAATTTGGCTATGTGGGCTGTGATAGTTTTTTTGACTATTGGTTTATACAATATGTTTAAAAATCCTCAGAGTTCAGTAGGACAAAAAAATAATATAATATTTTCTGAATTTTTATCAGAAGTAGATAATGGACGGGTTGTCCAAGTAGAGATTCAAGGAAATAAAATACAAGGAATAATGTCAAATGGAGAGAAGTTTTCAACTTATTCACCAAATGATCCTAATCTAATTGAAAAACTTTCAAATAAAGGAGTTAGTATTTCCGCATCTCCTCTTGAAGAAAAAATGCCTTCACTACTAGGAGTGCTTCTATCATGGTTCCCAATGTTATTGCTAATAGCAGTTTGGATATTTTTTATGAGGCAAATGCAAGGAGGGAAAGGTGGAGCTATGGGATTTGGAAAATCTAAAGCAAAAATGATGAACGAATTAAAAGGAAAAGTAACTTTTAATGATGTTGCTGGAGTTGAAGAAGCAAAAGAAGAGGTTGAAGAAGTGGTGGAATTTTTAAAGGATCCAAAAAAATTTAGTAGACTTGGAGGAAAAATACCAAGAGGTTGTTTATTAGTAGGTCCCCCAGGAACAGGAAAAACTTTATTAGCTAGAGCTATTGCAGGCGAAGCAGCTGTTCCATTTTTTACAATATCAGGTTCTGACTTTGTTGAAATGTTTGTAGGAGTTGGTGCTTCAAGAGTAAGAGATATGTTTGAACAAGGAAAAAAACATGCCCCATGCATAATATTTATTGACGAAATTGATGCAGTTGGAAGAAGCAGGGGTGCAGGACTTGGTGGAGGAAATGATGAAAGAGAACAAACTCTTAACCAGTTATTGGTTGAAATGGATGGCTTCGACACAAATGAAGGTGTAATAATAATTGCAGCAACTAATAGGCCCGATGTTTTAGACCCAGCACTTTTAAGGCCAGGAAGATTTGATAGGCAGGTTGTTGTTTCAAACCCAGACATTATTGGAAGAGAAAAAATTCTTAAAGTACATGCTAAAAAAATTTCAATGGCTCCAGATGTAAATTTAAGAACTGTGGCTAGGGGAACGCCAGGGTTTTCAGGTGCTGACCTTGCGAATTTAGTTAATGAATCAGCTTTATTAGCAGCAAGAAAAAACAAAAGAATAGTTACAAATCAAGAATTTGAAGAAGCAAAAGACAAAGTTATGATGGGTGCCGAAAGAAGATCTATGGTGATGACTGAAGAAGAAAAGAGATTAACTGCTTACCACGAAGCCGGCCATGCTATAGTTACATTAAATGAGAAAGCAGCATATCCAATTCATAAAGCTACAATTATTCCTAGGGGAAGAGCACTAGGAATGGTAATGCAATTACCAGAAAGAGACGAAGTATCACAAACAAGAGAACAATTGCATGCCCAGATGGCAATAGCAATGGGAGGAAGAGTTGCAGAAGAAATAATATTTGGCGACGATAAAGTAACTACTGGTGCTGCAAGCGATATAGAGCAAGCAACAAAAAGGGCAAGAGCAATGGTGATGAGAGCTGGATTAAGTAAAGAACTTGGACCAGTTTCTTATGGAGAGAATGAAGAGGAAGTATTTCTAGGCCGTTCAGTTGCTAGACAACAGAACATGTCAGAAGAAACAGCAAAAAAAGTAGATAATGAGATAAGAAAATTTGTTGATAAAGGCTATGATAAAGCTAGAAAAATTTTGACTGAAAAAATCGAGGATCTTCACAAATTAGCAAAAGCTCTTTTAACCTACGAAACTTTAACAGGATCTGAAATAGAGGACTTAATTAATAAAAATGTATATCCAGCAAATAAAGAAGATTTAAAAGTTGAAGAAGACAAAGATACCTCAGCTCTTGGCTCAATAGGACTTAAACCAAAAATTGTTCATTAAATCATAATGAAAAAATATTACACACGCGCGTGTAATTTTTATTATGGTTCAACTTCAAAAAAAAAAGTTAAAAATAATTTATCTCTTCCACTAAATGGAAATAATTTAATATCCTTTGATAAAATTGAATTAATAACAAGAAAATCCAAAAAAATAATTTCTTTAAAAAAAATAAATTTATTACCAAAACAAATTAAAAATAAAATAAATAAAGATATTAAGAATATAACCAAAAAAAAAAAATTCAAAAAATTAAATTTTTTAAATTATCCAACTATTATGGGGGTTTTAAATTTAACTCCTGACAGTTTTTCTGATGGAGGTAAATATCTTAAAAAAGATTTAGCTGTAAAAAAGTTTAAGCAACTAATTAAGGAAGGTTGTGAAATAATAGATATAGGAGGAGAGTCAACAAGTCCTGGGTCTAAACCAGTAAAAGAAGAAATTGAAATGAAAAGATTGAAACCAATTTTAAAATTTATTAAAAATTTTAATTATTTTGTTTCTTTAGATACGAGAAAAAGTTCAATAATTGATAAAGGAATTAAGTCAGGTGTTAAATTAATCAATGATGTTTCTGGACTAAGTTATGATTTGAATACAATTAAAATTTTAAAAAAATATAAAATACCTTTCATAATACACCATATGCAAGGTAGTCCAGAAACGATGCAAAAAAATCCAAATTATAAAAATGTTTTGCTAGATATTTATGATTTTTTTGAAAAAAAATTAAGTCATATTAGGTCATCTGGAATAAAACATAACAATATAATATTGGATCCAGGAATTGGTTTTGGTAAAAACTTGAAACATAATATTACCCTAATAGAAAAAATTTCTATTTTTCACTCCCTCGGCTTTCCTGTAATGTTAGGCATTTCTAGAAAAAGATTTATAAAAGAGCTGTCTAAAAAAAATGATAGCAAAGAAAGAATAGGAGGAACGATAGCTTCAAGTATATTTTCTATTATGCAAGGTGTTCAGATTCTAAGAGTACATAATGTAAATGAAGTGAAACAAGCAATAAAAGTATTTGTAAAATTAAAATTTAAATAATGACTAAAAAATATTTTGGAACAGATGGAATAAGAGGAAGAGTAAATAATGAAAAAATAAATGGAGAGATGTTTTTTAAATTTGGATTAGCTGCTGGAACATATTTTAAAAATCAAAAAAAAAATAAGCAAACAGCAATTATTGCAAAAGATACAAGACTTTCAGGTTATACTTTGGAGCCAGCTTTAGTTTCAGGTCTGGCATCTGCAGGTATGCATGTTTACACATTAGGCCCACTTCCAACTAATGGACTTGCAATGTTAACAAAAAAAATGAAAGCAAATTTAGGTATAATGATTACCGCATCTCATAATCAGTATTACGACAATGGATTAAAACTTTTTGGGCCAGATGGATTAAAACTTTCAGATAAAATTGAAAAAAAAATTGAAAAATTAATAGACTTAAAAATAACTAACTACCTAAGCAAACCAGAAACTCTTGGAAGAGTGAAAAGATTGGAAGATGGAAATGAAAAATATATAAAAATTCTAAAAAGTAATTTCCCTAAAAATTTCAATTTACAAGGGATAAAAATAGCAATTGATTGTGCAAACGGTGCTAGTTACAAATCAGCACCTAAACTGTTTAAATCATTAGGTGCAAAAGTATATGAAATAGGAACATCACCAAATGGAACAAATATTAATTTTAATTGTGGGTCCACATATCCTGAAAAAATAAAAAAGCTCTCAAAAAAATATAGAGTAAATCTTGGAATTTCTTTGGATGGTGATGCTGATAGAATAATTTTATGTGATGAAAAAAATAATATAGTTGATGGAGACCAAATAATTGCAATGCTTGCAAAAAGATGGAAAAGAAAAAAAATCCTTAAAGGAGGTGCGGTAGGTACACTTATGTCAAACTATGGATTAGAAAAATATTTTAAACGACAAAAGATTAAATTTTTCAGAGCAAATGTTGGTGATCGCTATGTTAAAGAAAAAATGCAGAAATATAAATTTAATCTCGGAGGAGAGCAGTCAGGTCATATAATATTAGGAAAATTTGCTACAACTGGAGATGGTTTGTTAGTAGCATTAGAAGTATTATTTTCAATGAGAAAAGGAATTAAAGCCAGTGAGCTATTTAATAATTTTAAACTCACTCCACAAAAGTTAGAAAACATATTTGTAAAAGATAAATCAATTATAAATTCTAAAAAATGTAGAAAAGCTATAAAAATTGCAAATAAACTAATAAAAGGAAATGGAAGATTGCTCGTGAGGAAATCAGGAACAGAACCTAAAATTAGAATTATGGCAGAATCTGAAAATAAAAAATTAATTCTAAAGTGTATTAATATTGTAAAAAAATCTATTAATTAAATTGAAACCAAATACAAAAATCTTAATTATCGCAGGTTCCGATTCATCTGGAGGAGCAGGTATTCAAGCCGACATAAAGACTGTTACAGCATTAGGATCTTATGCCATGACTGCAATAACTGCAGTTACTTCTCAAAATACTACTGGAGTAATTTCAATAGTTTCTATTCCACCAAAAGAAATTTCAAAACAAATAGAGTTTACTTCAAAAGACATTAAGCCTGATGCTATTAAAATAGGAATGCTGCATTCAGCGCCAGTCATAGATGCTGTAATAAAATCTCTATCAAAAATTAAAGCTAAAAAAATTATACTTGATCCCGTAATGATTGCAAAAGGGGGAACCAAATTAATAGACAATAAAGCTACAAAAATATTAAAATCAAAATTGATTAAAAAAGTCTCTTTATTAACTCCAAATATTCCTGAAGCAGAGATTCTAAGTGGTATAAAAATTAAAAAAAAAGAAGATATGATATATGCAGGTAGAAAATTATTAAATATGGGAGTAAAAAATGTACTTATTAAAGGCGGACATCTTTTATCAAATAAATTGGAAGATATTTTTTTAAATAAAAAAGAGATTGTAATTTTTAAAAACAAAAAAATTATTACAAAAAATACACATGGCACAGGATGTACTTTATCTAGTGCTATTGCCACATACTATTCATGTGGAAAAACATTAAAGAAATCTTGTGAGATGGCAATCAAATATGTTAACCATGCTATTGGAACAGGGCCAAACTATGGAAAAGGTCATGGACCAATAAACCATTTAAATACAATTATATTGAAAAAAAAATATAGATGAAAAATGTAGCCGTAGTTGGTTCGCAATGGGGTGACGAAGGAAAAGGAAAGATTGTTGACTGGTTATCTAGCGAAGCAGATGTAGTTGTTAGATTTCAGGGCGGACATAATGCGGGACATACTTTAGTAATTAATGGAATAACTTATAAACTAAGATTACTACCCTCAGGAATAGTAAGACAAAATAAAATTTCTATTATAGGCAATGGTGTAGTAGTTGACCCTTGGGCTTTATTAGAAGAAATAGAAGAATTAAAATTAAAAGGAACGGATGTTAATGAAAATAATTTAATTCTTTCAGAAGCTGCCACTTTAATTTTACCATTTCATAGGGAAATGGATGAAATTAGAGAAGATGCCGCAGGAAATTCAAAGATTGGAACTACAAGAAGAGGAATAGGTCCTGCATATGAAGATAAAATTGGAAGAAGGTCTATAAGAGTTATGGATCTAAAATCTGAAAAAAATTTAGATCATAGACTGGATGCGATTCTATCGCACCATAATACAATTAGAAAAGGTCTTGGAAAAAAAATTTATGAAAAAGAACAAGTAATAAAAGATTTATTAAAAATAGCACAAGAAATATTAAAATATTCTCAACCTGTTTGGAAAAAAATTGATGAGTTTAAATCTCAAGGTAAAAAAATTTTATTTGAAGGTGCTCAAGGTATTCTTTTAGATGTAGATCATGGAACTTATCCATTTGTTACATCATCCAACACAGTTGCAGCTTCTGCAGCTATCGGCTCAGGTTGTGGTCCAAATTCAATAAATTATGTTTTAGGCATAACAAAAGCTTATACAACAAGAGTAGGTGAGGGCCCATTTCCAACAGAATTAACAAATGAAATTGGTGAAAAACTTGGAACTAAAGGAAAAGAATTTGGAACAGTAACAAGTAGAAAAAGACGATGCGGATGGTTTGATGGTGTACTGGTTAGACAGTCTATAAAAATTTCAGGTATTGATGGTATAGCTCTTACAAAGCTAGATGTGTTAGATGAACTTGATGAGATAAAAATGTGTATAGCTTATGAACTTGATGGAAAAAAAATTGATTATCTGCCTGCTGTAGTTAATGATCAATTAAGAGTTAAACCAATATATAAATCTTTTGAAGGTTGGAAAAAACCTACAAATGGCATAAAGAATTTTGACGATTTACCTGAAAAAGCAAAAATTTATATAAATAGCTTAGAAAAATTTATAGAAGCTAAAATATCAAGTATTTCTACAAGCCCAGAAAGAGATGACACAATCTTAATTATTAACCCTTTTAGTTCTTAAGATCTCTAATTTACTGGTAGTAAGTTTTTTGATTTTGCTGAGTTTAGCATATGCTTTTGTAGTTTTTCAAAAGCTTTATTTTCTATTTGTCTAATTCTCTCTCTACTTATTTTGAATTTTTTACTTAAATTTTCCAAAGTTGAAGGTTCATCAGTTAGTCGTCTTGAATATAAAATTTCTTTTTCTCTATCGTTTAAAATTTTTATTGAATCTTTTAAAAGATCTTTCCTTTGATCTAATTCTTCTTTTTGAGCAAATTTTAGCTCCTGATCCATTTCTTTATCAACAACCCAATCTTGCCATTGATCTCCATCTTCACCGATAGGGGAATTTAAAGAATGTTCTTTGCCAGCCAATCTTCTGTTCATTGATACAACTTCATCTTCTTTGACATCTAATTTATTTGCTATTTCTGTTACATGTTCTTTTCTTAAATCGCCATCACTTCTTGGAGCAATTTGATTTTTTAGTTTTTTTAAATTAAAAAATAATTTTTTTTGGGCTGTAGTTGTTCCAATCTTAACTAAACTCCAAGACCTTAAAATATATTCTTGGATAGAAGCTTTAATCCACCACATTGCATAGGTTGCTAATCTAAAACCTTTTTCAGGTTCAAATTTTTTTACTGCTTGCATTAGGCCAATATTACCTTCTGAAATCATTTCATTGACTGGCAAGCCATACCCTTTGTATCCCATCGCTATTTTTGCCACCAATCTCAAATGGCTAGTGACTAATTTTTCTGCAGATTTTAAATTTCCTGTCTGTTTCCAGTTTTTTGCCAACATATACTCTTCTTCAGCATCTAGCATCGGAAACTTTTTTATTTGTGCTAAATAGGCAGAAAGTCCACCTTCATTTGAAAGTATGGGCAGGTTATAGTTTTTTGTAATACTCATTTTTGTTATTTATTTAATTAAGAAAATTGATTTTACAATCATTTTATTTGCTTAATTTTCTTAAGTTTTTTAAAATTTTTTCAAGCTCTTGTGGCAAATTTGAGATAAATTTCAGTTCTTTTCTAGATTTAGGGTGAATAAACCCCAAAATTTTTGCGTGCAAAAATTGCCTATTTAAATTCAAAATCATTTTTTCTAAATCTAAATTAATATTTTTTATTTTTTTAAATTTTTTTTTGTACTTTTTGTCTCCGAGTATATTATTTCCTTTATGGCTCATGTGAACCCTTATTTGGTGAGTTCTTCCAGTTTCAAGTTTGCATTCTATTAAACTTAGTGTAGGTGAGTTTTTATTCTCAAATATTTCTAATGTTTTATAATTTGTTATTGCTTTTTTTCCTTTATTAAAACTAACTTCCATCAACTGTCTATTCTTGGAGCTTCTTGTAATTAAAGTTTCAATAATTCCATTTTGAGGCCGAAGCTTACCCCAGATTAAAGCTTGATAAATTCTTTTAATTGTATGTTTATTAAATTGATTAGATAAATGTTCATGAGAAATATTATTTTTCGCAACTACTATTAATCCCGAAGTATCTTTATCTATTCTATGAACTATTCCAGGCCTTAATTCATCACCTATATTTGATAAACTTTTTCCACAATAGTTCATCAAAGCATTGGCAATCGTTTTATTGTAATTTCCAGCCCCAGGATGCATAGATATGCCTGCAGATTTATCGATTACTAATAAATCATCATCTTCGTATACTATGTTTAGTTTATAATTGTAAGGTTTTAATGAAGCTTTTTCTGGCTCAGGTATTTCAAGCTGAATTTTATCTCTAATATTTAGTTTTTTTGATGGATTTATAATGATTGAGTTATTTATTTTTAATTTTTCTTTTAATATTAAATTTTTAATTCTAGTCCTGCTCAAAGAATTTTCTTGTTTATTGATAAATACATCTACTCTTTGATCAATTTCATTTTCATTTACAATTAATTTAATGATATTTTTCATAATTTATATTATTAATCATTATATGCGCTTGTAGCTCAATTGGATAGAGCGCCTGACTTCGGATCAGGAGGTTCTGGGTTCGACTCCTAGCAGGCGCACCATTTTTTTTATACATTTATTAATTATTTATTTAATGATTTGCAAAACTTTTATATAAAGTAAGTAGTTTTTTATATCCATAGGGTTTTGCTAACTTGGTTGACAATTGGCTATTACCATTCCAAATTTGATCAGAATATTCGTTTTCATAATGAAATAAATCATTAGACTTATTTGGATATGAACAAAAAGTAATAACTAGATAATCTCTAATATTCTCTTTGTGTGGAATACCTGCTTTGTGAAGACATTGGCTTGTAAAGCAAAAAAAACATTCTCCCTTTTTACCCATATGTTTATAGGGCTTAATACCATTAATACTTGAATCATCTAATAAATTATTCCTTTTATAACTATTAGATTTTTTTATAATTTCTTTTGTTTCTGCAATTGAATAAACATGGGTTGGCCCAGTGTCCTCACTCATATCCATTAAATTTACAAATAGTTTAAAGTGTGTAAAAACATAAGCATCATTATGATAAAAATTATTATATAGTTCAGTTTTTTCAGCTTCCTCAGAATAAAAATTTCTTTTTAATATAACATTGGTCACAAAAACGTTATTGTTAAAATAATCTTTAACTTCGCCAAGGTAGTTATTAACATTATTTTTAATAAAATCTCTGATCAGACTTTTTGTCTCTTCACTAATATCATAATAATAAGACATTTTTTCATTTGGCTGTATTTCCTGATTACCTATTGAAATGTTAAGTTTTTTTGCAAATTCTGAGGCATTTAAATCGATTTTTGTATAACCTTTTTCCAAAAAGCTATTTAAAAAGTTTTTTTTTGCTTTTTTACTTAGTTTTTTTTTTAAAAAAAAATCAAATAAATTGTAACTAAAAATATTATAATTTTTAAAAAAAACATACCCAAAATATTTTTCAATAAAATTTATTAATTTGTATAGTTTCATATTAATTTTTAAAATTTCATAATCGATCTAAATATTAAAGAATTTATTGATTTAAATCAATTAATTCTCAAATTATATAATAGTAACATCTTTAATGGTTGATAATGAACTTTATTTTGGTAAAACAGCAAAATTGGTTTCAATAAAAGCTATAATAAATAGAAATTAATTATGAAATTTAATCTTTCCAAAATTATCTCATTTTTATTAAGTGTATTTTTTTTAATTATTTTCTTCTACTTAATATTTAGATCTGTAATAATTTCTGATAGTTTTTTTTCAATATATACAGTTTACTTAATAATAGATCTTTTACTGATATTTTTTTGGGTTTATATTTTTTTTACAAAAAATAATAGAATTAGAATTTTATCGATAATCTATCTCTTTGCAATTTTAATTCCTGTGTATGGGTTTGAAATTTTACAAAATTATCCTCAATTAAAATTAGTTTTTAAAGACTTTGATATAAGAACCAAAAAAGCTGTTTATAATGATGTATCCAAAAATAGAAAAGTTGTACCTACTGTCCCGATAGGACACGAAGATATAGATGACAAAAATTTTGATTTTTTTCCTCTAGGTGGAATTTCAAATGAATACACACTTTTTTGCAACCAAGAAGGCCAATATGTTTTTTATAATAGTGACAGATATGGTTTTAGAAATAATGACAATCTTTGGGATAAAAAAATCGATGCAGTTCTACTAGGAGACTCATTTGCTCAGGGAGCTTGCGTAGAGAATACGATATCTGAAAATTTAAATAAAGTAAAAAATTTTAACCTTATAAACTTAGGATATCAAGGAAGCGGACCACTAAAAATGTATGGCGCTCTAAAAGAATATGGTGTCGATCTAAGGCCAAAATATATTGTTTGGATGTACCAATCATACAGTGCTCTTGCTGATTTAAGACATGAAATGGAAAATGACATATTAATTGGATATTTAAACAAAGACTACAAGCAAAATTTAAAAAAGTTTTCAAATAAAGTAAATAATTTTTTGATTAATGTTTTAAGTGAAAAAGTAAAATTTGATACTGATTTAAAATTTTCTCACACTATAAAACTTTATAAAACTAGACATTTGATTATTAAATTATTTGAAAAGGAGAATGATTATAATTATGATAATGAATTTGAAAAATTTAAAATTATTTTTGATAATACTATTGAACTTTCTAATGAAATAGATTCAGAAATTATCTTTGTATTCTTTTCCGAACTAGATTACTTGCGTCTAAAAGATTATATAAATGCTGATAAAAAAATTCTTGAATATATAGATTCAAAAAATATTAAAAAAATTAATATTTATGAAATTATGAAAAATAATAGCAATTTTGAAACTTTCTTTCCTTTTGAAGGTAAATATCATTTTGGGCATTTTAATGAAAAAGGTTATAAAATAGTTTCTGATGAAATTAAAAAAATAATAATTGATAAATAATCTTAATTTAAATCAAAGTTTTTTTGTAGCATTATTCGCCCATATTTACCAAAGTCCCTCTTTTTCTTGCTTGAGCAAATGAGTAGTAAAATAAAGAAATAGCTATAAATAAATAAACTCCATTTAAACTGAACGCTTTAATAATTTCTGCAGAATTAAAAGTTTGATTTATTAATATATTTCTTGCTTCTTCAAAAATGTAAACTAGAGGAAGAGCATAGGCAATATTTTGAAAAATACCGGGTAAAGTTTCTACTGGGTAATAAATACAACCAAAGGGAGCCAATAAAAACATTGTAGACCAGGCTATATTTTCAAAAGATGGACCATATCTTAGCAATCCTGCAGAAACCATTAATCCCAAAGTAATTCCAAAAATATATAAACTTAAAAAAAGAAGAAAAAGTGGAAATCCTAAATCAAGTATAGAAATTCCGAATAAAGGAGATGTAAGTAATATTGCTGGAACGAGTCCAATTAAAGCTCTAATTAAAGCAGTAACAATAAGAGAAGTAATTATCTCACTCATTTTTATTGGGGCAATAAATAAATTTGTAAAGTTTCTACTCCAAATTTCTTCTAAAAAAAGCATATTAAAACCTATACTTGTTCTAAATAAAAAATCATAAAGTATAGCGCAACTTAATATAACTCCAACAGCTCCATTGTAATAAGTACTGTGGTTTGCAAAAAAATTTGAAATAAAACCCCATAAAGTAATTTGAATAGATGGCCAGTAAATTAAATCTAAAACTCTTGGGAGCGACCTGGTTATCAAATAAAAATGCCTTAAAAAAAGACCATACATTCTACCAAATTTCATTTGAATTCCTTGCAAGTTTTAAGAATACATCTTCTAAATTATTTCTACCGTGCTTACTAATTAAATTTTTTGGAGTACCTTGATCAATAATTATTCCATCTTTCATCATCAAAACAGAGTCGCACAATCTTTCAACTTCTCCCATATTATGAGACGCTAAAAGAACAGATATTTTTTTTTCTTTTTTGTAATTTTCTAAAAACGACCTAACATAATCTCCTGTTTCAGGGTCTAAAGAAGCAGTTGGCTCATCTAATAATAAAACACTTGGGTCATTAATTAATGCTTTAGCTAAGCTAACCCGATTTTTTTGGCCAGAGGAAAGTTCTCCTGTTACACGATTTAAAAAATCTTCTAATCTTAATTTTTTTGCAAGATTTTCAATTTTATAATTTAAATCTTTTACATTATATAGTTTTCCATAGACTGTAAGATTTTGTTTTACAGTTAATTTTTTTGGTAATTCAATATATGGAGAAATAAAATTTATTTTGTGAAGAAGTTTTATTCTGTTTTTTTCTATATTAAGTCCATTAATTAAAATTTCTCCACTTGTTGGTTTTAATAAACCCAATATCATAGCAATAGTTGTGGTTTTTCCACAACCATTTGGCCCAAGTAAACCTATAATTTCATTCTCATTAATTTTAAAATTAATATTTTTTACAGCTAATTTATTTGAATATCTTTTTGATAAATTATTAACTATAATTGAATTTTTCATATTATTTAGCAGCTCTATTTAATCTATCATTGATAGTAATACCAAGGCCTTTTTTTGGTATTTTTTCTACAGATATTTTTTTATATTTCAATTTTTTTATAAGTCGAAGCATTTTATATAATTTTTTTCCAGCTTCTTTAAGATTTTTATTTTTTGTAAGATAAAAATAGTTTTTATTTTTCAATTTTCTTTTTTTTATTAATAAATAAGCTTCACCTTCAAAAGGATTCTTTGCATTCAATCTAATGGGTATATGAGGAGAGTAATGAACTCTTCCTTGTCCAGGGACTAATATTTTATTTTTTTTAGACTTAAATTTAATTTTTTTTTTTAAAGTTTTATTAATTTTTTCTATTTCAATTCCACCATACCTTAATATTTCTGGTTTTTTTACTAAACTAATTATAGTTGATTCCAATCCAATTTTTGAGACTCCATCATTTAATATAAATTTAATCTTTTTCCCAAATTCTTCTTTAACATCTTCCGCTGAAACAGGGCTAATATTTGTTGAGATGTTTGCACTAGGAGCAGCAAGTGGATAATTTAAAAATTTAAGAAGTTTTTGAGTTAATTTATTTTTTGGAAATCTTACTGCCACAGTTTTTTTGTTATTGGTAACTATTTTTGAAATACGACTTCCTTTCTTAAGTTTTAAAACAAATGTAATTGGTCCAGGACAAAATTTTTTATATAATATAAAAAAATCTTTATTTAATTCACAATCTTTTTTTAATTGATTTAAACCTGAATAATGAACAATTGAAGGATTGTTTTTTGGTCTTTTTTTTAAAGCATATATTTTTTTAGCTGCTTTACTTGAATATGCATTTGCAGCAAGACCATAAACTGTTTCCGTTGGTATTGCTATACAATCATTTTTATTTAAAAAAAAGATGCTTTTTTTAATATTTGCAAGATTATTATTCATGTATTATCACCAACTAATATATGAAAGAAAAAAATTTTCCAAATAATAATAACCTCAAAACATTAGATGAATTAACGAAGGAAGTTAACCAAATCATTGAAAATTTGGAAAAAGAAAAAAACTTAGAAAATTCAATTGAAGATTATCAAAAACTTATCAAATTAAACAATATTATAGAAAAAAAATTTCAAGCTAATTCAAAAAATATTTCATCTGAAGCAAAAAATAAAATAAATAAAATAATAAAAAAAAATGATTAAAGATTTAAATCGTATTGCAAAAGATACAAATAGATTTTTGAAACTATATGTTAAAAAGCAATCGAAAACTGAATTGATTAGATCAATGAAGTATGGATTGCTGCCTGGTGGAAAAAAAATAAGATCTAAAATTTTAGTTGATATTGGAAGAATTTTTAATTTAAATTATAGGACTTTAATTAAAATAGGAGCAGCCGTAGAGTGTATACATGCTTATTCTTTAATTCATGATGACTTGCCTTGTATGGATAATGACTCAATTAGAAGAGGCAAACTTTCTACACACAAAAAATTTGGAGAAGCAACTGCTGTTCTTGCAGGAAATTCACTACTCACATTAGCATTTGAAATACTAAGTGACAAAAGTTTGTTGTTAAAAAAAAAAACAAAAGTTGAATTGATTTACCTTATTTCCAAATGTTCAGGACATACTGGAATAGCAGGAGGTCAATATTTGGACCTAAGTTATGAAAGAAAAAAAATAAAAAAAAATAAAATAATTGATATGCAAATAAAAAAAACTGGAAAATTATTTGCATTTTGCTGTATTGCTCCTGCGCTAATTTCAAATAAATCAACGAATACTTTAAGATATTTTGAAAAAATAGGATATGAAATTGGATTATTATTTCAAATTACCGACGACCTAATTGATTATAAAGGAATTACAAAAAAAGCTGGAAAAAAAACAAAAAAAGATGAAAAAAAAGGGAAAGCCACTTTAATCAGTTTACTGGGTTACAAAAATACTATTAAATACACCAACAAAATAAAAAAAAATATTTTAAAAAAAATAAATAATTACGGAAAAAAAAGTGAAAATTTAAAAAAAACAGTTCAATTTATTTTTGAAAGAAAAAAGTGATAAAAAAATATAAATACCTAAATAAAGTTAATTTTCCTTCTGATATAAAAAATCTTAAAATACCAGAATTAAAAATTTTAGCCAATGAGGTTAGAGAGGAAATGATAGATGCTGTTTCAGTTACAGGAGGACATCTTGGGGCTGGCTTAGGAGTTGTGGAATTAACAATAGCTTTACATTATGTATTTGATACTCCAAATGATAAAATTGTTTGGGATGTTGGCCATCAAACTTATCCTCACAAAATATTAACTGGCAGAAAGGATAAAATTAAAACTTTAAGACAAGGCAAAGGTCTATCAGGTTTTACAAAAAGATCTGAGAGCGAGTACGATCCATTTGGAGCAGCTCATAGTTCAACATCAATTTCAGCTGCACTCGGTATAGCAACAGCAAATAAGCTAGAAAAAAAAACAAACCAAGTAATCGCGGTAATAGGAGATGGAGCTATAAGTGCCGGTATGGCTTACGAAGCTATGAATAATGCTGGATCCTCAAAAACAAAAATGATTGTAATATTAAACGACAACGATATGTCAATTGCAAAACCTGTAGGAGCAATGAGCACATATCTTGCAAAAATTCTATCAGGAAAAATTTACTTTAGTTTGCGAGAAACATTTAAACTGATAATTTCAGCTTTTTCTAAGAGGTTTAGTGATAAGGCCAAAAAAGCAGAAGATTTTTTGAGATCAGCTGTAACAGGCGGCACTTTATTTAGCTCACTAGGATTTTATTATGTTGGTCCAATTGATGGTTATGACTTAGATAATTTAATACTAGTTTTACATAACGCAAAAAAATTAAACCACGAAGGACCAATAATGATTCATATTAAAACTGAGAAAGGCAAAGGATATGAATTTGCAGAAAAATCACATGACAAATACCATGGAGTTACAAAATTTAATATAAAAACTGGTATTCAGGAAAAAAGTAAATCCAACACACCATCTTACACAAAAGTTTTTGCAAAAACTTTAATTAAACACGCTGAAAAAGATAGCAAAATAATTGGAATAACTGCAGCAATGCCTTCTGGGACAGGAATGGATTTATTCTCTGAAAAGTTTCCAAATAGAATGTTTGATGTAGGGATTGCAGAACAGCATGCGGTCACTTTTGCCGCTGGATTAGCTACTGAGGGTTATAAACCTTATGCAGCAATATATTCAACTTTTTTACAAAGGGCTTATGATCAAGTTGTTCATGATGTAGCAATTCAAAACCTCCCTGTTAGATTTGCGATAGATAGAGCTGGACTTGTGGGAGCAGATGGACCAACGCACGCAGGATCATTTGATATCACTTATTTGTCAGCACTACCAAATTTTATTGTTATGGCAGCGAGTGATGAAGCTGAGCTTGTAAGAATGATTAATACTTCTGTTGATATAAATAGTAGCCCATCTGCTTTAAGATACCCTAGAGGCAATGGTGTAGGAGTTGAACTGCCAGGTATTGATGAAAAAATTGAAATAGGAAAGGGAAGAATAATCTTGGAAGGAAAAAAAGTTGCAATAATTAATTTTGGTGCAAGATTAAATGAATGTTTGCTAGCTAATGAAATATTAAATAAAAAAGGTATTGGAATTACCTTGGTTGATGCAAGATTTGCAAAACCACTAGATGAAAATTTAATTTGGGAAATATCAACTAATCATGAAGCATTAATTACAATCGAAGAGGGTTCATTAGGTGGATTTGGCTCACATGTTAGTCAATTTTTGTCAGAAAAAAAATTATTAGATAATAATTTAAAATTTAGATCTATGATCCTTCCAGACAAGTTTATAGATCACAATAAACCAGAAATTATGTACAAAGAAGCTGGTCTTGATGCTGAAGCAATAGTTTCAAAAGTTTTTGACACTTTAAATTCAAAAATTATTTTACAAAAAAAAAATTAAAATTTATTTACCACACTGGGCTTTATTCATTAAATAATGATCTAATATAACGCAATGTGCCATCGCTTCTCCAATTGGAACAGCTCTTATTCCTACGCAAGGATCGTGTCTTCCTTTAACTGATATAGAAGTATTTTTGCCGAATTTATCTATTGTTTTTCTTGATATTAATATTGATGATGTTGGCTTTACTGCAAAAGATACTATAATTTCTTGTCCACTCGAAATTCCTCCAAGAATTCCTCCAGCGTTATTAGATTTAAATATAGGATGTTTTCCTTTTTGGACAATTTCATCAGAATTTTCTTCTCCAGTTAAAAATGCTGAATTCATTCCTGATCCAATATTGACTCCTTTTACAGCATTTATACTCATCATTGCAGAAGCCAAATCCATATCTAATTTTGAATAAATTGGTGCTCCTAATCCTACAGGAACCCCTCTTACTCTTATTTCAATAGTTGCGCCACAAGAAGAACCAGATTTTCTAATACCAAGTAAATATTTTTCCCATAGTTTTAAAATAGATTTGTCAGGACAAAAAAATGGATTTTTATTTATTAAATTATCATTCCAATTTTTTGTGTCACATCCAAGAATACCAAGTTGGGTAACTGCTCCAATTGCTTTATATTTTTTTCCTAATTTATTTTCTAAAACTTTTTTTGCTATAGCTCCAGCGGCTACTCTACTGGCAGTTTCTCTAGCTGATTGTCTTCCTCCTCCACGGTAATCTCTTATTCCATATTTTTTAAAGTATGTATAATCAGCATGGCCTGGTCTAAATTTATTTTTTATTGTTTCGTAATCTCTTGATCTCATATCTTTATTGTAAATTATCATTGAAATCGGAGCGCCAGTTGTTTTCCCTTCAAATACACCTGACAAAACATTCACTTTATCATCTTCTTTTCTTTGAGTTGTGAATTTTGATTGACCTGGTTTTCTTTTATTAAGTTCAATTTGTATGTCTTTTTCAGTTATTTTTATATCTGGGGGGCAGCCATCTACCACACACCCTATAGCAGGTCCGTGAGACTCACCCCAAGTAGTAAAACGAAATATCTTTCCAAAAGTATTAAATGACATTAAATATATTATATAAGTTATTTTGTTGAAATTATGAATCAAAAAAATTCGATAGGTCTAGATTTATGCTTCAAGGATTTAGATAATCCAATAGATTTGTTTCTAGACTGGTTCAACGAAGCTAAAAAAACTGAAATTAACGACCCAAATGCCTTAGCTTTAGCAACCACAGGAAAAAATGGAATACCTTCTGTTAGAATGGTTTTGCTTAAAGACTTTAACGAAAAAGGATTTATTTTTTATACAAATTTAAATAGTCAAAAAAGTAATGAAATAAAATCTAACCCAAATGCATCAATGTGTTTTCATTGGAAATCATTATTGAGACAGGTTAGAATTACTGGGAAATTGTCAAATGTTTCAGATACCGATGCTGACAATTATTACAATAGTAGATCATATGGAAGTAGAATAGGAGCATGGGCGTCAAAGCAAAGTACTGTTTTAAAATCCAGAGATGAGTTACTAAATTTAATTGAAGAATTTAAGAAAAAATATCCAAATGAAAAAAATATACCAAGACCCAAAAACTGGTCAGGATGGAATTTATATCCTGTTGAAATTGAATTTTGGCTTGATGGAAAAGACAGAATACATGAAAGACTGCATTATACTAGAAAAGATAATGATAAGTGGGAAAAAAATCTCTTAAGCCCTTAATAAGATCTTTCTAAACTAAATGAAGTTAGATTTTTGAGAATTTCCTTCTCTTTAGACTCTTCAAAAATACTCAATGAATTGGAAGCAAGGTTAATAAAATACTCTGCTTTTGCGTAAGAACTTGAAATTATATTATAATTTTGAATCATTAATAAAACTTTTTTAAACTCTTCTTCGTTTCTCTCATCTTTTTCAAATAATTTCTTCAACTCAAATTTTTCTTTATTATTAGCTTTTTGGTATAAAAGAATAATTGGCAAAGTAACTTTTCCTTCATAAAAATCATTACCTATTTTTTTTCCAAAAAATTTGAGTTCTGAATTATAGTCCAAGGTATCATCAGCTATTTGAAAAGTAAGTCCAAGATTTTTTCCATAAAACTCTAAAGCTTCTTTAATTTTATTCTCTTTATTAGCTAAAATAGAACCAACTTTTGTTGCAGCTGCAAAAAGAGAAGCTGTTTTTGCAGAAATTATTTTTAGGTAAGTTTCTTCAAGCATATCTATTTCACCTTTATGTTGTAGTTGTAAGACTTCACCTTGTGAAATTTCTGCAGAAGTAGAAGAAAGTAGTTTTAATATTTCCAAATTTTCATCCTCGACCATCATTTCAAAGCATCTACTTAATAAATAGTCGCCAACTAAAATTGATGATTGATTTCCCCAAATATTATTTAAGGTTTTTTTCCCTCTTCTAATTTTACTATTGTCGATTACGTCATCGTGCATAAGTGTAGCAGCATGAATTAATTCTACACAAGCTGCTAAATTTATATCTCTGCCACCTTTAGAGTATCCACAAATTTTAGCTGCTCCTAATGTGAGAAGAGCTCTAAGTCTTTTTCCACCAGTTCTTAAATGGTAGCTTGTCATTTGATCTACAAGACTTACTTTGCTAGATAATTTTAATTTAATTTTCTCTTCAACTAATACTAATTTTTCTTCAACTGAAATTTTAAGTTCTGAATATGAATTATTTATCTTATTTTTTAATTGAACAACTGTTCCCATCTAATTAAACTAGTATAATTAACGCAATATTATACTTATCAATTGACGCACCTAAAACTTCAACTATAAGTAGACTTTATATTAAACCAAAAATTTTATAAGCATAAGTATGTTCTCTTTTTTTAAAAAAAAAAAAATTATACCACACATTAAACTTAGTGGAGTTATAGGTAATGTTGGAAAATTTAAACAAGGGATTGATTTTGCAGGACAAGAAGAAATAATTAAAAAAGCTTTCTCAATTAAAAAAGCGCCTGCAGTAGCCATTTCTATTAATTCACCAGGAGGATCTCCTGTTCAATCACATCTAATACATGATTTTATTAGATCGCAGGCAAAAAAAAATAAGAAAAAAGTAATAATTTTTGCCGAAGATGTAGCTGCGTCTGGAGGATATTTAATTGCATGTGCTGGAGATGAAATTTATGCAAATCAAAGCTCTATAGTGGGATCAATAGGTGTGATTTTTTCATCTTTTGGTTTTAAAGACCTTATAAATAAAATAGGAGTTCAAAGAAGAGTTTATACTGCTGGTAAAAATAAAAGTACACTAGATCCTTTTATGGAAGAAAAAAAAGAAGATATTGAAAGATTAAAAACTATTCAGCTTGATCTTCATAAAGATTTTATTGAAGTTGTAGAGAACAGCAGGTCAACAAAGTTAAAAAAAGATAGTGGAATAGAATTATTCTCAGGAGAATTTTGGTCAGGTAGAAAAGCAAAAGAACTCGGATTAATAGATGGAATAGGTAATGCTGATCAAATTTTGAGAGAAAAATTTGGTGAAAAAATAATAATTAAAAAGTTCGAAAAAGCAAAAGGCTGGCTAGCTAGAAAATTATCTTCAGAAAATCATACAGAACAAGCAATTAGTATTTTAGAAGAAAGATCTATCTGGCAAAGGTATGGCTTCTAAAAAAAAAATTAAAAAACTTAAACATCAATCATTTCAAGATACAATCTTGAATTTACAAAAATATTGGAGCAAACATGGATGTGTAATTTTACAACCATATGATTTAGAAGTTGGAGCAGGAACATTTCATCCTGCTACAACACTTAGATCTCTAGGAAGTAAGCCGTGGAGAACAGCATATGTTCAACCCTCAAGAAGACCAACGGATGGAAGATATGGAGAAAATCCAAATAGACTTCAGCACTATTATCAATTTCAAGTTTTAATTAAACCGTCACCGAAAAATATAAAAAAACTTTACTTAAACAGTCTTTCAGCAATTGGCATTAAACACAAAGAACACGATATAAGATTTGTTGAAGATGATTGGGAAAGTCCAACATTAGGAGCTGCTGGTCTTGGGTGGGAGGTTTGGTGTGATGGTATGGAAATAACTCAATTCACTTATTTTCAACAAATGACTGGAATCGAATGTAATCCTATTTCTGTTGAATTAACATATGGATTAGAAAGACTTTGTATGTTTACGCAAGGAAAAAAAAATGTTTTTGATTTAGAATGGAATAATGATGGAATTTTATATCGAGATGTATTTCACCAGTCAGAAAAAGAATTTTCAAAATACAATTTTGAATTAGCTAATACTAATAATTTATTTAAAATATTTGATATGATAGAGAAAGAATCTAAATCTTTGATAGAAAGTAAACTATCTTTACCAGCTTATGATCAGTGTTTAAAAGCTAGTCATATTTTTAATATACTAGATGCTAGAGGAGTAATAAGTGTTGCACAAAGAGCTGAGTATATAGCAAGGATTAGAGATCTTACGAAAGATGTTGGTCAGATTTGGCTCGAAAGTCAAAACTAAAATGGCTGAATTTTTATTAGAATTATTTAGTGAAGAAATACCTGCTAATTTACAATCTAATGCAAGAATAAATTTACTTGGAAGTTTTAAAAAATTTTTTGAAAAAGAAAATATAAATTATAAAGATGATGCTAAAGTTATTTCTACACCTAATAGATTAGTTTTATGTTTTAAAAAAATTGAAAGAGAAATACATCAAAAATCACAAGAGATAAGAGGTCCAAATGTCAAAGCCCCAGATAATGCAATAGAGGGTTTTTTAAAATCAAATTTGATACAAAAACAAGATATTTATAAAAAAAACACAGATAGAGGTGAGTTTTTTTTTTATAAAAAACCATCAAAAAAGATTAAATCAGCTGATGTATTAAAAGCCAATATTCCAAAAATATTAGAAAATTTATCCTGGAAAAAATCAATGAAATGGGGAGAGCACAATCTTTATTGGGGTAGACCTTTAAAGTCAATACTTGCAATTTTTGATAACAAGCCCTTAAATTTTAAATTTCACCATTTATTAAGTTCAAATGCAACTTATATAGATAAAGATTTTGAAGAAAAAATAAAAATATTTAAAAATATTAATTCATATTTTTCTTATTTTAAAAAGTTAAATATAATTATTGATAATGATACAAGAAAAAAATATATAAAAAAAAAATTAACGGACCTTTCCAAAAAAAAAAACCTTCAAATAAATATCAATGACAAGTTGCTAAACGAGGTAACAGATATTGTTGAAAAACCGAAAGTAATCTTATGCACATTTGATAAAAAATATCTAAATATACCAAAAGAAATTATTACAATAACAATGCAACATCATCAAAAGTATTTTCCAACATTTGATAAAAAAGACAATTTAACAAATAACTTTTTTATTGTCTCAGATTCAAGTGATCCAAAAAAATTAGTAAAAATTGGCAATGAAAGAGTAATCGATGCAAGATTAAGTGATGCAGAATTTTTTTGGAATAAAAATAAGTCGCAAAATTTGGTAAAGCAAATATCTAAATTAAAAAATATAAATTATTTTAAGGGTCTAGGGAGCTATTATGATAAAGTTCAGAGAATAAGAAAATTAAGCAGTCTTATTTCAGACGAATTATTAATTAGTAAAGAAAAAATAGAAATTGCATCTTCAATATGCAAGGTAGATTTGCTCTCAGATCTTGTTGGGGAATTTCCAGAATTACAAGGTATATTAGGAGGCTATTTTGCTGAAGCACAGGGTTTTGAAAAAGAAGTTTGTATTGCTGTAAGTGAACATTATTTGCCAACAGGGCTGGAAAGCAAGATTCCAAAAAAGCCTTATAGCATTGCATTATCATTGAGTGACAAACTAGACTCGTTAGTAGGTTTTTTTGGCCTAGATTTAAAACCTTCAAGTTCTAAAGATCCATATGCGCTAAGAAGATCAGCAATTGGTTTATTAAAAATGATTTTAGAAAATAATAAAGATTTAAAATTAAGGGATCTAATTAATTATAGTTGTCAATTATATAGTGAACAAAATATTATTTTTAATTCGAAGAATGTTCAAAAAGATCTTTCAGAATTTTTTCACGATAGATACAAAAACTTTATGAAAGAAAAAGAAATAAGGAATGATATTATTGAGAGTGTAAATTTGAATTATAACATTGATAACATTTTGAAAATTTATAAAAAAACTTCAACTTTAAATAAATTAATTTCAAAAGAAATCGGAAAAGATTTGATGTTTAGTTATAAAAGAGCATCAAATATTATTTCTAACGAGTATAAAAATAACAAATTAGAACTTGCAGGCTACGCAGATCCAGGACTGTTTAAAAATGAATTTGAAAAAGCGCTTTATAAAAAAATTCACGAAATAAGGAAAGATTTTACAAGTGTTAGCAGAGAAGATGATTACGAAGGTATTTTAAAAATTCTGTCATCAGCTAAAAAAGAAGTAAACGACTTTTTTGAGAATGTAATAGTAAATGACGAAGATGTATTAATTAAAAAAAATAGACTAGAAATTTTGCAGATGTTATGTAAAACCTTCGATAATTATTTAAATTTTTCTAAAGTAGAAAGCTTATAGTGAAAAAATTAGTTTTTAATTTTAAATCTAAAGAAACAAAGAGAATCAAAATTCCAAAAAATATTTTAGGAGGAAAGGGAGCAAATCTTGCTGAAATGGGAAGACTTGGATATCCTGTTCCTTCTGGATTTACTATTTCTACTGAAGTTTGTGATTTATTTTATAAAAATAATAAAAAAATTGTTCCAAAAATATTAAAACAGATCAAAGTTGAAATAAAAAATATGGAAAAAAATTCTGGAAAAAAATTTGGAGACTTAAAAAATCCTTTGCTAGTTTCCGTTAGATCTGGTGCTAGAGTGTCAATGCCTGGTATGATGGATACGATTTTAAATTTAGGACTAAATGATAAAACTGTCCAAGCTCTTGCTAAAAAAACATCAAATTTTAGATTTGCAAAAGATAGTTATAGACGTTTTATTCAAATGTACTCAAACGTTGTTTTGGGGGTTGAAAATTACAATTTTGAAGAGCTTATTGAAAATTATAAACTAACCAAAGGAGTTTTGTTAGATAATGAGTTAGACGAAAATGATTGGGATGGGTTAATCAAAGATTTTAAGAACATTGTAAAAGAAAAAACAAAAAAAGATTTTCCTCAGGATGTAAATGAGCAATTAATAGGAGCTATATCAGCAGTATTTTTATCTTGGCAAAGTAACAGAGCAAAAGTTTATAGAAAACTTAATCAAATACCCTCTGACTGGGGTACAGCAGTTAATGTTCAGTTAATGGTTTTTGGTAATATGGGCCAAGATTGTGCAACAGGTGTAGTTTTTACAAGAAACCCATCAACAGGCTCAAATGAAATTTATGGAGAATATTTAATTAATGCTCAGGGAGAAGATGTGGTTGGAGGCACAAGAACTCCACAATACATAACAAAAAAAGCCAGAATTGAAGCTAAAGCTAAAGAGAGTTCATTAGAAGAGTCAATGCCTACCATTTTTAAACAGCTGGATAAAATTTTAAAAAATTTAGAAAGACATTATAAAGATATGCAGGATGTAGAGTTCACAGTTGAGAATAATAAACTTTGGATATTACAAACAAGGTCTGGAAAAAGAACAACTAAATCAGCTGTAAAAATTGCAGTTGATATGGTTAAAGAAAAATTAATTTCAAAGAAAGATGCAGTTATGAGAATAGACCCCCATTCTTTAGATAAACTTTTACATCCAACTCTAGATGAAAAAGGTAAAATAAATATTATTGCAAAAGGTTTGCCAGCTTCTCCTGGCGCAGCTACTGGAAAAGTAGTTTTTTCATCTGATGAAGCCCAAAGACTTAATGAAATGATGCAGGATACAATTTTAGTTAGAGTAGAAACTTCACCAGAGGATATACACGGTATGCATGCTGCAAAAGGAATATTGACTTCAAGAGGAGGAATGACTAGTCATGCAGCAGTGGTTGCAAGAGGAATGGGTAGGCCATGTGTTTCAGGCTCAAGTGAAATTGATATTAATTATGATAGAAAAATTTTTAAAACTGCATCTATAGAAATAAAAGAGGGTGATTTAATTACTATAGATGGCTCTACAGGAAGAATTATTCAAGGAGAAGTTCCAAAATTAAAACCTGAAATTTCAGGATATTTTTCAAAATTAATGGGCTGGGCAGATAGTTTTAGAAAATTAAAAGTTAGAACAAATTCTGAAACTCCATTAGACACAAAAACTGCAAGAGACTTTGGGGCAGAAGGAATAGGACTGTGTAGAACAGAACATATGTTTTTTGACGAAGAAAGAATTTTATCTGTAAGAGAAATGATACTTTCAAAAACTACAGAAGATAGAAATAAAGCATTAGAAAAACTTTTACCTCATCAAAAAAATGATTTTATTAAAATATTTAAAATTATGAGTGGTTTGCCGGTTACAGTAAGATTATTGGATCCTCCACTGCATGAATTTCTTCCAAGAACTGCAAAAGAAATTAACGAAGTAGCAAATGAATTAAAATTATCTATTAAAGAGATTGAAGCTAGAATTAGTGAGTTACATGAACAAAATCCAATGTTGGGCCATAGAGGTTGCAGGTTAGGAATTTCTTATCCTGAAATTTATCAAATGCAATGTAGAGCTATTTTTGAAGCATTGGCAGAGTTAAAAAAGAAAAAAATAAAATCAGCATTTCCAGAAATAATGATACCTTTAGTATCTACCGAAGCTGAAATAAAAATTATGAAAGATCTTGTAATAACAACTGCAAAAAAAGTTCAAGATCAAAAAGAAATAAAGATTAAATTTTTAGTTGGAACTATGATTGAATTACCAAGAGCCGCTATAAAAGCCAAAGATATAGCAAAACATGCTGAATTTTTTAGCTTTGGAACAAATGATTTAACCCAGACAACATTTGGAATTAGTAGAGATGATAGTGGTAAATTTTTAAATGATTATATTGAAAACAAGATTTTTGACATAGACCCATTTATATCAGTTGATGAAGGAGTGGGTGATCTTATTAAAATTGCATCAGAAAAAGGAAGAAAGCAAAATAAAAATATAAAATTAGGTATATGTGGTGAGCATGGAGGAGATCCTAAAAGCATACATTTTTGTTCAGATGTAGGTTTAGATTATGTTTCATGTTCTCCTTATAGAGTGCCAGTAGCAAGACTAGCTGCAGCACAAGCACAACTAAAAAAATAATTTTATTTAAATTTGTAGTTTTATATCCAGGGCTGGAACACTATGAGTTAAAGCGCCAATAGAAATTCTATCTACTCCAGTTTTAGAAATATTCTTAACAGTACTTAAGGTAATATTACCCGATGCTTCAGTTTTATAGTATTTTCTTGCTAGTTTTACTCCAACTTTAAGTGACTTTATATTCATATTATCAAATAAAACTCTATCAAATTTTAATCCAAGTATATTTTTAAGTTGACTTAAATTATCAACTTCAACTGTAATTTTTTTTCCTTTTTTAAATTTAATTGCTTTTTTTATTATTTCTATAATATTTTTATTTGCAGCTATATGGTTATCTTTTATCAAAAATTCATCACTCAAGTTAAATCTATGATTTTCTCCTCCACCAAGTTTGACAGCATATTTTTGAATAACTCTTAAATTAGGAATAGTTTTTCTAGTACAGCAGATTATAGTTTTTTTATTAACTTTTTTTACAAAATTATTCGTTTTAGTTGCAATACCAGAAATATGAGATAAAAAATTTAGAGCAACTCTTTCTCCAATTAATATATTTTTAATATCACCCTCTACAATTGCTATTAAATCTCTTTTTTTTATTTGAGAACCTTCTTTTTTTTTTAATTTTATTTTAATTCTTTTATCAATCAATTTAAAAGTCTGTTTTGCAAATTCCAACCCACCTATTATTCCTGACTGGTTTGACAATAACTTTACTTTTTTTATAGTATTATTTTTTAATAGATTTGAAGTTATATCTCCTGAAGGATACAAATCTTCATTTAAAGCCAATTTGCAAACATTAATAATAAAGTTCTTGCTTAATTTAATTTTTGGCACAGATTTTATCTGCCTATCTCTGCCATTCTTTCTACAGACTTTCTGGCTTTTTCTATAGTTTTGTTATCCATTATTAATTCATTAGTTTCGTTTTCCAAACAATCTAATATTTTTGGTAATGTTATTTTTTTCATATGAGGACATAAATTACATGGACGAATAAATTTTACATTAGGATTGTCAATTTGAACGTTATCACTCATTGAACATTCGGTAACCATCATTACTTTTTCTGGCTGGTTATCTTTAACATATTTTATCATACCACTAGTAGATCCTGCAAAATCGCTAGCTCTTATTACATCTGGAGGACATTCAGGATGAGCAATTATTTTTATTCCTGGATTGCTTTTTCTAATTTCATTTATTTCTTCATCATTAAATTGTTCATGTACTTCACATGTGCCTTTCCATGAAATAATTTCCACATCTGTTTGAGAAGCAACATATTTTGCCAAAAAATCATCAGGCAAGAAAATAACTTTTTTTACTCCTAATGATTGTACAATTTTTACAGCATTAGCTGATGTGCAGCATACATCAGTTTCTGCTTTTACTTCTGCTGATGTATTAACATAAGAAACTACTGGAACTCCAGGATATTTTCTTTTTAAGTTTCTAACATCTTTACCTGTAATTGATGATGACAAAGAACAGCCCGCGCTCATATCTGGGAGAAGAACTTTTTTATCAGGACTCATTAGTTTTGCAGTTTCAGCCATAAAATGAACTCCACACATTACTATTATATCTGCTTTTGTTTTTGCCGCTTCAACTGCAAGTGCAAGTGAGTCTGCTGAAAAATCAGAAACACCGTGATATATTTCTGGTGTTTGATAATTGTGTGCAAGAATTACTGCATTTTTTTCTTTTTTAAGTTTATTAATTTTATAAATATATGGAGCATGAATTGCCCACTCTATTTCTGGAATGGTATTAGATATTTTCTGATAAATTAGATCAGTTGCTTTTTTTATTTCTGCATTAACTTCCATACTAAAACTTACCAACTTGAAATTGAATTGTCATTAATTTATTCTGACGCACAAATGAATTCATGCTGAATTCGTTAGTTAGTCACACTAGATGGTATTTAAATCATTTCATCATTTAACTTTTGCTTATTAATATTGATTGGATAATCAATTGTTGTTAATAATGAGAAAATCATAATGAAATTAATTATTAAGAAAATTTAACAATATGGAAAACGTGCCCAAAGAACTACCGCGAATCGCAGTCAAGTTTGCGAACACGGTGTTTGCATTTGGTATATCGTTTTCTGTTATTCTTATAATTTATCCAATTTACAAAATCTATAGTTCGCCTGAATTTGCATTACCAGCATTTTATATTATCAGTATGATATGCGGTGTTTTGTTTGTAGTATTGTTTAGTATTGGATTGAAAAGATTGAGTAATAACCTGAGAGTAAATTTATCAATCTTGTTCTTTACAATAGGTATTTTGGTTTATGGATTTGAGACTTATTTAGAATTTTTCAATAAAACACCCCAACCAGAAATAATTGCAAAAAAAATGGGTGTTCCGTATGATACAAGAACATATATGGAAGTACTGGATGACTTAAAAGATTCTGGCGCTAATGTATTTCCAAATATTTATCCAAAGGCATTTTTAAAATCAAATGGCTTAAAAGCAAAAAAAGGTAGAATCTATCCTCTTGGCACAATTTCAAATTCTATAACAGCACATAATAATGAAGCAGGTTATTTTCCTGTTATTGAAATAGATGAACATGGGTTTAATAATCCAAAAGGATTATACGTTGAAAACAAGGTTGACATTTTATTGATAGGCGATTCTTTTACTGAAGGAAAATCTGTTCATTCGAATGAAACGATTAGTGCTGTGCTACGACAACCAGATTTAAACGTCATAAATGTTGGAAAGGGAGGAAATGGTCCGATGTTGGAACTTGCTGCACTCAAGGAGTATGCTGAACCCTTAAAACCAAAAATAGTATTATGGATATACTTTGTGAATGATTTAGCAAATTTGGTAAATGAGATAGAATCGCCATTCTTAAAAAGGTATTTAGATGAAGATGATTATTCTCAAAACCTTATTTCCAGGCAGGAAGAAATTGATGATGTTTTAAAAAATTATGTTCAGGTTGAGTGGGAAAAGGAAAAGAATGAAGAAAAGAAAAAAAAAAAGAAAAAGAAAAGGTTTAAGAAAAATAGGATAACAAACATAATAAAACTAAACAAAATAAGAAGAATGATTAACTTAACACACACGCCCCCACCTTTTGGTACCGCTCCTATTTTCAAAGATGTTTTAAAAAAATCAAAGCAAATGGTCTCCGAATGGGATGGGAAGATGTATTTTGTCTACTTGCCTAGATTTGAAAGAGAAATAATTGGTGTTAAGGAAGAAAACATACATCGTAATTTTGTAATGCAAACGGTAACAGAATTGAATATTCCCATCATTGATATTTATAAGGAGGTATTTGAACCTCATCCTGACCCATTATCTCTTTTTGCGCTTAGGTTGAGATATCGTCATTATAATGCTGAGGGATATAAACTTGTTGCAGAAGCAATTAGAAAAAAACTTGAAGCAGATGGTTACTAATAATTCTTTTAACAAGAATTAGGGAGGTGCAGAGTATGACAATGAGAGCAAGTCCAATACCAAAAAATGGTAATTGTCCTACAGGTTATAATACATCGGGTAAAATGTGTGTTCCAGGTCCAAATGCGAGACCTGCAATTGCAAAAAATGGTAATTGTCCTACAGGTTGGAATACATCGGGTAATTATTGTGTTGCTGGACCAAATGCTACGGAAGCAATACCAAGAGTTGGTTCTTGCCCTGCAGGTTGGAATACACAGGGTAATTATTGCGTTAAAAAAAGCAATGTCGAATAATTTATTTTAATGAAGTAATTATTTTATTATTTCCTTCATCAATTATTTTTTCAATGTTTTCAGCTAAAAGAGCACTCACGGCATTCATAATTGCTATGGGAACCACGCTGTCAGAGACTTCTAAAACTATTGAAAAACTTCAATTTGCAATAGATAGCAATTTTGGAAAAAAGTAGTATTATACATTTAGTCCTGATTTAGAAATTAACTCTACTTGCTGGGACTTTAAACACAACGCTAAAGGAGGCAAATGAAACTAAAAATACAATCAATCAAAGACTATTTTAAATCAAAGAAGGATAGAGGTTTAGAACCTATCTTTTTTGAAAAAATAGGTGATCAAAATACATCTAGAGAACAGAGATTAAAAAATTTGATCAAAGTACTTGAGTCAAAGGGTTTTAAAATAAAAAATAAAAGATAAAACTCAACTTAGATGTGGGCATTTAATTTTGCCCACATTTATCCCGTACAGAATTTATTATGGATAATATTTAAAGGTTTATTTGGATAATCGATTGTCTAATTTTTGCCACTAAAAATATATATATTAAATATTGTTAAAGCTCTTTAACGAATAACTTCAACAACACTAAATAATGAAACAATTAAAACTAGGTTTTAATGAGATAAATCTTTTAGGAGATTATGAGGCCGCAGAAGTCATTGATGAAGGCAAGTTTAAGTATAAAACTATGCATCATAGTTGGTCAGATACTTTAAGTGATGATGGCAAAAAATTAATTTATCACGAATATACTTATGATACTGATCAATGTATGGATTTTGAAAATTGGGTTCATATCAATAAAAAAGGATTAGATCGAGCAGCATTTAAATGGTTTTGTATGTATTTAAAAGCAATCGAGAGAAAAGACAGATTAGAAAAGTTTAAAAGACTTTTAAATGATGTGAAGATACCATTTGAAGAAGGTGATTGGCAATCAATTGACAAGGACTGTGAGAGAAATAAATCGAATTAAATGCCGACTTATGGCCGATCATATTTAATATAAACTTTAATTCTTATTAAAAACAAATAACAATTTGAAATTGAGAAGGGGCGTTCTGTTGCCAGGTGCCCCAGACCCCGTAACTTAATTAATAAATTAATTAAGCTGCAATTGCGTAACTTTCGTTAGCATTTATAATTTAGCCCTTTACGGCGGAACAATACCGAACAAAAGAATAGCCTTTAGACATTCGTCGATTCTAATTCACCCCCGCATTTATTTTGGTGGAGGTGGTGGGTACTGCCCCCACGTCCGCAATGTTTATTACGAAATTCGTTTATCGTCATAGTTGGAAAACCAACAATATTAATATAAAAGTAATGTGATTAGATTCAAGAAAAAACGGTCTTTCATGCTAAAGAAAAAAAAATTTTTATCGATATCAATAATAACTTTGTTTTTATTTATAATCTTTTTTACGATTTTAAATAAAGACAAAATTTATGAAGTTTTTTTTAGATACTTCTTTAAATTACCTGATCCGGTAAAGTCACTTTATATGATATCAAGTGGGAAAAGGTCATTTTCAAACCTTTTTAATGACTATAATGTTAAATTCCTCCCCGAGACTCAATTAATTAAAATTGATTTTAAAAGAAAAAAATTAAATATTAAGCAAAAAAGAAGCAGAAATAGCTTTTATTTAGAAAATTTTGAAAATGAAGTATTTATTATTACAAAAAAAGGATCTTTTTTTAAAAGTAATATTGATAATTTTAGTAACAAAAATAAAAAATTAAATTACTCTTTAATTAAAACAAATGTTAAGTTTAAAAATATTTTAGATACACTAATTATAAAAAATAAAATATTTGTATCAACAACTCATAGCAATAATGAATGTAAAACTTTAAAAATTTATTTTGCAGATATTGATAAAGAGTTAAATTTCTCAATCTTTAAAAAATTTTTGGAATGTGGAAAAACATCTTTGGGCTCAGGTAGAATGCAAAAATACTTATTTAATGGAGACGAAGGGATTTTGATAAGTACAAGTGATTCTTTTCAAGATGAACCTGATAATAGACCACAAGAAGATAGTTCAATATTTGGAAAAATTTTATTTATTAATTTAGAAACCAAGAAACATATAATTTTTTCAAAAGGTCATCGTGATCTACAAGGTTTGTATGTTAAGGATAATTTAATTATTTCAACTGAGCATGGCCCTCGAGGTGGAGATGAGATAAATATAATTTCTTTCAAAGGAAATTATGGATGGCCAATAGCTTCTTATGGAAATTCTTATAATAGTAAAAAAAATAAGCGTAAATATTTAAAGAGTCACATAGAGAATGGTTTTATTGAGCCAATTTATGTTTTTGTGCCTTCAATAGGGATCTCAGAAATAATTATTTTGCCAAATAATTTTGAAGAAAAATGGAAAAACAACGCCCTAGTTGCATCATTAAACGACAGAAGCATTTATAGAGTAAAATTTCAAAGTGATAAATTTAATAAGATTCTTTATTTAGAAAAAATTTTTATTGGAGAAAGAATAAGAGATATAAAGTATATTGAAAAAATTAATGCTATAATTATTGCATTAGAGCGTACAGGCGATATTGGAGTGTTAAAAAAAATAGATTAATAGAAAATTATTGTGAAATTAACTAAAGAACAAGAACAAGAGATAAAAGAACAGCAAAGTCAAGAAACTAGCACGAAAAGAGTCAACTCACCTGAACTTGAAAAAATTCTTTATGAAGCAATACCTATTTTAGACCATGGCTTTATAAGAGTTGTCGACTATATGGGTAATGATACTTCAATTGTACAAGCAGCAAGAGTATCCTATGGAAAAGGAACCAAAAAGGTTTCAACAGATTCAGGCTTAATCAAATATTTAATGAGACATTGGCATAGCACTCCATTTGAAATGTGTGAAATAAAATATCATGTAAAATTACCAATTTTTATTGCAAGGCAATGGATAAGACACAGAACTGCAAATGTAAATGAATATTCAGCAAGGTATTCAATATTAGATAAAGAATTTTATTTACCTGAAATAGAAAACTTAGCGGCTCAATCTCAAAGCAACAGACAAGGAAGAGGAGATGTTCTTAAAGGAGATCAGGCAAAAAAAGTTTTAAACCTATTAAAAAGTGATGCAGAACAAACTTATAATAATTATGAAATGATGCTTAACGAACGTTATGATGGTTCTATTATTGATGAAAAAGAAGCAGGGCTCGCAAGAGAACTTGCAAGAATGAATTTAACTTTAAATACTTATACTCAATGGTATTGGAAAACTGATTTACTAAATCTTATGAATTTTTTAAGATTAAGAGCTGACCATCATGCTCAATATGAAATAAGAACTTATGCAGAAGCAATGTTAGATACACTAAAAAAATGGGTGCCAATTACTTTTGAAGCTTTTATGGATTATAGAGTAGGAGGTACAGAAGTATCAGCAAAAGGAAAAATTATATTACAAAAGTTAATAAAAGGTGAAGAAGTTAATGTAGATCAATCAGGTTTATCAAAAAGAGAATGGAATGAATTAATGATAGCTTTTGATCTTAAAGATAAGTTGATTTAATTTTTTCTGCAAATTTAAGATATATTTTTGAAATTTCATGATCTGGTTTGCTTTCAACAATTGGAGTTCCAAGGTCACCAAGTTTTCCAACTTCAGGATTAATTGGAATTTCTCCTAAAAATTCTTTATTAAATTCATCTGCAGTTCTTTTAACTCCATTCTCTCCAAAAATAGGATATTTTTTTCCATCATCACCAATGAAATGACTCATATTGTCGATTAAGCCAATAATTTTTACTCCAAGTTTATCAAACATTCTTATTCCGCGTTTTACATCCTGTAATGCAATTTCTTGTGGTGTAGAAATAATAATTACTCCATCCATTTTTATTTCTTGTGAAAATGTAAGCTGAGTATCGCCTGTTCCTGGTGGCATATCTACAATTATAAAATCTAAATCTTTCCATGCAACTTTTTGTGTAAAAGTTTTTATCGCACTTGTTACCATTGGACCTCTCCAAATCATTGGAGTTTGTTCTTCAGTTAAAAAACCAATAGACATACACTGAATACCATATTTTAAAATTGGATTTAAAGTTTTACCATCACTTTTCGGTTTTTCATTTATTGAAAATAACTTTGGCAATGAGGGTCCATAAATGTCAGCATCTAACAATCCAACTTTGCATCCAGATTTTTTTAGAGCTAAAGCTAGGTTCGTAGCAAATGTTGATTTTCCAACACCACCTTTTGCACTTGAAATTGCTATTGTAAATTTTGTTCCATTAATGGGGTTTTTTTGGAAGGATTTTTGTCGCGGTTTGGTATCCATAAATCCAACTTATCTTGTTTTTCTTGATAAAGACACTATATACATTGACATATGAGCGATTTCAAAAATCAAAGTCCTTGGGGATCTCCCCCAGGAGGTGGAAATGGTGATGGTTTTAGAAGAGGACCAACACCACCAGATATTGATGAAATTGTAAAAAATATCCAAGATAAAATAAAAAAATTTATTCCAGGTGGAAGTACATCTGGAGGAAAACCAATAGTTTTTGGTTTAATCGTTTTATTGATAATTTGGGCATTGAGTGGCCTTTACAGAGTTTTGCCAGATGAGCAAGGAGTCGTTTTAAGATTTGGTAAATTTGTAAAAACAACCCAGCCAGGATTAAATTATCATTTACCTTTTCCAGTTGAAAGCGTTCTTACTCCAAAAGTTACAAAAGTAAACAGAATGGATATTGGTTTTAGATCAGAAAGAGATAGTGGGTTTGGCTCAAGTGGAGTAGCAGATGTTCCAGAGGAAAGTTTAATGTTAACTGGAGATGAGAATATCGTAAATATAGACTTTTCTGTATTTTGGGTAATTAAAGATGCAGGAAATTTTTTATTTAAAATCCAAGACCCAGAGGGAACAGTTAAAGCTGCCGCAGAAACAGCTATGAGAGAAGTTATTGCTCGATCAAACATCCAGCCAATTTTAACTGAAGGAAGATCAAAAATAGAGATAGACACACAGGAAATTATTCAAAATATTTTAGATGAATACAATTCTGGAATACAGATTACACAAGTTCAAACACAAAAAGCCGATCCACCAGATCAAGTTATTGATGCATTTAGAGATGTGCAGGCCGCAAGAGCAGATATGGAGAGATCTAAAAATGAAGCACAAGCCTATGCTAACGACGTGATACCAAGGGCGCGTGGAGAAGCTGCAAAAATATTGCAAGCAGCAGAAGCTTACAAAAAAGAAGTTGTTGCAAAAGCAGAAGGTGAAGCAAGTAGATTTTTATCAATTTATAATGAATATGCTAAAGCAAAAAAAGTAACACAAGAGAGAATGTATCTTGAAACTATGGAAAAAGTTTTAGCTGATATTGATAAAGTTATAATCGACAAGAATGCGGGTTCGGGTGTAGTTCCATATCTACCTCTACCAGAATTGAAAAAGGTAAATTAAATGAAAAAAATTTTATTACCAATCATTATATTATTAGGAGCGACTGCTTTCTTTTCAATTTTTATTGTTAAAGAAATTAATCAAGCAATAGTCCTTCAATTTGGAGATCCAAAAAGAATTATTTCTACTCCAGGAATTAATTTTAAAATTCCTTTTATTCAAAACGTGGTTTTCTTAGATAAAAGAATATTAAACCTGGATGCGCCACCAGAAGAAGTAATTGCATCAGATCAAAAAAGATTAATAGTTGATGCCTTTGCTAGATTCCAAATAGTTGATCCTTTAAAATTTTATATTTCTGTAGGAAATGAAAGAGTAGCTAGATCACGTTTATCAACAATTATAAATTCAAGAATTAGAAGTGTTTTAGGAACACAGAGATTGCAAACTTTATTGTCTGCTGACAGAACAAATCAAATGGCATTAATTCAAGATGGAGTAAATAAAGAAGCAGAAAAATTTGGTATTAAAATTGTAGATGTAAGAATTAAAAGGGCAGACCTTCCGCCAGCAAACAGTGAGGCAATCTATAGAAGAATGCAAACTGAAAGGGAAAGGGAAGCTAAAGAATTTAGAGCAAAAGGAGCTGAAATGGCAATAACTATTACATCAACAGCAGATAAAGAAGTTACTGTAATTTTAGCAGAAGCTGAAAAACAATCTCAGATTATGAAAGGAGAAGGTGACGGTCAAAGAAATAAAATATTTGCAGACGCCTTTGGAAGAGATCCTGAGTTTTTTGCATTTTATAGAGCAATGCAAGCTTATGAAAAAGCTTTAATAGGGGGAGAAACATCTTTGATATTGTCTCCGGATAGTGAATTCTTTAAATTCTTTGGGAATATAAAACCAAAAACAGACTAATATTTTAACAATGAGAGAACTGATCATAGCACTTGGTCTATTCTTTTTTATAGAAGGAATTTTATACGCCTTATTTCCTTCAAAAATGAAAAGTATTTTGCTTAAAGCAAAAGATGCAAAGGTTAGCCAATTAAGAGTTGGAGGTCTAATTTTTACAATAATTGGTTTTATTATAATATGGTATATGAAAAAAAATGGCATTTAGATTTTTAAAAGTTTTTTTAGTAGTCATAATTAATTTTAATTTATCTACTATATCTCACTCAAAAGATGCCCCAGCATCTTTTGCAGATTTGGCGGAAAAATTAATGCCATCAGTTGTCAATATTTCAACAAGTCAAACTGTAGTGACAAAAAGTAATCCATTTCCTGGATTTGAGTTCCCCCCAGGCTCACCATTTGAAGATATGTTTAAAGATTTTGGAACCCCACAAAAAAGAAAAGCCTACGCACTTGGTTCAGGGTTTATAATTGATGAAAAAGGAATTGTTATTACAAATAACCACGTTATTAAAGATGCTGATGATATCTTGGTAAGAGTTAATGGAGATAAAGAATATGAAGCAACTATAATTGGAACAGACCCTTTATCAGATATTGCCGTTTTGCAAATTAAATCTAAAGATCAATTTATACCTGTTAAATTTGGAAATTCAGATAAATCAAGAATTGGAGACTGGGTAATTGCAATAGGTAACCCTTTCGGCTTAGGAGGAACTGTTACTGCTGGAATAATTTCAGCGAGAAATAGAAATATTGGTATGACTAGATATGAAGATTTTATTCAAACTGATGCATCAATTAACCAAGGAAACTCAGGCGGTCCTTTATTTAATATGAATGGAGATGTAGTTGGAATTAATACTGCAATATTAGGACAATCAGGATCAATAGGTATTGGTTTTTCAATTCCTTCAAACAATGCAAAGATAGTTATTGATCAATTAATTAAATATGGCGAAACAAAAAGAGGTTGGTTAGGAGTAAGAATTCAATATGTAACCAAAGAAATTTCAGATGCAGAAAAACTAGACAAACCAAGAGGTGCATTAGTCGTAAGTGTTGCTGATAACAGCCCATCTAGCAAAGGTGGAATTTTATCTGGAGACATTATTTTAGAGTTTGATGGAAAACCAATTAATGAAATGAAAGAGTTACCATTGATTGTTGCACAAACTGAAGTAGGAAAAACTGTAGAAGTAAAAGTTTGGAGAAACAAAAGAGAAGTAGTAAAAAAAATTACTCTTGGCAGATTAGAAACTTCTGAAGATTTTAATATTAAAAAAGCTGAAGGACCTAAAATAACTATTATAGAAGGTTTAAAAATAACTGTAAGAACTTTAACAAAACAAGATATTGAAGCTAGAAATTTACCAAAAGATACATCTGGGGCAGTTATTGTTAAAATAGAAAACGATAGCCCAATAAATTACTTAAATGTAAACAATATAATTATTGAAGCGCAGAAAAAGAAAATAAAAACAGTTGGTGATCTTAAAAATATAGTTAATTCTGCTATAAGAAGTACTGATAAAACAATAATGATAGCTATTTATAACAATCAAGGCCAAAAAAGATATATTGGTGTTAAGTTAGATTAATTAATGGACCTTAAGTCCAAAATAATTTTAATTGCAGGACCAACAGCATGTGGAAAATCAAATTTCGCATTAAAATTATCTAAAAAAATTAAAGGAGAAATTATTAATGCTGATAGTATGCAAGTTTATAAGCAACTTAAAATTATAACAGCAAGACCCAAAAAAAAAGATCTAAAAAAAATAAAACATCATCTATACGGATTTTGCGATGTAAGAAAAAATTATTCAACTGGAGATTGGTTAGAGCTTTTACTAAAAAAAATTAAAGATATTCGAAAAAGAAAGATGGTACCTATAATAGTAGGAGGAACAGGTTTGTATTTTAAAGCTCTTACTGATGGTTTAGTAAAAATACCCAATATTCCGATTAAAGTAAGAAATAAAATTAGATTGATGCAAAATAAATTGGGTCAAAAAAAATTCTATAATAAATTATTGAAACTTGATCCTTTAATAAAAAATACAATTGAAAAAAATGATATTCAAAGATCTATCAGAGCTTATGAAATTAAAAACTATACAAAAATATCAATTATAAATTGGTTTAAAAAAACAAAAAAGTATATTTCTTCAGATCAATTTATTAAAATTTATATTGATTACCCAAGAGAAAGCTTGATAAAAAGAATTAATTTGAGGGTAGACGATATGTTTGCAGAAGGAGCAGTTGAGGAAGTTCGACGATTTATCAAGCTTAAGGTCAAAAAAGAAAACAGCTCAAATAAGGTTATTGGAATTAAAGAAATAACAAATTTTTTAAACAAAAAGTGCTCTCTTGATCAGACCAAGGAGTTAATTGCTATTAAAACAAGGCAATATGCCAAGAGACAGGTTACGTGGGCCAGAGGTCAAATGGGATCCTGGCAAAAAATTAATCCTAAAAATTTAGGTCTTGCTTTAAAAAAAATAAAATAATCACGTCTTAAACTTGACCTATTAGCACAACTTCAGCTAGATTGGATAAATGTCAAAATTGTATTCAGGAGCTGAGATTGTATTTAAGTGTTTGGAAGACCAAGATGTAGAATTTATTTTTGGTTATCCTGGTGGTGCCGTTCTTCCTATTTATGATGAATTAAAAAATTTTAATTTTTTAAAACACATTTTAGTTCGTCACGAGCAAGGTGCAGGACACGCTGCTGAAGGATATGCTAGATCTTCAGGAAAACCAGGAGTTCTTTTAGTTACGTCAGGCCCTGGAGCCACTAACGCTGTAACTGCTTTAACAGACGCTTATATGGATTCAGTTCCATTGGTTTGTATTTCTGGACAGGTTCCTACACACTTAATAGGTACTGATGCTTTTCAAGAATGTGATACGACTGGAATAACAAGACCATGTACAAAGCATAACTGGCTAGTTAAAGATGTAAAAGATTTAGAAAAAACAATTCATAAAGCATTTGAAGTTGCAACAACTGGTAGACCTGGGCCTGTTTTAGTTGATATTCCAAAAGATGTTCAGTTTCAAAAAACAAATTATACAAAATTTAAAAAACAAAAAAAAATAAACGGCAAAGTTCATAGTCATTTTTCACAAAAAGATATTGACGAATTGATTAAGTTAATGAGTAAAGCCTCTAAACCAATTTTTTATACGGGTGGGGGTGTTATAAATTCAGGACCAAAAGCAAGCGAACTTTTAAGAGAGCTAGTAAATAAAACTGGTTTTCCTATAACATCAACATTACAAGGCTTGGGTTCTTATCCAGGTGAAGATAGCCAATTTTTAGGTATGCTTGGTATGCACGGATCATATGAAGCTAACAATGCAATGCATGATTGTGATTTAATGATAAATATTGGAGCAAGGTTTGATGATCGAATAACTGGAAAATTAGATGAATTTTCTCCTAAATCAAAAAAAGTTCACATCGATATTGATCCATCTTCAATAAATAAAAATGTTAAAGTAGACTTGCCAATAATAGGTGATGTTGCTGAAGTTATTACTTCTACAATTAAAACTATAAAAAAAGTCAAACCTGATTTTGCAAAATCAAACAAACAAAAGATTTCTAAATGGTGGGAAAAAATACAAAAATGGAGATCAGTTAATTCTTTTGACTTTATCAATAGCGATGAAACTATAAAACCGCAATACGCAGTTCAAAGACTTTATGAGTTAACTAAAAATAAAGATACATACATTACTACCGAAGTAGGTCAGCATCAAATGTGGGCAGCTCAACATTATAAATTTGACAAACCTAATCGTTGGATGACTTCAGGAGGTTTGGGAACAATGGGTTATGGATTGCCAGCTGCTGTTGGTGTACAAGTAGCGCACCCAAAAAAATTAGTAATTGATATTGCTGGAGAAGCATCAGTTTTGATGACAATGCAAGAAATGTCTACAGCAGTTCAATATAGTCTCCCTATAAAAATATTTATTTTAAATAATGAATATATGGGAATGGTCAGGCAATGGCAGGAACTATTGCATGATAAAAATTACTCTGAAAGCTATACTGCTGCGTTACCTGATTTTGTAAAACTTGCAGAAGCATATGGCTGTGTTGGAATAAGAGCTTCAACACCACAAGAGTTAGATGATAAAATAATAGAAATGATTAACACTGATAGACCGGTAATATTTGATTGTAGAGTAGATAAACAAGAAAACTGTTTTCCGATGATACCTTCAGGAAAACCACATAATCAAATGCTTTTGGGTCCCAAAGATCAAAGAGAAAATAAAATTACTGGAAAGGGAAAGACTTTAGTTTAATGGTAAAATCAAAATCAGCATACAGTATTCCTGGTAAACAAGGAAAGTTTGATACACATATTATTGTTGTCTGGGTTGATAATGAAGCTGGAGTTTTAGCAAGAGTGGTGGGCTTATTTTCAGGCAGAGGATACAATATTGAATCCTTAGCTGTTGCAGAGATTGACCCAAAATTAAACATTTCTAGAATTACAATCGTAACCACGGGAACACCACAAGTTATAGAACAAATTAAACTACAATTAAAAAAACTTGTACCTGTTCATAAAGTTGCAGATTTTAAGAGGGAAGATAAAAATGTAATCTTTAAAGAAATGGCTTTATTTAAGTTGGTAGGAAGTAAATCAAAAAAAGAAAAAGCTTTAAAAGCTTGTAAAAAATATAATGCAATAATATTAGATAAAACAAATAAATCTTATGTTATACAAATAACAGCCTTAAGAAGAGAAATAGATTCAATGACAAAAAATTTAAAAAAATTCGGTCTAGTTAGTATTTCAAGAACGGGTGCAGTTGCAATGACAAGAGGCTCAGAAGTATTTAAATAAATTTAAAGGAGAAAAATATGAAAATGTTTTATGAAAAGGACACTGATGTAAATCTAATTAAAAATAAAAAGATTGCAATCTTTGGATATGGAAGCCAAGGACATGCACACGCCCTTAATCTTAAAGACAGTGGAGTAAAAGAAGTAGTAGTTGCCCTAAGAGATGGTTCAGCGAGTAAAGCAAAAGCAGAATCAAAAGGATTAAAAGTTATGAATTTATCTGATGCAGCTGAATGGGCTGATGTAGTTATGGTTTTAACTCCTGATGAACTTCAGGCAACAATTTATAAAAATCATATAGAGCAAAGAGTCCGAGAAGGAACCTCGATAGCTTTTGCTCATGGTTTAAATATTCATTATGATTTAATTAAAGCAAGAAAAGATTTAGATGTATTTATGGTTGCTCCAAAAGGTCCAGGACATTTGGTAAGAAGCGAATATGAAAAAGGTGGAGGAGTTCCTTGTCTATTTGCTGTTCATCAAAATGGATCAGGTAAGGCAAGAGAATTAGCTATGTCATATGCTTCCGCAGTAGGTGGAGGCAGATCAGGAATTATTGAAACTACATTTAAAGATGAAGTCGAAACTGATTTATTTGGGGAACAGACTGTTCTTTGTGGTGGACTAGTTGAGCTAATTAAAAATGGATATGAAACTTTGGTCGAGGCTGGATATGAGCCAGAAATGGCATATTTTGAAACAGTTCATGAAGTAAAATTAATTGTTGATTTAATTTACGAAGGTGGAATTGCTAATATGAATTATTCAATTTCAAATACAGCAGAATATGGAGAGTACGTTACAGGCCCAAAAATTATAAATAAAGAAGAAACCAAAAAAAGAATGAAAGAAGTTTTGGCAGATATTCAATCAGGTAAATTTACCAAAGATTGGATGAATGAATGTAAAAATGGCCAAAAGAATTTTTTAAAGACCAGAGAAAAATTGGCTGAACACCCAGTAGAAAAAGTTGGAGCAGGACTTAGAGCTCTTATGCCGTGGATTGCGAAGAAGAAGCTAATAGATAGCGATAAAAATTAGTTTTATTTAAAAAAATATCCATTTTATTTTGCAATCTGGGCGAGAGAATGTATGATGCCAGGGCTTTAAAATAATAAAATGACCGATAAAAATAGAGTATATATTTTTGATACTACGATGAGAGATGGTGAGCAGTCACCAGGCGCATCTATGAGTTTGGAAGAAAAAATACAAATTGCAAGAGTATTTGATGAACTTGGAGTTGACATAATTGAAGCTGGATTTCCAATTGCATCTCCAGGTGATTTTGAAGCAGTTACAGAAGTAAGCAAAATTTTAAAAAATTCTATTCCTGCAGGATTATCAAGACATTCTAAAAAAGACATAGATAGATGCTATGAAGCATTGAAACATGCACCAAGATTTAGAATTCACACTTTTATATCAACTAGCCCATTACATATGAAGCACAAACTAAATAAATCTCCAGAAGAAGTTTACGATTCGATTAAGGAACATGTAACATATGCTAGGAAATTTACCGATGATGTTGAGTGGTCATGTGAGGACGGAACAAGAACTGATATGGACTATATGTGCAAAACTGTTGAGTTAGCAATTCAATGTGGAGCAAAAACTATAAATATTCCAGATACAGTTGGCTATACGGTGCCATCAGAATTTACAAAAATTATTGAAACCTTGAGAAACAAGGTTCCAAACATAGATAAAGCAATTTTATCTACACATTGTCATAATGACTTAGGTTTAGCTGTAGCTAATTCATTAGCAGGTGTTCAAGCCGGCGCGAGACAAATAGAATGTACCATAAATGGAATAGGAGAGAGAGCAGGTAATGCTGCTTTAGAAGAAGTAGTGATGGCAATGAAAACAAGACCTGATTTGATGCCATATGAAACTGGAATTAATACAACTTTACTAAGCAAAGCTTCAAAAATTGTTTCAAACGCGACTGGATTTCCAGTTCAATACAATAAAGCGATTGTTGGAAAAAATGCTTTTGCACATGAGTCAGGTATTCACCAAGATGGAATGTTAAAAAATAGACAAACTTATGAAATTATGACGCCAGAGAGTGTTGGGGTAAAACAAACATCTTTAGTAATGGGCAAACACTCTGGAAGACATGCTTTCAAAGATAAGTTAGTTAGTCTAGGATATGTAGATGTTACTGATGATGTAATAGAAAATGCATTTGGTAAATTTAAAGTTTTAGCAGATAAGAAAAAACATGTTTATGATGAAGATATAATTGCACTAGTTGATGATAGTTTAATAGTTGATAATAAAGTTAATGCAATTAACCTAAAATCATTAAAAGTATATGCCGGAACAGGTGAGCCTCAAAGAGCTGAAATGACTTTAGATGTTTTTGGTGAAGTTAAAAAAGCATCTGAAACTGGAGATGGACCTGTAGACGCAATATTTAAATGTATAAAGAAACTTTATCCTCATGATGTAAACTTGCAGCTATACCAAGTTCATGCTGTGACAGAAGGAACTGATGCCCAAGCAACTGTGAGTGTTCGGATTGAGGAAAACGGAAAAACAACAGTTGGTCAAGCAGCAGATACTGATACATTAGTTGCATCAGCTAATGCATACATAAATGCATTAAATAAAATGATTATTAAAAGAGACAAAACTGCACCTGGATACTCTCCAGAACAAAAAAAAGAAGAAAAAGTGAAAGGAATATAAATGGGATTGTTTGATAAAGTATCAAAAATTTGGTCACAAGATATGGCGATAGATTTAGGAACTGCAAACACATTAGTAGTTTTGAAAGGACAAGGAGTAGTTTTAAACGAACCTTCAGTTGTTGCTGTGGTTGATAGCAAAGGAAAAAAATCTGTTTTAGCAGTTGGAGATGAAGCAAAAACTATGCTTGGAAGAACTCCTGGAAACATTCAGGCAATACGCCCATTAAGAGATGGAGTAATTGCTGACTTTATCGTTACAGAAGAAATGATTAAACATTTTATAAAAAAAGTTCATAAAAGAAGTACTTTTGCAAATCCTAGAATTTTAATTTGTGTACCAACAGGATCAACACCTGTTGAAAGAAAAGCTATTCAAGATAGTGCTCTTGCAGCAGGCGCAAGAAGAGTTCAGATAATTGAAGAACCAATAGCTGCTGCTATTGGTGCAGGACTGCCTATTTCAGAAGCAACAGGTTCTATGGTTGTTGATATAGGTGGTGGAACAACTGAAATTGCTGTTATGTCATTAGGCGGAGTAGTTTATTCAAACTCACTGAGAATTGCTGGTGATGCTATGGACCATGCACTACAGAATTTTATGAGAAAAGAATATAATCTTTTAATTGGTGATGGTACTGCTGAAAAAATAAAAAAAGAAATTGGTACAGCTATACCTACAAATAATAACAAATATCCAGTCAAGGGAAGGGATATTCGTTCAGGAACTCCTAAGGAAGTTAATATAACTGAAGAGGATACATCTGATGCACTCAATCCTATTTTAAAAGAAATGATTGATGGTGTAAAAGACGCGCTAGAAAATACGCCCCCAGAATTATCCGCTGATCTAGTTGATATGGGCCTTACATTAACGGGAGGTGGAGCATTATTAAAAAATATTGATAAAAGATTTTCTAAAGAAACTGGGCTACCCGTTCACATAGCTGATGATCCATTAGCATGTGTTGCAATTGGTACAGGTAAGGCTTTAGATCAAGAGGAGACTTTTTCAAGTATATTATCAGAATATTAAAAAATTATGGCAGCGAGTAGAGATGACTTTGTAATAGCTATTCGTTCAGCATTTATAAAAAAAGGAAACAAACAGCGATTTTCTTTAATAGGATTAATTTTTTTTTCAATAGGATTGTTGATTTTAAGCAAAATCAGTTTCCCAGTAACTAATTATCTAAAAATTACTTTAAATGAAATAGTATATAGATCCTCATTTATTGTATCTATACCTGAAAAAAAAATTCAAGATTTGTCTAATAAAATTAAGGATCACTTTAATGTTTATAATGATTATTTGTTAGTTAAGGAGAAGATAAAAATTCTGCAATCAAAAAAGTACAATACCCAATTTCTTGAAGAAGAAAATAAAAGATTAAAAAAAACAATTAATGAATATATTTACAATTCTGAAGAATTAGTTGCCAAAGTTTTAATCGACAAAAATAGCCCTTTTTTAAAGTCAATTATTGTTAACAAAGGTTCAAAGGATAATGTTAAACTTGGGATGGCTGTATTGGACCAAAGTTATCTAGTAGGTAAAGTTGTTGAAGTTAACTATTCTACTTCAAGAGTATTACTTATTTCAGATTTAAATAGCAAAATCCCTGTTGGAATAGAACCTGGCAATATACAATCTATTTTGACAGGAACTGGAAGGATAAATGGGAAAATAGAATATTTAGAAACCGATATATCAATTGAAGATAATAGTATTGTTTATACTTCAGGATCTGGAGGATTGTTTAAACCAGGCATTCCAATTGGCACTTATTATCAAGAAACAGAGGAAAGTTATGAAATAGTAAATTTTTTTTCTAAATTATCCCAACTAACTTTTGTTAAATTGGTATCATTTGATGAGAGTAAAAATTAATGAGTTCAAAATTCAAAAATACTATTGGAAATACATTTCTTTTATATCTGCCTCTTTTACTTTTATTTATATCTGTATTTAATGAGTTTGATTTTAATTATTTAAACTATCAATATTTTTCATTTAATTTTCCTTTTATACTAATTTTTTATTGGAGTTTAAAAAGAATAGAAACACTTGGTTATGGTTTTATTTTTATTGCAGGAATGTTTAATGATGCAGTATTGGGTTTTCCAATAGGAATTAGTAGTTTAACGTACTTAATTATTTGTGGATTTGCTGCTTATCTAAGAAATATTACTTTAAGACCAAGTTTAACAAAAGATTGGTTATATTTTTTATTTACAATTTTGTTTGCAAATTCAATAAATTATTTTTTACTAGTATTATTTTTTTCAATAGAGATTAATTATTATGAAATATTAGGGAATATAATATTTACATTTCTTCTATATTATATTTTTGCATATATTTTTGATATTTATCGTAAAATTCTTTTAAGGATTAAGGTATGATTAGTAGTGGAGAAGATTCAGGCTTTAAAAAATCAAATACTATTAACAGGAGAATGTTTATATTTGCAGCTGCAAAAGCCGTTGTATTCTTTGGAATAGTTGGAAGGTTATTTTCTCTTCAAATCAATGAAAATAAAAAATATTTAACCTTATCAGATAAAAATAGATTAAGAGAAGCTAGACTTCCACCTGTAAGGGGAGAATTTGTAGATTTTTTCGGTAATAGAATAGCAAAAAATCTTACCGTTTATCAATTGCACGTAGTACCAGAACAAGTAGAAGATTTTAAAACTTTAATTGTTAGATTAAAAGATATTTTAAATCTAAGCGATAGTCATTTACAAGAATTAATTAAAAAAAAAAATAAACAAAAACCATGGGAAACATTAATTGTATCTGAAAATTTGACATGGGATGAATTTTCTAAAATAAATTTTTATCTTCATGAACTATCTGGAGCAAGACCTGTTTTAACAGTTGGCAGAAACTATCCGTATAATGATACTTATACACATGTTTTGGGATATGTTTCAGAAGCAAGTGTTGAGGATTTAGTAAGCAATGAAACAATTAAGGAAAGAAATGTACCAGGACTAAGAGTTGGTAAAATAGGATTAGAAAAGGCATTAGAAAAAGAATTAATAGGAACAAATGGAGTTCAAAGATTTGAAGTGAATGCTTATGGAAAAAGGATTAACCAAATAGATTTTAAAGAAGGAGAACAGGGAAAAACAATAAAACTTACAATTGATACAGAAATTCAAAAATATACTCAAGAACTTTTAGATAATAGGGCTGGATCAATTTCTGTTATGGATATTTACACTGGAGAAATAATTGCTATGAACTCCTCACCATCTTTTGATCCAAATTTATTTTTATATGGAATAGAAAAAAATAAGTGGAAAGAAATCACAAAAGATCCATTAAAACCCTTATTAAATAAAACTGTTTCTGGTTTATATTCTCCAGGCTCAACAATAAAACCTATTGTAGCACTTTCTGCTCTAGAAAATGATGTTATTACAACAAACTTAAAAGTTAACTGTAGAGGTCATAAACATCCTTTAGAATTGTATGGCATGAAGTACCATTGTTGGAAAAAACAAGGACATGGATATATGTCACTTCAAAATGCAATTAAACAATCTTGCGATACTTATTTTTATGAAGCAGCGAGACTTCTAGGTGTAGATAGATTAAATGAAACAGCAAAAAAATTTGGCTTAGGAAATGTTGTTTTAGGTAAATATTTTAATGAAAAAAAAGGAGTCGTTCCTTCAACAAAATGGAAAAAGGATGCTATTGGTCAAAATTGGTATTTAGGAGAAACTTTAATAAATGGTATTGGACAAGGCTATATTCAAACAACGCCTTTGCAATTATGTTTAATGACAGCTCAACTTGCAAATGGTGGTCACAAGATTTATCCAAAAATAATTTATGAAAACAATCAAGAAAATGTTGAAACTATAAAACAAAAAATGAAACTAGCTGAAGAAAATAAATCAGAAGACTCAAACCTACTATCAGCAACAGAAAAATTATTTAAAAAAGATGAAAAAACTTATGACGCATTATATAGAAATAAGGAAAATGTAAAATTTGTTTTAGATGCGATGTTTAGATCTACAAATGAAATTTATGGAACTTCTTTTTCTTCTAGAATTGAAGATCCAAAATACCAGTTTGCAGGAAAAACTGGAACAGCCCAAGTAAAAAGAATTACTGAAGCAGAAAGAGAGCTTGATTTAAAGACAAACCAAATTCCCTATAAAGAAAGAGATCACGCATGGTACGTAGCTTTTGGCCCATATAAAAATCCAAGATACGCTGTTAGTATTTTAGTCGAACATGGAGGATCTGGAAGTTCTACAGCAGCACCTATTGCAAAAAAATTATTTAAATTTGTTATTGATAGACACGAATTAAGAGAAAAAAAAAAAAATTTAACTACTACTGATATATAATGTTTATTCAAAGCTCCTTATCCGATAAATCAACTTTTTTTCAAAAGTTAAGATCTTTAGATTATATAATGCTGATTACTATTTTAATTATAGGAATAATTAGTTCATTTGCGATGTACTCAACAGATGGAGGTGAGCTAAGGTATCATTCTGAAAGTCATATAATAAGGTTTGTAGTTTTTTTTACTATGATGATTTTTATATCATTTATAAATATTAAAACATGGCATACTTTAGGTTATTTATTTTACATAATAGTATTAGGACTTTTAGTATGGGCATCTTTATTTGGTATAACTGCCCAAGGATCTCAAAGATGGATTGATTTATATTTTATAAATCTACAACCATCTGAACTAATGAAAATAGCAATTATTATTTGTTTTGCAAAGTATTATCATAGAGTTCAAATTGCGCATGTAAACAGATTAAGAAATATAATTATACCAATACTAATTCTGTTCGTGCCAATTGCACTTGTGATAACTCAGCCTGATCTTGGAACATCAATATTAATTGCATTGAGTGGTATAATTGTTTTGTGGTTAGCGGGTGTAAATATTAAATATTTTTTCTATTCATCTTTAGTTTTTATTATTTCAGCACCATTTGTAATTTCTTTTTTAAAACCATATCAAAAATTAAGAATTCTAACTTTTTTTGACCCTGATAAAGACCCATTAGGCGCTGGTTATCAAATTATACAATCAAAAATTGCTGTTGGATCTGGAGGCCTTACTGGCAAAGGTTTTTTAAAAGGAACTCAAGGATATTTAGAATTTTTACCTGAAAAACACACAGATTTTATATTCACTCTTTTTTCTGAAGAATTCGGTTTTATAGGGTCAATTTTATTACTTATTTTATATGCAATTTTAATATTTAGAATTTTGAGAATTGGATCTTTATCAAGAAATTTTTTTGGTAAATTTTTTTGTTTTGGTTTTGGTTCTGCAATATTTGTTTATATAACTGTAAATATGGCAATGGTTCTAGGTTTACTACCTATAGTTGGATCTCCTTTGCCAATTATGTCTTATGGTGGTTCATCAATGTTAGCAACAATGATAGGGCTAGGAATAGTTATGAGTACTAAAATCTATAGCAGACAATTGATATCATAAATATAAGTATAATTTGTCACTTTAAATTATTTCAAATAAATATGTATTATACAAATTATGACAAATAAATTAAAAGTTGGAATTGTAGGTGCTGGAATTCAAGGTGTATGCAATGCTCTTTTTTTGCAGAAAAAAGGATTTCAAGTTACCTTATTTGATAGGGAGGAGCCAGGAAGCCAAGCAACCTCATATGGTAATGCTGGACATTTTTCACCTTATGCTTCTGTACCGGTAAATAGACCAGATATTTTAACCGATGTTCCTGCTATGCTTTTAAGCTCTACTGGACCTTTGGCACTAAAATGGAACTATGTTCCAAAAATGCTTCCATGGTTTTTAAAATTTATAAAAAATTGTAGTAAAAAAAATATGATGCATACGGCAAAATATATGCATCAGATATTAGACTTAGCTTTACCTGCATACGATGAATTATTTGAGGAAATTGATTTATCCGGTTTGGTAGAGAATAAAGGCATTATGTATATCTGGAATGATCAAAATCTTAAAAGTAGAGAATTAGAGATTAATATAAGAAATGAAATAGGAGCTGAACAACAACTGCTAAGCAAAAAAGAAATTCATGATTTAGAACCTAATATTAAAAATATTTATCATGCGGGAGTTTTTTATAAAAAGGCAAGACACGCAAGAAATCCAGGAAGAATTTGGGTAAAATTATTTGAAAATTTTGTTAAAAAAGGAGGAAAGTTTTTAAAATTAAATATTCAAAAAGTAGACTTTGATGAATATAATCCTATCGTAAGATCAGAAGCTCAAAGATTTATTTTTGACAAATTAGTTATTTGTTGTGGAGCATTTTCAAAAAAATTAACAGACAATTTATATGAAAATATTCCATTAGACACTGAAAGAGGCTACCATATTCATTTTAAAGGTTTTGATAATTTGATTTCACGTCCTGTTGTTTTTCAGAACAGAGGCTTTGGCATGACTCCTATGGAACAAGGTCTAAGAGTCGTTGGAACTGTCGAATTTGGTGGTTTGAATAATCCACTTTCAAAATCTAGAATAAAAAATTTAGTCGATAATGCTAAATTTTTATTAGACGGTCTACCAGATAATCATGATGATGAGTGGTTAGGATTTAGACCAACATTGCCAGATTATCTGCCTGTAATAGGTCCTTCTAAAAATTATAATAATGTTTATTATTCTTTTGGTCATCATCATTTAGGATGGACTTTAGCCGCTATATCAGGGAAGATAATTTCTAAAATGATTTCAAATGAGAATACTAATTTAGATTTAAAACCATACAGTTCCTTAAGGTTTTCTTAATTCGTGAAAAACAACAACAAATTAGCCTATTTAATTTTAATATTAACCACTATATTTTGGTCAGGAAATTTCATTGTTGGTAAAGCTGCAAGTATGTTTCAAATACCACCATTTTCTCTAAACTTTTATAGATGGTTTTTTGCGGGACTAATACTACTTCCATTTACATACAAAGAAATAATAAATAATAAAAAATATGTTTTAAACAATCTAGGTTTTTTTATAATATTGGGAATAACTAGCATTACGATATTTAATTCTATTGTTTATTATTCACTTTATTACACTCAGGTCATTAGTGGAATTTTAATGATTTCAACTATTCCCGTATGGATAATTTTTATTTCTTCAATCTTAAAAATTGAAAAAACAAACATCTTTCAAATTATTGGAGTTATCTTATCTTTAACAGGAGTAATATTTATTATTACAAAGGCTGATTTAAATTTAATTAAAAATTTAAATTTTAATAAAGGAGACTTATCAATGGTTATCGCTATGTTTTCTTGGGCAATTTATTCAGCACTTTTAAAAAGTAAAAAATATAAAATTTCTCAGATGTCTTTATTAGAAGTTGTAATTATTTGCGGATTAGTTTTCCTAATACCAATTTACATTATTGAAATGAATATGGGTAATCAGGTTATTTTAGGAAAACCATTTTATTTAATTTTAGCATATGTGGTTATTTTTCCAGGATTAGCTGCATTCTTTTTTTGGATAAAAGGAATTTCAATTATTGGAGCAAACAGGGCGGGGATTTTTCTTCATTTGATGCCAATTATGGGCGCAATAATGGCAATGATAATTTTTGATGAAAAATTTATGATCTACCATATTTGGGGCGCAATATTTATTATTGCAGGTATAACACTTTCAAATAAAAAAAAATAAATGTCTAAAAATATACTGGCAATTATCATATTACTTTTTTTTTCATCAATATTACAAGCAGAGGAATTTAAATTTAAAAAAATCGTTAACCTAACTAAACCCTGGGGATCTTCTTTTATAAATGAGAATGAAATCATAATTACTGAAAAAAAAGGTAAAATAAAAATAATTAATGTAAATTCAGGAGAGATTTCTGAATTAGTACATAATCTTAATTTTAAAGATCATGGACAAGGTGGTCTTTTAGATATCATTTATAAAGAAAATAATTTGTGGATATCGTATTCGGAGGATCGTGGCGATTGGAAAACAAGTACATCTATTGCTAAAGCTAATTTTAATAGAAAAAAATTATCTTTTAAAAATATTTTTCAAGCTAATCCACCTATTGATTCTGGGTATCACTTTGGATCAAGATTAGTAATCAAAGATAATTATTTATACGCTTCAGCTGGTGAAAGAGGAGAAGGTATGATTGCACAAGATCCAAGTAAACACCCAGGAAGTATAATTAGAATCTATTTAGATGGTAGTATTCCCAAAGATAATCCAAAATTTATAAATAAAAAAAAATGGCTACCAGAAATTTACCAAATAGGGGTTAGAAATCCTCAAGGTCTTACATTATCGCCATACGATGGAAAAATATATGCGAGCAATCATGGGGCTAAAGGTGGTGATTGGTTTGGTGAAATAAAAAAAGGTGAGAATTATGGATGGAAAATTTTAGGTTGGGGAGGAACAAATTATAGTGGCACTAAAATAGGCCCAAAATGGAAACCAGGTTTTACGAAAGCAATTCAATATTGGGTGCCATCAATTGCAACAAGCGCTATAACTATTTACAAAGGAAATGAATTTAAGGAATGGAAAGGATTAGCTTTAATTACATCATTGAAAGATATGTCTCTTAGAACTTTAGATTTTTCTAATTTGAACAGTGTTGAAGAAAATATAATTTTTAAAAAAAAAATTGGCAGGATTAGAGATATACAGATTCACCCTATAACTGGTAAGATATATTTTTTAACCCAAGATGCTTTATGGCTTATGGAAAAAATAAATGATTAAAGTTGCAATTTTAGATGATTATCAAAATGTTTCTCAAGAGTTTGTTGATTTAAAAAAATTATCAGGAAAATATGAAATAAAAGTATTTAGTGAGCCTTTTATTGATGAAAATGACGCAATAGAACAGTTAAGTGATTTTGAAGCATTATTAATAATGAGAGAAAGAACCAAAATTACAGAAAATCTTATTTCTAATTTAAAAAAACTGAAATTTATTATTACTAGTGGAATGAGAAACAAAGCAGTCAATTTAGATGCTGCAAAAAAAAGAAAAATAATTGTAAGTGGAACTGAAATAAACACAAACCCAACTTGTGAACTAACTTGGGCTTTAATATTAGGTCTAGCAAGAAATATTAAACCAGAAATTGACAATATGTATCAAGGATATTGGCAAACAACAGTAGGGGTCGAATTAAAAGGTAAAATTTTAGGATTAGTTGGACTTGGAAAAGTAGGCTCGCAAGTAGCAAAAATAGGAAAAGCTTTTGGTATGCAAGTTATGGCTTGGAGTGAAAATCTAATTTTGGATAAATGTAAAGAACTTGATGTTTTGCCTTCAAGTAAAGAAGATTTAATTCAAAATGCAGATTTTATTTCAATTCATGTCCAGGGAGGAGAAAGATATAAAAACTGCTTTACACTTAAGGAATTTGATAAGATGAAAAAAAGCTCCTTCTTAATTAATACTTCAAGAGGACCAATAGTTAATGAAGATGATTTAATCATTGCTTTATCTACAAATGTTATTGCAGGTGCTGGGATAGATGTTTATGAAAAAGAGCCATTGCCATCAGATCATAAATTAAGATTTATTCCTAATGCATTATTACTTCCTCATATTGGATACGTAACTGCTGAAAATTATTCTATATTTTATAATCAAATGATTGAAAATTTAGAAGCTTGCGTATCTGGTAAACCAAAAAGGATAATTGAATAATTATGAAAAAAAATAATCCAAATTTAACAGACGAGCAAAAATTAATTTTATTTGAGGAGGCAACAGAGCGACCAGGTTCTAGTGAATTAAATAATGAAAAAAGAGAAGGAAGCTATCATTGTGCTAACTGTGGAATAAAATTATTTGATTCAATTACAAAATATGAGAGTGGATCAGGTTGGCCATCATTTTATAAAAGTTTACCAGATGTATTTGAAACAAAAACAGATCACTTACTAGGTTATGCTAGAACTGAATATCATTGTAAGAATTGTGGTGGACACCATGGGCACATATTTGATGATGGTCCTGATCCAACCGGCAAAAGATACTGCAATAATGGCGTTTGTTTAGTTTTTAAAAAAAAAACTTAATTATTTAAGAATATTATTTAATTCTCCAGTTTTTTCTAATTCTCTTAACTCTACATAACCACCTACGTGATGATCATCAAAAAATATTTGAGGAATTGTTCTTTTTCCATTGGCTTTTTTAATCATTTCATCTCTCAAACCATCTTTTGTTGAGATATCTATTTCTTTGTAAGAAAGATTATTTCTTGCAAATAATCTTTTTGCAGCATCACAGAAATTACATAATGGACCTGTGTACATCGTTATATTTTTCATAGTTTATATATAGTCATTTTTTTTTAATTTTCTTCTTATTTCTTTTCTTGATAATTCAAACTTTTTTCTATGTTTTATACTTTGATTTTTAGCTCTTTTTCTCCATAACTTGAAAGAAGATGTTTTTAAAGATTTTCTCATTATTTTGATAACTTCTGATTCTGATTTTCCAGTCTTTATTTTTATATCCTCAAAAGTTATCCTATCAGCCCAGGCTGCCCAGATAACCCAATCTGGACTATTTGTTTTTGGTTCAGGATTTTTTACTCTAGTAACTGGCCTGTGACTTTTTTTCATAGTTTTTTTAATAAATATTAAAAAAATGCCTAATGCAATTTTAATAGGGTGTGGTATATTCACTTGAGATAGTCCTATCTAGCCATCTTTAGCTCCCGGTTTTTTAGGACTATCCAAAAAATGCTTCCCCTTGAATATTTTTTATTTTTACAAATAGTACTTTTTCTATTCATTACTCCAGGGACTCCTAGAATTGTAATTATTTCATACTCTATGAACTATGGAGTTAAAAAATGCATATGGACTGCTCTTGGGGATGTTACAGCAAATATTTTTCAAGCAACTCTGGTTATATTTGTTATTGGATCTTTCATTTCAGATCATCCATTGTTCTTGACTACTTTTAAATGGATTGGGGTAGTTTATATAAGTTATCTTGCATACGATATTTATAACTCCAAACCAAAAAATATAAATTCAAATGAAATTTTGGAAAAAAGTTTTATTTCTTTTTTTAAAGATGGCTTTGTAGTTGCCGGAACAAGTCCGAAAGCTTGGATGTTTTTTCCATTTATTTTTCCACAGTTTATTGACTTTAACTCAAATTATATTGTTCAATTCTTAATTTTAATTACAACTTATGTTTTATTAGATTTTTTATCTCTAGTTACGTATGCAATTCTTGCAAAAAAACTATTTGTTTGGTTAAAAGCAAATCCAAAAACTATAAACACAATTTCAGCGTGTGTTTTAATTATAATTGCAATAATAATCGCAATAACTCAGCAATATTAATATTTTGCAAAGGTCAAATACAAAAACAGCATATTGTTTTTTTAATAAATTAATAGTTTAATTAAGAAATAATTAATTAATTAAATAAAGAAGGGAAATAAATGAAAATAAAAAACTTTATAATTACATTTGTTTCTGCAATTGCACTTATATTATCTACCTCAAGTATTTCTTTTGCAAAAGTTGTTGGAGATAAAATTATTTTAGGTGCAGCTGTTTCACTAACTGGAAAATATTCATCGAATGGTGTTCATACTCAAAACGGTTACAATATGGCCGTTGATAGAATTAATAGTATGGGTGGTATTAAAGTAGGTGGAAAAACTTATAAATTTGACATTATTTACTATGATGATGAATCAAATCCTAAGAGAGCAGCCCAGCTTGCAGAAAGATTAATTAGTCAAGATGGTGTTGAGTTTATGCTTGGACCTTACAGTTCAGGTTTAACTAAAGCCATGGCACCAGTTACTGAAAAGTATGGAGTTCCAATGGTTGAAGCAAATGGTGCATCTAGATCTTTGTTTACAAAAGGATATAAATATTTATTTGCTGTGTTAGCACCAGCAAACTTATATTTAGATGTAGCTATTAGAACTGCTGTTGAGCTAAATGGTGGAAAAGGTGTAAAAATTGCCCAAGCTTTTGAGCAAGATGCTTTTTCTCAAGACGTTAGATTAGGTATTTTAGATGCTGCAAAAGAAACTGGATCTGAAATTATAATTGACGATAAATTACCAAAAGAGCTTAATGATATGGCAGCTACTTTAGCAAAAGTTAAAGCTACTAAGCCAGATGTTTTAGTAGTATCAGGACATACAAAAGGAGCATTAACAGCTATTAGACAAATAGCTGAAATGAAAGTTGATGTTCCAATGCTTGCAATGACACACTGTGATGCTGCAAAATTATCTAAACAACATGGTAAAAATTCTCAGTACGCTTTATGTGCATCTCAATGGCATAAAACTTTAACTTACAAAGACAAGTGGTTTAAAGATGGTATGACATATGATGCAGACTTTACTAAAATGTTTGGATACGCTCCACCATATCAAGCCGCTGAATCTTCTGCCGCACTATTGGTTTTCAAAGATGCTTTTGAAAGAGCAAATTCTTTTGATCAGAAAAAAGTAAGAGATGCTCTTGCTGCTACTGATATGCAAACTTTTTATGGAAATATAAAATTTGCTCCAGGTGGTCAAAATGTTTCTAAACCAATGGTATTATTCCAAGTTATCTGTGATAACTCAGGAAAATGTGAAAACAAAGTTGTTGCTCCACTTAAGTGGGCTTCTGCTAAGTTAATTCACCCAATACCTAAGTGGTCTGAAAGATAAAAACTAATATTTTATGCCCCCTTAAATGCTAGGGGGCATTTTTTTTAATTAAAATTCTATGGACTTACTAATTTTTCAAGTACCGATTTTAATGGTCCAAGCATCAATGGATGGAATTCTTCTTGGTATTCTATTTGCTTTAATTGCATATGGAATGGCTCTTCAATGGGGAGTAATGAATATTATTAATATTGCGCAAGGTGATCTTGTGATTCTTGGTGGCTACATTGCATACTTTATGTACCTTTATGGAATCCACCCTGCGTGGGGAGTAATAGTTTCACCGATAATTATGTATTTTGTAGGTATTGGAATTTATAAGTTAGTTATCAATAAAGTTGTTGATAGAGATTTATTTATATCAATTCTAGCTACATTTGGAATTAGTATTCTTTTTATGCAATTGATGAATTTTGCATTTGGAGCAGATGTTGTTCTTGCAAATTCTGGCTATGGAACAACTATGTTATTTGATAACTCCGTAGTTTTACCTAATTCAAAAATATTTGCTGCAATAATAAGCATTATTTTTGCAATTGGTTTAGTTGTTTATATGAAGAAATCCAAACTTGGACGAGCGATCAGAGCAACGGCCCAAAATGCAAGAGCAGCAAAGATTTTAGGTGTTGATACTGAAAAAGTTTATGCTGCTACATTTGGTATAAATGCAGCCCTATGCGGAGTAGCTGGAGCACTTATTTCAATTACATTTACTATTCATCCTTATATGGGATTACCATACACAATTAGATCTTTTATGATTGTAATTGTTGCGGGACTTGGAAATCTACCAGGTGTAGCAATTTCTGGTATGGGTCTTGGGGTTTTTGAAGAATTTGCAGATTATATTTTAGGAACAGAGTTTAGAATAGGGTCAGTATTTTTATTATTAGTCTTAATTCTTGTTTATAGAAGATTTAAGCTATCTAAAAAAAGAGAGTATTTAAAATGATAAATAAAAATTTAATAATTTATTTATCAGTTTTAATATTTGGTTTAGCTGCCCCATTTATTTTTCCAGCATTCAAAGTTCAATTATCAATACTTTGTGTTTTAATAATTTTAGCAATAACTTGGAATATCCAAGGTGGTGAGATGGGGTATAATTCTTTTGGTAACATTTTATTTTATGGATTAGGAATGTATCTTTGCGCATCAGTTCAAGTGGGAATGTTTTTTCCTTTAGCTGAATGGACTGAAAGTGGAGGAGAAAAAACATTTGTTCACACACCAGCTCAATTTTTTCAAGGCTTTGGAGTTGGTTTGGCTGTTGCTGCAATTGTACCAACGATAGTTGCGGGATTAATAGGATATTCAATTCTAGGATTAAGAGGACATTATTTTGCAATTTGTACATTAGGACTAGGTGTTGCTGCGGGAGAAATATCAGGAGGAATAGAAATTATAGGTGCAGGACAAGGTTTTACAACTCCACCATTTCCAAACATAGGAAGTTTAGAAGCAAGAGGTGAATTTTTTTATTTTTGTAGTTTTGTTTCGCTTATACTCACATTTATTGTAGTTAAATCTATTTACTCAACCAGATTTAAATTAGTCCTTAATGCAATAAGGGACAATGAAGACAAAGCTGAAGCAATGGGAATTCAAACAATGAAATATAAAATTATTGGTTGGATGATCTCAGCATTTTTCTGTGGCCTTGCAGGAGGAATAATGGGAGGTCTTGTAGGCTACATAGATTCCACTGATGTTGCATTTGATGGAAGAGAGATGGGAGTCTTTATGGTTTTAATGGCAATATTAGGTGGTAAGGGAACTTTGTGGGGACCAGTTATTGGAGCAACTATATTTCATATTTTTAAAGAAGGTTTTTGGACTTTCTTCCTTGGATGGCAGTATGTTGCTCTTGGAGTTTTAATTGTTGTAATTGTAATTTATTTTCCAGAAGGAATTATGGGTTGGCTCAGAGAAAAATATCCTGAGAGATTTGGTGAAGTAGTTGATGAGGCTGACCGAAAGGCGCAGGTTGAACTTAAATGAAAATCCTAGAAGTCAATAACGTTAGTAAATCATTTGGTGGTGTTAAAGCCAATGTTGATATTTCAATGTCTGTAGAAAAAGGAAAAATAGTAGGCTTAATTGGACCTAATGGATCAGGAAAAACTACATTGTTTAATTCTATTGTTGGAACTTACCCTATAGATCGAGGTTCAATTAAATTTAATGATAAGGAAGTTTCAGAACTACCTGTTCCAATAATAGCAAAACTTGGTCTGTTAAGAACATTTCAACAAACAAGAATCTATGGAAAATTAAATTGTGTAGAAAATATGCTTATTAGCCATAAAGCAAGTGATGAGAATTTAATTAAAATATTTTCACAGATACCTAAAAATTTAACAGAAAAAGCAGAAAACTTGCTAAACTTTGTTGGGCTTTATCAGAAAAGAAAATTAAGAGCAGGAGATTTATCTTTTGGCCAACAAAAATTATTAGAACTCGCTATGGCATTAATGAATGAGCCAGAAATGCTACTACTAGATGAGCCAACAGCGGGCATAAATCCTACATTAATAAATGGAATTATTGATAGACTAATAAAAGTTAATCAAGATTTTGGAATTACGCTACTTGTAATTGAGCATAATATGAGAGTAATTATGCAATTAGCGGAAAGTATTTTTTGTTTAGCTCACGGTCAAATGTTAGCGAATGGTAAGCCAGATGAAATTAAAAATGATAAGCGTGTTATTGATGCTTATCTTGGAGCACAATAATGGCTAATCAATATGAAGTATTAGGAAAATCACCCAGCGCTCAAGACTTAAAGAAACTTTCTTCTGATAACGTTCATTTAACAATAAACAATTTGTCTGCTGGATATGGAAAAATGGAAATTTTACATAATTTTGATTTATTTGTTAGTAGAGCTCAATCGTTATGTTTAATTGGTCCAAATGGAGCAGGAAAATCTACAATCCTTCACTCAATTTATGGTTTTACAAATATTTTTTCCGGTCAAATTAAAATTGATGGAAAAGAAATTACAAATTTATCACCTGCTCAAAAACTAAAGTCAGAAGGAATTGCTTATATTCTTCAGGATAATTCAGTATTTCCAGATATGACAGTAGAAGAAAACTTACTAATGGGTGGCTATATAAAAAATAAAACTGAAGATTCATATGAAGAAGCAGAAAGAGTACTTCAAAAATATGAAAGATTAAGAAATAGAAGAAATCAACCAGCCAAAGTTTTATCAGGAGGTGAAAGAAGATTATTAGAAATTTCAAGAGCCCTGGTTATGAAACCTTCTATTTTATTAGTAGATGAACCTTCAATTGGCTTAGAACCAAAATATATAGATATGGTTTTTGAAATTTTAGGAGATCTCCAAAAAAATGAAAAAAAAACAATTATACTTGTAGAACAAAACGCAAAAAAAGGATTAGAGTTTGCCGATATAGGTTATGTTTTAGTATCGGGCCAAACAGCAATAGCTGGGAAAGGTGAAGATTTACTTAAAAATCCAGATGTTGGAAGATTATTTTTAGGAGGTTAATGAATAACCAAAATAAAATTGAAGGATTTGAAGTTTTAGCAAATAGTAAATCTAATAGAATTATAGATTTACATTTAAAAGATGAATTTATTGAAAAGTTAGTTTTTCCATTTAAGAGATTTGACATTACTGCACTAGAATACAAACCTTTCGCAAGGTTCACTTTGGCAAAAAATCTAGATGATTTAACTCAAAATAAATTATGTAAATTAATTAATTCAATTTTAAAAGATAGAACTAAAGGATGTTTTGTATTGAAAACAAACAATCAAAACAAAAAAATAGATGATAAGTTCTTAGTTAAACTTGCAACAGCAATAACTCATTTAATTGGAGTACCTAATCATGATTCAATGTCAGGAAAATATTATGCAAGATTTTTTGTCAAACATGAAGATAATAGTGATTCGTATTTAAGAAAAGCATATGTAAATATGGATCTTCATACAGATGGCACCTATGTTAATGAGAATACTGATTGGATTTTAATGACCAAAATTGAAGAAAAAAATGCCAAAGGTGGAGAAACTGTTTTGTTGCATTTGGATGATTTAGAAAATTTAAAAGAATTATCAGAGGATCCGGTAGGCAGGCAAAATTTTATTTGGAGCTCTCCCAAAAGCAAAAATGTAGATTATAAAGTAGAACATCCAGTTTTTATAAAAGATAAAAATGATAATATAAACATTTCTTATATAGACCAATTTCCAGAACCTCAAAATATTCAACAAGGTATCTTTCTTCAAAGACTGTCTGACTCTTTAGAGGAAAGTGATAATAAAATAACTACTAGACTTCCAATAGGTTCGGCAGTAGTTACTAATAATCATTTTTGGCTACATGGAAGAAAGCCATTTGAGAAAAATGAAAATTTAAGTCGAGAACTTCTTAGAATCAGGGGTTCTTTTTCTAATTAATAATTATCCTTAGAATCGAATATTGATAAAGTTTTCTAATAATTCTTACGTATATCTTTTAATTATCAATTTTTAATTGAGTTAAAAAAGTCAATAAATTCAACAATAATATTGTTGCAATTTAGTTACACTATGCAAATTTACGTTTTTTGAGGTAATTAAATGTTTTTTATATCAATTTTTTGATGTTAAATGAGTTAATTTTTAAAAATTATAATTAATTAATTATTAGGATAAATAGTATGAAAAAAATAATCATATCTTTGCTTTTAGCTCTAGGACTAGCGACTAGTTCTTACGCTGTTAGCTTAGAGGGGCTTAGCGTTGGTATTTCAGGATCACACTCAGGTTATTATGCGGTGGGTACTGAAGAAACTGACAATGATGAGACTGGCGTTGATGATACCAAAGAAGCAGGTGCGTTTACTGCAAACCACATGTCAGTGTTTGTAGAGTATAATATAGGACCTATTAGTGTAGGTTTGGATTATATTCCTTCAGAGATAGAAACTCCGAAAAATACAAACCTTCAAGGTACAACGACGAACACAGTTAAGGGTGAATTTGAAAACCATACAACTGTTTATGCTTTAATTCCAATACCACTTGGTGGACTATATGCTAAAGTTGGTGGAATCTACGTTGACTTAAATTCTATTGAGAATTTAGGAACTGGTGGTTCTTATGGAAATACAGATACAACAGGAATGATGGCTGGATTAGGATACAGTATAGAAGCTGCTGATGGTCTTAGCATAAGAGCTGAAGTTACAGCTGCGCAATACGATGAAGTAGAAGTAGCTAACTCAGCATCAGATGCAGGTGGTACAAAAGTTACACTTACAGACATGATGAGTGCTTTTGGTACTATATCAGTTGTTAAAAGTTTTTAAGTAAAAGCCTAAATTAAAATTTAAAGGCCAGCAATTTTGCTGGCCTTTTTTTTTGTCTAATTAAATATGGTTATTTGTTACATTAAAGAATATTGTAACCAAATATGAATTTAGGATTTATAGGAACAGGAAAAATAACTTCATCTGTAGTTACAGGAATATGTAGATCTAAAATATCTTTTAATAAGATAGTACTATCACCTAGGAATAGAAATGTAGCAAAGAAACTAAAAAGACAATTCAGAAAAGTTTCTATTGCAAAAAATAATCAGGAAATAGTTAATTCATGTAATTGGGTTTTTTTAGCTGTTACACCTACAGTAGGTGAAAAAATCATTAAAAATTTAAAATTTAAAACAAGTCAAACAATTGTTAGTTTTATTTCAACAATGACTTTGCCTCAACTTAAAAAAGCTATCAAAGTAAAAGCGACAATTGCAAGAGCAGTACCGCTTCCTCCAATTTCATTAAAAAAAGGTCCAGTTCCATTATTTCCACCAAATAAGAAAATTAAAAACTTTTTTGATAAACTTGGAACAACGATTGAAATTAATAATGAAAAATTATCTAAAAATTTTTGGTCTACTTCAGGAATGATGGCACCATTTTATGAATTGTTAAGCACTATGTCTAATTGGCTAGTTAAACGTGGTGTTAAAAGAGATAAAGCACAGAAATATATTACTTCACTTTTTGTAGCATTATCTGAAGATGCTGTTGTTAATTCTAATAAAGATTTGAAATATTTAGTAAAAGAATCTCAAACGCCAAGAGGACTTAATGAACAAGGCGTTAAAGAACTAAGAAAATATGGATTTTATAGATCAACAGAAAAAACATTAAACAGTATTCTTAAAAGATTAAACAAAGTATAATTGTCTATGCAGCCTGATCAAAATATTCTGCAGATTAATAATATTTCAAAATATTTTGGTGGTTTAGCAGCAGTATCAAATTGTTCTTTAAACATTAAAAAAGGATCTATCACTGGAGTTATTGGTCCAAATGGATCTGGCAAAACTACATTATTTAATTTGATTGCAGGAAATTTAAAACCTAGCTCAGGTCATGTAATGTTTAATAACGAAGAAATAACTTCAATTCCCTCATACGAATTGTTTTCAAAAGGATTGTTGAGAACTTTTCAAATAGCACATGAGTTTACAAATTTAACTGTATTGGAGAATTTGATGATGGTTCCTGGCAACCAATCTGGAGAAAAATTGATGACAGCATTGCTAAAGCCAAAGATAGTTAAAAAAGAGGAAGAAATTGTAAAACAAAAAGCCTATGAAGTAATCAATTTTTTAAATTTAAAGCATTTATCAAATGAACTAGCTGGAAATCTATCAGGTGGTCAAAAAAAACTACTTGAGCTTGGAAGAACTATGATGGTTGATGCAAAAATAGTTTTACTTGATGAAGTTGGAGCTGGAGTTAACAGAACTTTACTAAAAGATATTGGAACCGCTATTCAAAGATTAAATAAAGAAAAAGGTTATACATTCTGTATGATCGAACATGATATGGATTTTATAAAAAGAATGTGTGACCCAGTAATTGTTATGGCGGAAGGATCTGTATTATTTGAAGGTACACCAGACGAAGTGATGAAAAATGAAAAAGTAATAGAAAGCTATTTAGGTCGAGCAAAAACAAAATAGGAGAAAATAATTAATGGCTTTTTTTGAAGGAAGTAAAATGACAGCTGGATATGGAAATGGTCCAGATATTATTAGCTCATGTTCAATTAATGCGAACAGAGGAGAGATAGTTGCAATACTTGGCCCCAATGGTGCTGGAAAGTCTACAGCAATGAAAGCAATGTTAGGACTTCTTAATTTGAAATCAGGCTCTGTTTTAATGGATGGAAAAAATATTTCTAATTTATCTCCTCAAAATAGGGTTAAGGCTGGAATATCATTTGTTCCGCAAACTAGAAATGTATTTGCTGATTTAACTGTAAAAGAAAATTTAAAGGTTGGAGCTTTTTTACGTGAAGATGATGTTGATAAAGTTATTGAGGAAATTTATGAATTATTTCCTATTTTAAATGAAAAGAAATCACAAAAAGTAGGTGAATTATCAGGAGGACAAAGACAACAAGTAGCTCTTGGAAGAGCATTAATGATAAGACCTTCTGTTTTAATGTTAGATGAACCAACTGCAGGAGTTTCACCAATAGTAATGGACGAATTATTTGAGCATATAATTAAAGTCAAAGAAACAAATGTAGCAATTATAATGGTCGAACAAAATGCAAAACAAGCATTGAGTATTTCTGATAGAGGATACGTATTAGTTACAGGTGAAAATAAATTTGAAGGATCTGGAAATGAATTACTTAATAATCCAGAAGTTAGAAGGTCTTTCTTAGGAGCTTAAATGGATTTTATAAACGCAATATTGGTATTATTAAATTATACGATAATACCTGCTTTAACATACGGATCACAGTTAGCGCTTGGAGCAATTTTTGTAACATTAATCTATGGAATATTAAGATTTGCAAACTTTGCAACTGGAGACATGATGTCATTTGGAACCATGTTTGCAGTTCTTCTTACATATTATTTTCAATCTTTAGGTATAAATCTTGGAATATTTCCAACAGCTTTAATTACAATTCCTTTAGCGACTTTTATGATGATTTTATATATGTTATCTATAGATAAATTTGTATTTGAATATTATCGAATTAAAAAAAGTCCACCTGTTCAACTTGCAATGGTTAGTGTTGGGGTAATGTTTGTTACTCAAGCAATAATAAGGATAATTATTGGGCCTGCAGATAGAACTTTTCTTGATGGAGAGAAATTTATTTTAAAAGCCTCAGAATTTAAAGAAATGACAGGATTAAATGAGGGCTTAACTATTAAGTCAACGCAAGCGATAACAATAGTTATTACTATGATTGTAGTTTCTATAATGTTTTGGTTTTTAAACAAAACCAAGACTGGGACAAGTATGCGAGCATATTCTGATAATGAGGATTTAGCTTTACTATCAGGAATAGATCCAAAAAAAGTTGTATTAATTACTTGGGTTATTGCTGGAATATTAGCAACAATTGGTGGAATTTTATATGGACTAGATAAAAGCTACAGACCATTTGTATATTTTAATAATATGTTGCCAATATTTGCAGCAGCAATTGTTGGTGGAATAGGAAATCCTTTTGGTGCTTTTCTAGGAGGATACGTTATTGCATTTGCTGAAATATTTTTAACCTATGCTTATAAAAAGTTTTTTACATATATTCTTCCAGAATCTTTAGAACCTAATTCTATGATGCAAATACTATCAACTGATTATAAGTTTGCAGTTTCGTTTTCTATTCTAGTAATTGTTTTATTATTTAGGCCCTCAGGAATTTTTAAAGGAAAAACACTATGAGGCAATATTTAAATGTAATTACAGCATACTTGATAATGTTTACATTAATTATTTTGGTTGGAATCTTGCAATCATGGTCTCTTGCTTTAACAATTTTAAACTACTGTTTAATTTCTGCAGTTATGACGATAGGTGCAAATATCCAATGGGGATATGCTGGATTAATTAACTTTGGGATAATGGGCTACACCGCTTTAGGTGGATTAGCTGTTGTACTTGTATCGGTGGCACCCGTTGGAGAAGCTTGGAGCGTAGGTGGTTTAAATATGATGATTTGTTTAGGTGTTATAATTGGAATAGTTTTTTCAATTCGTCTTACTTTAAAAAAAATTGCGAAATCCAAAAAAAGAAATTATTTAATAGCTGCTATAATTATAATTGGAATATTATTACTTAGATTAATTTCAGCACCTGCTATTGAAAGTATTGAGGCAGTAGAACCAGCTAAAACTGGCTTTTTAGGGGGATTAGGGTTACCAGTTTTATTTTCATGGATAGCAGGTGCATTTCTTGCAGGTGGATTAGCTTTCGTAGTAGGAAAAGTAGCATTAGGTCTAAGAGCAGATTATTTAGCAATCGCTACACTACTAATTGCAGAAATAGTTGTATCAATAATCAAACATGAAGATTGGTTAGCGAGAGGAGTTAAAAATGTAATTGGACTTAAAAGACCAGCACCGTATGAAATTAATCTTCAGCAATCACCGTGGTTTATAGACTTAGTTGAAAAATTTCACTCAGGAAAACTAGCATTAATTAATTCTGTTTCAGAAAAACAAGAAGTTTTAAACCAGTTAGTTATTGATGCTTCATCGGTGTATGTAAAACTTTGTTTTACAGGTTTATTTTTAACTGTTGTTATAATTTTATTAATTTTTACTCAAAAAGCTCTTTACTCTCCATGGGGAAGAATGATGAGAGCAATAAGAGACAATGAAGAAGCTGCAGGAGCTATGGGAAAAAATGTTGTTAAACAGCATTTGTTAATATTTATTTTAGGCTCTGCAATAGTTGGTATAGCAGGTGCCATGATGGTAACCAACGATGGATTATTTACGCCAGGAAGTTACAGACCGATGAGATATACATTCGTTATTTGGGTAATGGTTATTGTTGGAGGAACAGGAAACAATTTTGGAGCAATTTTAGGTGGTTTTGTTGTTTGGTTTTTATGGGTTGAAGCAGCACCAATAGCACTATTTTTTATTAATCTTTTCACAGCGCATTTACCAGAAACAAATGAAATTAGAGTACATTTAATAAATAGCGCTCCTTATTTTAGATTTTTAGTGATCGGAACAGCACTATTGGTTATAATGAGATTTAGACCACAAGGAATTTTACCAGAGAAAATTATAAAGAATTAAATGAAATATTTACTTTTAGGAATGGCATTGGCTTTTTTGATGTATTTATCTGATAAATATATTTTTTAAATAAAAAAAAACCTCAGCGAATAAATTCGCTGAGGTTTTAAACAATTAAGTATTATCTTTGTTTTTTAGTTTTAAACTTACCGCCTTTAACTTCTTTTTCTAAGAAAGAACCAAATGCTTCACCTACATCAGTAAATTCAACACCTGTTGCACCTTCATAGTTAACGGCTTTTCCTTTAGCTAATAAATCTAAAGCTTTTCCTAATTCACCTGGGTAGATTTTTTTACCAGGTGCATTTGCTACAGCCATAACATTTGCTTGAACAGTAGCTCTGTCAGCTTTTCCACCAGCTTGCATAGCAAGAGTGATTAAAGCAGCAGCATCATATGATTCACCTGTGTAAGGACCTGAAGAATCAATACCAGCAGCTTTTGCTACATCAGCAAAAACTCCAGCACCTTTTCCAGTTGATCCAGGTAGAGAACCAAATGATTTGTTTAAAGCTTTACCAAATTTATCAGTTAATGAGTCTCCAATCATACCATCAGATAAAATAAATCTATCGAATGATCCTGCATCTAGAGAACCCTGAATAATTTGTGCTCCAGCTTGGTCAAGATAACCTAAGACAGCAACAGCATCACCACCAGCAGCTGCTAGTGTTGCTACTTCAGCTGAGTAGTCACCTTTACCTTCTTCATGAGCAAGAACAGTAGTTACTTTAATGCCATGAGCTTTAACAGCTGCTTCATAAACATCTGATAAACCTTTACCATAGTCATTATTTGTATAAGTAATCGCTACACTTTTAACTTTTCTGTCTTTAGTAATATCAGCCAAGATTGCACCACCTCTTGCATCCGATGGAGCTGTTCTAAAGAAAAACCCATTGTCAGCTAAAGTAGTTAAACCTGGAGAAGTTGCAGATGGAGAAATCATTACTACTCCATTTGGCACAGCAACATTAGTTGCAATTGCACCCGTAACCCCAGAACAGTCAGCTCCCATAATAGCAACAACACCTCCGTCTACTAATCCTTGAGCAGCAGTTGTAGCAGCAGCAGAGTCAACACAAGTTGAGTCAGCTCTTTCTACTGATATTTTTTTTCCTCCTAATAACGAACCTGAATCTGAAGCTTCTTTAAAAGCAAGCTCTGCAGATGCAGCCATAGCAGGTGTTAGAGATTCAATAGGACCTGTAAATCCTAAAATTACTCCCATTTTAATATCTGCAAAAGTATTTGTTGTCATCGTAGAAACAAATAAAAATGCAGCTAAAATTAATTTTCTCATAATTTTCCCTTTAATTGTTAACAATTTATAAAAAGTTATTAGATTATGATTAAATTAATATTTCAATGATTAATTATCTAATTTTTTGAAGCATAAACACTGATAGTATAACGATAATTCCACCAGTGACCATTATGAGCGTTGGAATTTCTCCAAAAATTAAAAAAGTTAGTATTAATCCAAAAACAGGAAATAATGCATAAAAAGGCAAAACCATTCCTACTGGATAAAATTTATATAAATAGAACATCATCATATGTCCAAATATCGAAATTATAGCACCCGCATACAATACTGCTAACCATCCATTTGTTTCAACATTAGATATTTGATGAAATACATTTCCTTCAAATAAATGGGAAATAATAATTAATATAATAAAACCAACTAAACCCATAAAAGCATTAGTAAATTTTACATCAAGATCTTTAAGATATCTTGAGAATACTTGTGACAAACCATAAAAAAATGCCATAGCAAAAATTAACAATGTTGCTAAAATTTCTTCCGAAATTTTTGGATCAAATGCTATCAAAATAATTCCAAAAAATGATGTAAATATTAAAATCCATTTTTTTAAACTAATACTTTCATTAAGAAACATAGAACTCAAAATAATTGCTAAAGGAATTGATAATTGAGCGCCAATTGTAATAGGAGCCAAGATCGAAGCAGTATTTAATGACAAATATAAAAACATATTTACTCCTGCACCCATACATATTGAAAATCCTAAAAGAGGTAGATAATATTTTTTTTGAGGAATTTTTATTTTACAGAAAGGTATAAGGCACAAAAAAACTATAATCATTCTTAAAGCTCCAAATAAAATTGGATTAACAGATGCATTTAAACCAAATTTACCCAAAGGATATGCACTTCCTAAAAAAAACATTACCAGAACAATTATTGCTGTATGTTTAAAAGACAATTTTATCTCATTGAAAATGGATCAAGAGTTGGTTTATCTGAAGTATAATACCAAGTTGTTTTTACTCTTGTGTAATCTTTTATAGACTCTATACCTGCTTCTTTACCGTAGCCACTATCTTTCATTCCTCCAAATGGAGCAGATGGAGATATTAGTCTATAAGTATTTACAAATGTAATCCCAGCTCTAATTGCTTTTGAAACTCTCATACCTCTTGAGAAGTCACTAGTATAAACTCCAGATGATAAACCGTATTGGTTATCATTCATTTTATTTATTACTTCTTCTTCATTTTCAAATTTCATTACAGATAGCACTGGACCAAAAAGTTCATTTTCTGCAGTGGGAAGATTATGATTATCACACTCAATTATTGTTGGAGGAAAATAGTATCCTTCATTTGAAAATGGATGTCTTTTACCTCCACATTTAATTTTTCCACCTTGTTCTACAGTTAATTTAATATTTTTTTCTATTATTTCTAATTGTTTAAAATTACCAATTGGACCCATTTCGCTTTCAGGATCCATAGGCGCACCAATTTTTATTTTTTCTGCTCTTGCAGCAAGCTTATCTAGAAATTCATTATAAATTCCTTTTTGTAAATAAAGTCTTGAACCAGCAATACAACTTTGGCCACTTGCACCAAAAATTCCAGCGGTAATCCCATTTATTGCATTTTCTTGATGTGCATCTTCAAATACCGCTACTGGACTTTTTCCTCCGAGCTCCAAACTTACTTCTGATAAATTTTCAGCTGAATTTCTAATTATGTGTTTTGCAGTTTCAGGACCTCCTGTAAAAGCAATTTTTTCAACTAAATTATGCGTTGTTAGAGCCTTTCCACATGGATCACCATAACCTGTAATAACATTCACAACACCTTTTGGCATTCCTGTTTCTTCAACTAATTTTGCAAATTCAAATAGTACTGCAGGCGCTAGCTCTGACGACTTTATAACAACAGTATTTCCCATTGCTAAAGCTGGAGCCAGCTTAGTTACTGTTAATAACATCTGAGAGTTCCAAGGAATAATTGCAGCTATAACACCTATTGGAACTCTCGTAGTTATTGCTTGAATGTTCGGTTTATCTATGGGTAAAACTGTTCCCTCAACTTTATCCGCCATACCAGCATAATAGTCATAATATTCTGCAATATAGTTTGCTTGCTTTTTTGTTTCTCTAAACAATTTTCCAGTATCAATAGTTTCAATTTCTCCAAGTAACTCAGCATTCTTTCTAAGTTTATCCGCTATTGCTCTTAAATATTTTCCTCTTTCTCGTGGAAGTAACTTTGGCCATTCTCCTTCAAATGCTTTCTGTGCTGCTTTCACTGCTCTATCAACATCATTTGCACTTGCTTCAGGAACTACAGCCCATGGCTTATTATTTTCTGGATTTAAAGTTTCAAAAGTTTTTTTAGTATCAGAGTCTACCCATTCTCCATCGATAAACATTTTATATTGCTTAAGTTTAGTCATTTTTTATATGTTCCTTAATAGCGTTATTTACATCATCTGCACACTCAATACTACAGAGATGTTTTCCATTGCTTATTATTTTAACTTTAGAATTAGCGATTTTTTTACTTAAATTTTGGGACATTTCCGGTGTTGATCCAATATCATTTTCTCCAGTCATAACTAATGTTTTAGTTTTTATATTTTCAAATATTTCATTATCTTGGTGCTTAACAAAAAGTTCATAAACTTTTAGGAAATTTTCCATATCATTTTCTGCAAGCATAGAACAAATTTTTTCATAAATATTTGGATTTTTATTTATATAATCATCTGTGAACCATCTCTTAAGAGCTTGTTTTGATAAAGATCTACTTTTTTTTGATAATTCAAATCTATCATTTACTATTTGTTGCTGCTCATTACTTCTTTTAAAAACTGAGCAAAGCAAAGTTAAAGACTCTAATCTATTATTATATTTTGAGGCAAAATTCCTTGCTATTAATGAACCAATTGAAAAACCAACTAAATGCATTTTTTCAAACTTTAGTTCATCAATTAAATTTAGTAATTGTAATGAAAAATCATCAAAACTTATTTGTGATTTTGTTAAGGGTGTGTTTCCATGTCCCAAGATATCATATGCCAAGACAGTATTATTAAATGAATTAATCTGAGGCTCCCAAATTTTATGATTAAGTCCTACGCCGTGGATTAAAACTATTGGAGTATTTTCTTTTTTATTTAGAATATAAAAAGTATTCTTTGAATCTTTAGCATTGATCATTTAATTATTTAGGTTCAATGCCCATTTCTTTCATATCTTGATATCTATCACCAGTTCTTGCGTGTGCTCTTCCACTAGAAGCTCCACCAATAGCAATTACTATTTCATTATCAAATGGAGCATCATGAATAGTAAATTCATGTGTTAGATAATATGGTCTTAAACCAGAGTCTGTTTTATGCATCATTGGTATAGAAATTTTCGATCCAGCAGGCCCTCTTATATTTGTAAAACTTAAATAAGATGTTCCACCCACTGCATCTCTAAATTTATTTCCAAATCTTAACGTATGAATAAAAGCAGATGCGTGCTCGATCTCTCCATTTAAACCGACAATTCCTGCTTTACCATAAGCCAGAATTTTATCTGGAGAACCAATTTCTTTTATTAATTCTGGAACTAAAATATCACCGAGCTTTGGAGCTAAATCTAAAATTACAGGTTTAAGATCTTCAACAAATCCTTGACCATCCCAAGGATTTTTAAAAACTGCTGCAACAGAAACTAGCAAGACTGGTTCTTTTGCTTCTTTTCCACCTTCAATAAATGTCTTATCAACAAATTTTGTAAACTTTCTTAATTCTAATTTCATTTTTTTGATCTATGTTTAAAACTATCTCTTCTAAAACTGTATAGTGCTTTTGGATCTACATCAACATCAATGACAACAGGTTTATTTATTTTTAAAGCTTCTCTAACTGCTTGGTTTATTTCTGAAACTTTTTTAACCTTAAAACCTTTAGCACCATATAGCTCTGCAACTTTATCAAAAGGTGGACTGCTAATATCAGCTCCCAGGTATCTTTTTCCATAAAAATCTTTTTGATAAGCTTTCTCAGCTCCCCAACTTTTATTATTCATGACTATAGTTATTGTATTGATCTTATATTCAACAGCCGTACTTAATTCTGAAATTGTCATTCCAAAACCCCCATCTCCCATTAGGCTAATTACTTTTTTATTAGGTTTTGCAATCTTTACACCTAAACCACAGGCAAAAGAAAAACCAACCAAACCAAAGTCTAAAGGAGTAAATAAAGATGGAGGGTCATAATATTCAAGAGCATCTGTCGCTTGTAAACAAAGTGTACCTGCATCTAAAGTTATTGCAGAGTTTTTAGGAAGCACTTGTCTTAATTGTTTAAACAAGCCATTGGGCTGAAT
>CACFVG010000001.1 GCA_902569725.1 uncultured Pelagibacteraceae bacterium | reverse complement strand
AGATAGAGCAATTTTATTTTTATTACGAATGGTTTTGCAAGAAAAAACTTTTACTTTAAATTTTTTTTTAATAAATTTTTTAATTAAAAATAACTGCTGATAATCCTTCTCACCTAAAAAAATGACGCTAGGTATAATTTTTCTTAAAAACTGATTAATTACCGCCAAGACACCTTCAAAATGTCCTGGTCTATACAATGCACATAATATTTTGTCTTTTTTACTTAATTTAATTTTTTTATCCTTATTATTTTTGTAAATTTCTTTTATTCTTGGAATTAATAAATAATCAACTTTAAGTTTTTTAAGAATCTTAATATCTTTTTTTAAATTTCTTGGATAATTTTGAAGGTCACTTTTTTTATTGAACTGTGAGGGGTTTATGAAAATACTCACTAAGGTCTTTTTGCAGTTTTTTTTTGATGATTTAATAAGTGAAATATGACCATTATGTAATGAGCCCATTGTTGGCACAAAACCTATGTTTGCCTTAAAATTAACTTCTTTGTTTAATTTATTTATACTTTTAAAAATTATCATTTATGGTACTTCATTTAATTAATACATTCTAATGATAAGACAAGCAATAATACCACTAGCAGGATTAGGGACAAGATTACTACCTTTAACAAGTGTTTATGCTAAAGAACTTTTACCAATAAATGGTAAAGTAGGTCTTGAGTATATAATTGATGAATGTATAGATGCCGGCATAAAAGAGATAATTTTTATAATCTCAAAAAAAAAAGGAATCATAAAGAAATATTTTTATAACGATAGTTTTTATAAAAAAATAATTAAAAAAAAAAAAGATTTAAGAATTATTAGTGAGTATAAGAAAATTAAAAAATATAAAAAAATAATAAAATTTGTTTACCAAAATAATCCGAAAGGAACTGGTGATGCTGTATTAAAGACAAAAAATTTAATAAAAGATAAATATTTTTTAATGTTGTTGCCAGATGATTTAATAATAAAGAAAAATTGCTCAAAAGATATGATTCTAATACATAAAAAAAAAAAATGTTCAGTAATGGCTAGTATGAGAATAAAAAAAAAGACCGTTGATAGATGGGGTATATATTCAAAAAAAAATAATATAAATAAAAATAATTTTTATATTAATGATGTTGTTGAAAAACCAAATATTAAATCAGCACCTTCTAATAATGCAGTTATCGGCCGGTATATATTGCCAAAGAAAATATTTAAAAAATTGCAAAATCAAAAAAGAGGCAAAGGTGGAGAAATACATATCACCGATTCAATAAGAAGATTAATATATGATGGTGAAGTTTTTGTTGGTCATAATTTTAAAGGGAAGTACTTAGATTGTGGGACATTCGAAGGTTATATAAAATCATCAATCGAGATCTCAAAAATATGAAACTTTGTATGGTAGGTACTGGCTACGTTGGGCTTGTGAGCGGCGTATGTTTTTCTGACTTAGGCAATACTGTTTATTGTGTAGATAATAATAAAAAAAAAATTAATTCTTTAAATTCAGGAGAAGTTCCAATCTATGAACCTGGTTTAGAAGAAATATTAAAGAAAAATTATAAACAAAAAAGATTAATCTTCACATCAGACCTAAAATATGCAGTATCAAATTCTGATATTATATTTATATGTGTTGGAACGCCCACAAAAAAAAATGGCTACTCAGCAGATTTAAAATATGTTTTTCAGGTTGCTAAAGAGTTAAAAAAATCTATAAAAAAATATAAAATTATAATTACAAAATCTACAGTTCCGGTTTCTACGGGTGATAAAATAGAAAAAATCCTTAAAAATCTAAAAAAAAGAAAACTTGTCGATGTAGTATCAAATCCAGAGTTCCTAAGAGAGGGTGAAGCTATTAGAGATTTTATTTATCCTGATAGAGTAGTAGTTGGAACAGATAGTAAGAGAGCTATTAAAATACTTAAATCTTTGTACTTACCGATTGTTAAAAAAACTAGTAGGTTTTTTAATACATCTAGAAGAGGTGCCGAACTAATTAAATATGCATCAAATGCATTTTTAGCTACAAAAATTTCTTATATTAATGAGCTTGCAAATTTATGCGAAAAAACTGGCGTTAATGTAAAAGATGTATCTGTGGGTATGGGTTTGGACCAACGTATAGGTGATAGGTTTTTGCGTGCAGGGCCTGCTTACGGTGGATCTTGTTTCCCTAAAGATACAAGAGCTATTGTTGATACAGCTAATAACTTTAATACTAATCTTTCAATAATAAAAAGTGTTATAAAATCTAACAATGAAAGAAAGTTATTATTAACAAAACGAGTTGAAAAAATATTAAATAACAAAATTAAAAATAAAAACATTACTTTTTTAGGTGTTACATTTAAACCTAATACTGACGATATGAGAGAAGCATCTAGTTTATATATGATACCAAAGTTACATAAGAAAGGAGCTAATATAAAATATTTTGATCCATCAGGAAGGAAAAAAGATTTTGATAAATTTAAAAATGTTAAATTTTATAACAGTATATCTTCAGCATGTTTTAAAAGTGATCTTATTATTATTCACACTGAGTGGAATGAATTTAAACTACTTAATTTTAAAAAAATTGTTAAAAAAAATAAGTTTGCAATTTATGATATGAGAAATATTTATTCACCTCAAAAAATTAAAAAAGATAAAATTAATTATTACAGTATCGGAAGATAATTTAGTTCAATTCAAAAATTGCATCAACTTCAACCGCTACACCTAAAGGAAGACTATTTGAACTTACTGCAGCTCTCGTATGCATTCCTTTATCACCAAAAATTTTCACTATAGTGTCAGATGCTCCATTAATGACTTTAGGTTGATCAACAAAATTATCGGATGAATTTACAAATCCAGTTAATTTAACACAAGATTTAATTTTTGATAGATCATCATTGCATGCTTTTTTTGCTTGAGCTGTAATGTTCAAGGCACATCTTTGAGCAGCTTTGTATCCGTCCTCAGTGTTTAATTCTTTTCCAATTTTTCCTTTAATTAATTCACCATTTTCATCAATTGAAATTTGTCCAGATATATATAATAGCTTATCAACTATTTTTGTAGCTACGTATGAACCCACAGGTGCTGCTGCCTTAGGTAAAACTATACCTAGTTCTTTTATTTTGCTTTCAAATGACATATTTCAAACTAAAGGATTTTATTTTGGTTCTTTACAAAAAATATGTTTTAAAGTTCTTTCATCTTTTGGTGGGCATTCTTTTCCAATATTACCCATTTCTTTCATACCACTAGTTTTTTCCTTTACTGTTGCACATGAGGCCAAACTCAGAAGCAAGAATATAAATACAAATTTTTTTATCATTTTTTCCTTTTTTTATTATTCTTTTTATTTCTATCGTATTCTTTTCTTTTCTCAATTAATATTAATGCATCTTCCACATTTATTTCTAAAGGGTCTTTTTCCTCAGGTATTGTTGCGTTTAAAGATTTATACTTGATATAGGGACCATATTGGCCTTTCATGATTCGTATTGGTTTTTTATCATCAGGATGTTCTCCCAAATCTTTTATCAGTGATGATGATATTCTTCCAGGTTTTGCCTCTGCTATCAATATTATTGCTCTATTTAAACCAATAGTAAATAATTCTTCAATATTTTCTAATCTTGCAGATTTATTTTCACATTTTAAATAAGGACCGAATCTACCTGAATTTATTGTTATATCTTTGCCGTTATCAGGATGTTGACCTATAACTTTTGGCAACGAACATAAATATTTTGCTTTTTCCAAATCGATTTGATCTATGTTTATTCCTTTAGGTATAGATACATTTTTTAAATTATCATTTTCTTTCTTCTTCTTCTTTTTCTTTTTGGCTGATGTTTCATCTTCTAACATTTGATATTGTAGATAAGGTCCAAATCTACCGTTTTTTAAATATATATCTTTACCATTTTCATTTTGACCAATGAACTTAGGTTCAGCAAGTGCGAACTGATCATTTGCTTTAGACTTAGATAAAGGTCTTGTAAATTTACATTCTGGATAATTAGAACAACCTATAAATGCTCCACCTCTAAAACTATTCTTTAAACTTAATTCTCCAATATTGCATAATTTACATTTTCTATTGATTTTTCCATTTTCATCAGACTCAAAAATTAATTCACCAAGGCTTTCATTTAATAAATCCAATACTTCTCGTGTTCTTTTTTCCTTAACATTTGATACATTTATATTGAAATCCTTCCAAAAATTATCAAGAACTTTGATCCATTCTTCTTTACCAGTAGTAATATTGTCAAGTTGATCTTCTAAGCCAGCTGTAAAACCATAATCTACATACTTAGAAAATAGTTTTTCTAAGAATGCTGATAACAATTTTCCTCTATCAGTAGGAAAAAATCTTTTATTAATAACATCTGCATAACCTCTATTTGAAATTACTGAAATAATACTTGCGTATGTTGAGGGTCTTCCAATTCCTAATTCTTCAAGTTTTTTTACTAGACTTGCTTCAGAATATCGAGGAGGTGGTTGAGTAAAGTGTTGTTCATCAATATATTCATTTATTGTAACTTCTTCTTTAATAACATCTGGTAGAATCTTTTCATCATCATTTTCATCAATTCTTGTAAGTTTTAAAAATCCATCAAATTTAATAGTTGATCCAGAACATTTAAATTGGTTTAAGTTATCATTTGATAATATTGTAATAGTTTTTCTATCAAATTTAGCAGGTTCCATTTGTGATGATAGCGCTCTAGACCAAATTAAATCATATAGTTTAAGTTGATCTGTACTTAAGAATTTTTTCATCAACTCTGGTGTTCTAGTAACATCAGTAGGTCTAATAGCCTCATGTGCTTCTTGGGCATTTTTAGCTTTTTTACCAGAATAATTATTAGGTTCTTTAGGCAAATAACTATCACCATAAGAATCTTTTATAAAATTTCTAAAATCATTAACCGCATCATTTGATATATTTGTACCATCAGTTCTCATATATGTTATTAATCCAACTGTATCACCCTCAATATCTATACCTTGATATAATCTTTGCGCAATTTGCATTGTTCTTGAAGCTCCGAATCCTAATTTACTAGAAGAGGTTTGTTGAAGTGTAGATGTGGTAAACGGTCCAAGAGGATTTCTTGTATATATTTTAGAGCTTATATCTGAAATTTTGTATTTTGATTTTTTAATTAATTCTATAGCATTATTTATATCTTCTTTGTTTTTAAATGAGAATTTTTCAATTTTGGAATTATTAAGCAATACAACATTTGAATTTAATATTTCCCCTTTCGATGATTTAAAATTTATATTTAAAGTCCAAAACTCATCAGGTTTAAATTGTTCTATTTCATGCTCTCTTTCAGTTAGTAATCTTAATGCAACAGATTGAACTCTACCCGCTGATTTAGAACCAGGAAGTTTTGTCCACAAGATAGGTGAAATATTAAATCCAACCAAATAATCCAAAGCTCTTCTTGCCATATAAGCATCAACTAAATTGGCCTCTATACTTCTTGGATTATCGATTCCGTTATTAACTGCTTTTTTGGTGATTTCATTAAAAACAACTCTTTCAATTTTTTTATCCTTTAAAAGTTTTTTTTCTTTTAAATACTCTTTAACATGCCATGCAATGGCTTCACCTTCTCTATCAGGGTCTGTTGCAAGAATAATTTTTTCTGATTTCTTTGCAGCATCAGCAATTTCTTTTAAATATTTTTTTGAGAAACTGTCAACTTCCCATATCATTTTAAATTTATCTTCAGGATCTACAGATCCATTTTTTGATGGAAGATCTCTTATGTGCCCATAGCTTGCTAAAACGGTATAATCACCACCTAAATATTTGTTGATTGTTTTAGCTTTTGCTGGGCTTTCTACTATGACAAGATTCATAATTAGTGAAACTACACAAAAAATAGATGAATAGTCAAATTAATAAATTTTAGTCTTAGATTCTTCTTTATTTATCAGTCGTTTAACATTTTTTTTATGAGTATATAAAATTAGAACAAACATTATTATAAAAAAATATTCATTTCCATAATTTGGATTTAAAAAAACAAAAATTGGAATTACTAAACTTGCTATTATTGAGCAAAGTGAAGAATATTTTGAAATAAAAAAAATTAAAAACCATGAAAAAACAAAAACTATTCCAAATATATAATTAATAGAGATCAATATACCAACATATGTAGCTACACCTTTTCCTCCTTTGAACATAAGCCAAACGGGAAATACATGTCCTATGAACACTGATAACGATGTAATATAAATTAATTCTGAAAAATTAAACTTTATATATAACACTGGAAGCACAGCTTTTAAAATATCTAATATTAAAGTTAAATATCCAATTACTTTATTGCCAGTTCTTAAAACATTTGTTGCTCCTATGTTTCCTGAACCAATTTCCCTAATATCTTTATTCAAAAAAATTTTTGTTAATATTAGGCCAAAAGGAATAGATCCCATTATGTAGGAAATTGAAATAATTAGAACTAATTCCATAATTAATTTTTAAACAACTCTTCTCCCTTTACAAATGTATTTGTTACTTTGCCTTGCAATTTTCTTCCTTCAATAGAAGTATTTTTAGATTTTGATATTAAATTTTCTTTTTTAACTACCCAAGGTTTATTTATATCAAGTATGCAAAAATCAGCATTATTACCAGTGCTTAAATTTCCTTTATTTATTTTTAAAATTTTAGCTGGATTGCATGTTAATGCTTTAATTATTTTATTTAGTTTTATAGATTCGTTATGATAGAGCTCTAGGGCCAAAGGCAGAAGTGTTTCAATTCCTGAAGCACCAGTTGAAGCCTGAGCAAATGTTAGTCTTTTTTGCTCCTCGTCTTCAGGTTTATGGTCTGAAACTATTACATCAATCAAATCGTTATTTATTCCTTTGATTAAGGCTAATCTGTCATCCTCTGTTCTCAGCGGTGGAGATAATTTTAAAAATGTCCTAAAGTCACCTATATCATTTTCGTTTAATGACAAATTGTTTATTGAAACGCCACATGTGAATTCAACATTTTCTTTTCTTCTTTTGATTACGTCTAGAGATTTTTGTGATGAAATTTGAGATATATGATATCTGCAATTAAAATCTTCCAATAAGGTTAAATCTCTCTCAATAATAATTTTTTCTGCTAAATCAGAAATACCTTGTAGACCTAGTTTTGTTGAAATAATTCCATCATTTACCATTCCATCTTTTGCTAGTTCTTTATCTTCAACGTGCTGCATAATCAAACAATTCAAATCATATGCTGATCTCATAATTCTTGACATCAATCTTGTGTTTTGAATTGTTTTATATCCATCAGTAAACCCTACAATTCCTTTAGCTTGCAGAAGTCCAAATTCAGTCATATTTGTACCTTCTAGGTTTTTTGTTAAAGATGCAGTTGGATATATATTAATTTTAGCTTTATCTCTTCCCCTTCTTTTTAAAAAATCAACTATTGAAACATTATCAATAATAGGATTTGTATTGGGCATTGTTACTACAGATGTTACCCCACCTGACAAGGAAGCTTCACTTAATGTTCTAAAATTTTCTTTATATTCGAAACCAGGTTCACCAACAAAAACTCTCATATCAACAATTCCTGGGATTATATGTTTACCTTTTAAATCAATGTATTTTTCTCTAGAAGGTATATTAATTGTATTTACTTTTTTACCGACAGCCTCGATTAATCCATTTTCATCAATTATTAAGCCACCAACTTCATCTATAGAGTTTTGAGGGTCGATTATATTTGCATTTAAAAAGTATTTTTTTTTCATCATTCACAAAATATTTTAAGACATGCCATTCTTACTGCTACACCAAGTTCGACTTGTTCTTTTATTACACTTTTATTTATGTCATCAGCTAATTTAGTATCGATTTCTATACCTCTATTCATTGGACCAGGGTGCATTATTAATGCATCATCTTTAGCATAATTTAATTTATCTGGAGTTAATCCGTAATATTCATAGTATTCTCTATTTGATGAAAGAAAAGAACTAGTCATTCTTTCATTTTGTAGTCTAAGCATCATAACTATATCACAATCTTTTAAGCCTTTTTTCATATTTGAAAAACTGTTAACACCGAGCTTTTCAATATCCTTTGGCATTAGATTTGAAGGGGCAATTATATTAACTTCAGCACCCAGCATATTTAGTAGATAAATATTTGACCTTGCTACCCTTGAATGAACTATATCTCCACATATTGCAATTTTTAATCCTTCAATTTTTTTTTTTCTATCGATAATAGTTAACGCATCTAACAATGCTTGAGTTGGATGTTCTCTTCTTCCATCTCCTGCATTAAGTACAGCACATTTAACTTTCTGGGATAATAAATTTGATGCTCCTGAGTCCTGGTGTCTGACTACTATTATATCAGGGTGCATCGCGTTAAGAGTCATTGCTGTATCTATTAATGTTTCTCCTTTTTTTATGGCAGAATTATTCAAATTCATTGACATAACGTCCGCACCTAATCTTTTGCCGGCCAATTCAAATGAACTTTGCGTACGTGTTGATGGTTCAAAAAATAAATTTATTTGAGTTTTTCCTCTTAAAACATCTAATTTTTTGTTTTTACTTTTATTTAGAGCAATAAATTGCTTTGCTTCAGATAAAATAAAATTAACATCAGTTATCGATAGATCCTGGATACCTAGTAGGTGTTTTTGTGAGATTTTAATAGCTTTTTTTACATTTGCCATTAAAACCAACTCTATAACTATAGAGCATCAATAATGCAAGCTTAATTGTTTAAAAAATCCAAAACTCCTTGAAGTATAAAGGCAGCAGCATTTTCATCTATATTTTTTACTCTTTTTGTAACATTTACATCTAGCTGACTAGATAAATTGAACGCTCCAATTGTCGAAAGTCTCTCGTCCCACAAAAATACTGGTATTTTAATTTTTTCCGATATTAATTTTACTTTATCCTTTACTGATTGGGATGAACTGCCCTCTGAACCATCCATATTTTTAGGATTTCCAAATATAATAGCATGAACGTTATTTTCATTAATTATTTTTTCTAACTCATCGATTAAGATTTGAATATTTTCATAATTTATTGTTTTTAGAGCAGTAGCAATTTTTCTATTTTCATCAGAAATTGATATACCGACTCTTTTAGAACCTATATCAACTCCTATTAGTCTAGATTTGTTATTAATATGCTTCTTTATATCGCTAATGTTCATCATATTGTAATTTCTATATTTAATGATAATTTGCCCTTAATTTAAATATCATATGAGCATAGATCTTAAAACAGTTAAACATATATCTAAATTATCAAGAATTTCATTAGATGAAGAAAAAGCTAAGAAATTAGAGAGTGATTTAAATTCTATATTTAAGTGGATTGAACAACTTAATGAACTAAAAACTGAAAATATAGAACCTTTAAGCTCTATAGTTGAAGCAAAACTAAGACTTAGAAAAGATGAAATCAAATCTAAAAATATAAGAGAAGAAATTCTTAAAAATTCACCTGATGAAAATAAAGATTTTTTTGTTGTTCCAAAGGTAGTTGAATAATGTCAAATATTATTGATCTAAGCTTATCAGAATTAGTTTCAAATATAAAAAATAAAAAAATTTCCTCTAATGAAGCAACATCAGCATATGTTGAACGATCAAAAAAATCTAGAAGTTTAAACGCATATAATGAAGAAACATTCGATAGTGCCTTAAAAAAATCTACTGAGTTTGACTCAAAACCTGATTTAAATAAAAAACTTCCTGGTGTACCAATTGCTGTAAAAGATTTATTTTGTACAAAAAATGTAAAAACTACAGCAAGTAGTAAAATACTAAATAATTTTATTCCAACATATGAGTCAACGGTTACTAAAAATTTATGGAATGATGGTGCAATTCTTCTAGGTAAATTAAACTGTGATGAATTTGCGATGGGTTCATCAAATGAAACAAGTTATTTTGGAAATGTAATTAGTCCAATTGATAAAGATTTGGTTCCAGGAGGATCTTCAGGAGGTTCTGCTTCGGCCTTAGCAGCAAAATTAACTCCAGCAACCATAGGTACTGATACAGGAGGATCAATAAGACAGCCCGCATCATTTACAGGAACAGTTGGACTAAAACCTACGTATGGAAGTTGTTCTAGATACGGAATAGTTGCGTTTGCATCATCATTGGACCAAGCAGGACCAATGACAAGAAATGTTAAAGATGCAGCTCTACTATTAGAAGTAATGAGTTCTTTTGATAATAATGATTCAACTTCAGTAGATTTTAAAAGACCTATGTATTCAAATGATTTATCGAAAAATATTAAAGGTAAAAAAATCGGAATTCCAAAAGAGTATAGGGTTGAAGGTATGTCTGAAGAAATTGAAAAACTATGGGAAGATGGAAAAAAATATTTAAAAGATTGTGGCGCAGAAATCATTGATGTATCGCTTCCACACACAAAATTTGCATTACCAACTTATTATATTGTTGCTCCAGCTGAAGCCTCATCTAATCTTGCAAGGTATGATGGTGTAAAATATGGTTTTAGAACTGAAGGTGATAATTTAATCGATATGTACGAAAAAACTAGATCTGCAGGATTTGGCGACGAAGTAAAGAGAAGAATTATGATCGGTACCTATGTTCTATCATCAGGTTATTATGATGCATATTATTTGAAAGCACAAAAAGTTAGAAGATTAATTAAAAACGATTTCAATAATGTATTTCAAAAAGTTGATGCAATACTAACGCCCTCAACACCTTCTTCTGCATTCAAAATTGGAGAAAAATCTAACGATCCTGTTTCTATGTATCTAAACGATATATTTACAGTTCCTGTAAACCTTGCTGGCTTACCTGGAATTTCAATCCCTGCTGGGTTAGATAAAAAAGGTTATCCGCTAGGTATACAAATAATTGGTAAATCCTTCGATGAACAAAATATTTTAAATATAGCTTATTCCATGGAAGATAAAATAAATTTTAAATTTAATTTAAAAGAGTGGTGGATGAATGAGTAAAGATTTTTTGATTGATAGAAATGGAAAAAAATATGAAGTAGTAATTGGGCTTGAAGTTCATGCTCAAGTACTATCAAAATCAAAATTATTTTCTACATCACCTACTAAGTTTGGTAGCGAACCAAATACACAAGTAAGTTTAGTTGACGCCGCATTTCCTGGAATGCTACCAGTAATTAATGAATTCTGCATTAAACAAGCTATAAAAACTGGAATTGGATTAAATGCTAAAATAAACAATAAATCTATTTTTGATAGAAAAAATTATTTTTATGCAGACTTACCACAAGGATATCAAATATCTCAATATAAAGACCCAATCGTAGGAGAAGGGTCTGTTGTTCTTGATTTAGCATCTGGATCAAAAACTGTTGGAATTGAGAGATTACATTTAGAACAAGATGCCGGAAAAAGTATTCATGATATTGATCCAAAAAATACACTTGTTGATTTAAATAGATCAGGTGTAGCTTTAATGGAAATTGTAAGTAAACCAGATCTAAGATCACCAGATGAAGTTAATGTTTATATAAAAAAATTAAGATCAATAATGAGATATTTGGGAACTTGTGATGGGAATATGCAGGAAGGATCGCTCAGAGCTGATGTTAACGTATCTGTTAGAAAACAAGGTGATGATAAATATGGAACTAGATGTGAGATTAAAAATGTAAATTCAATTAAGTTTATGCAAATGGCCATTGAGCACGAAGCAAATAGACAAGTTGATATTTTGGAAGAGGGTGGAAAAATTAATCAAGAAACAAGACTTTTTGATACAAAAAAAAATGAAACTAGATCAATGAGATCTAAAGAAGATGCACACGATTACAGATATTTTCCTGATCCTGATCTATTGCCACTTGAATTTGACAACGATTATGTTGAAAGTATTAAAAAAGAAATTCCAGAACTTCCTGATCAAAAAAAATCACGTTTTATTGAAAAATTTAATTTAAGCTCTTATGAAGCAAATATTTTAGTATCAGATTTAGATACATCAAAATATTTTGAAACTGTAATAGAAAATTCTGATGTTAAACTTGCATCAAATTGGATTACAGGTGAATTATTTGCCTTATTAAATGAAAAAAACTTAGAAATTACAGAAAGCCCAATAACCGCAAAAAATCTATCTAAATTAATCAATTTAATAAAAGATGGGACAATTTCAGGTAAAATTGGCAAAACAGTTTTTGAAATGATGGCTGAGGGAGATAAAAATCCTATAGATATAGTCAAAGAAAAAGGTCTTAAACAACAAAGTGACCCTAAGGAGTTAGAAAAACTTGTAGAAAAAGTAATAAATCAAAATCAAGATAAAGTTAAAGAGTATAAATCTGGAAAAGAAAAACTATTTGGTTTTTTTGTTGGTCAAGTAATGAAAGTTTCTGGAGGTAAGGCTAACCCTCAACTTGTTAATGAGATATTGAAAAAGAAACTTAAGTAGAATGGGTTCAAATCTTACAGTTAATAGAGAAATTGAAGAATATATAAATAATAATTCAACAAAACTTCATCCCATTCAAAAAGAAATAATAACACATAATGAAGGACTAGGAGATATTAAAAGAATGCAAATCTCATTATCGCAATGTCATTTTTTACATTTAATAATTAAATCTTCTAAAATAAAAAAAATTTTAGAAATCGGTACTTTTACTGGATTAAGTGCATTATCTATGGCCTTAGCTTTACCAGAAGACGGATCTGTAATAGCGTTAGATAAAAATAAAGAAACTAGCAAGACAGCAGTAAATTTTTTTAAAAAAGCTGCTCAAGAGAATAAAATAAAATTAATTATTGCACCAGCATTGGAAAGTTTAAATAGTTTAAATGATCAAAAGAAAAAATTTGATTTAGTATTTATTGATGCCGATAAAGAAAATTATATAAATTATTTTAATCATTCAGTAGATTTAATTAACAAAGATGGATTAATTGTAATAGATAACGTTTTATGGCATGGTGAAGTTGTTGATAATAATAAACAGGATAGGTTAACTGCAAGTATAAGAGAATTTAATTCTTATGTTAATAAAGATAAAAGAGTTGAAAATTTAATTATTCCTTTAGGTGATGGCCTAACTGTTTGTAGAAAATTATAATGTATTATATTTCTGGTTTCTATAAGTTTAAAAAAATTCATAAAATCACAAAAAATAAAAAATTATTAAGTGATATTTTCAGCAAATATAATGTAAGGGGAACAATAATCATTTCATACGAAGGTGTTAATGGAACAATATCATCTACCAAAAAAAATTTAGATCTAGTGTTAAATAAGATTAAAAAAACTTTTAATTTTGTAAACTTCGATAGTCATAATTTATCTAAAAGTAAATTTCAAATATTTCATAGAGGCAAAGTTAAAATAAAAAATGAGGTAGTTCCTATGGGAATAAAAATATCAAAAAGACAAACAAAAAATCATCTAGAACCAAGTGAATGGAATAAACTTATTAGTAATAAAAAAACAGTATTGATTGATGCTAGAAAAAAATTTGAATATAAAGTTGGTACATTTAAAGGTTCGATTAATCCAGAAATTGATAAATTTAGAGAATTTCCAGATTATCTTAAAAAATTAGATAAAAAAAAAACTATAGCTATGTTTTGCACTGGTGGAATAAGATGTGAAAAAGCTAGCATATATCTAGCAAAAAAAGGTTTTAATAACGTATTTCAATTAAAGGGTGGAATAATAAATTACCTAAAAAAAATTAAAAAAAACAAAAGTTTGTGGAAAGGCGAATGTTATGTTTTTGACAATAGAATTTCTTTGAAGCACGGCTTGGCTGTTGGTACTTACTCTATGTGCAGTGGATGTAGAAAGCCGATATCGATTAAAGATAAAAAATCACTTAAGTATGAAGAGGGTGTTTCATGTCCAAATTGTCACGATACTCAAACAAACTCACAAAAAGAAAGATTTAGAATGAGACAAAAGCAAATAAATGTTGCAAAAAAACTTGGAAGAAAACATATATTCCAAAAAGAATTTTAAATATGGATTTGCTAAAAGATAATATACCTAAGCTAGTAAGAAAACTCGCTGTTCCTGCTATGGTAGGAACTTTATTTCAAACTCTTTATAATGTTGTTGATACTTTTTTTGCAGGAAAAATATCTCCTGAAGCACTATCGGCTTTAAGTAAATCTTTTCCAATATATTTTATTATCATTGCCACATCTATAGGAGTGACTGTTGCTGGAACATCTTTAATAGGAAACAGTATTGGTGAAAAAGATAATAAAAAAACTTTAAATTATTTTTCTCATATTATTTATTATGGAATTTTAATCTCTATTTTTATTACTTTTCTAGGTTTATATTTATCTGAGCGAGTATTTTTTTTAATGGGATCAACTGAAGAAGTTGCTTATTTAGGTCTTGAATATACAAATATTATTTATTCAGGTTCTTTTTTATTTATTTTAGTTGTTTCTTTAAACTCTTTACTTCATGCTGAAGGTGATACGAAAACCTATCGTAATGTTTTAGTTTTATCATTTCTTTTAAATGTAATATTAAATCCTATTTTAATATTTGGTTTTTTATTTATACCTGCTTTTGGAGTTAAGGGCATAGGTATTGCTACAATTATTTCTCAATTAGTATCTTTTTTGATTATTTTATTTAAAGTTTTTAAAAATGAAAGAGTAAGAAATATTACAAATGAATATTTAGTTCCAAAATTTTTATTTTTTAAAAATATCTTTTTTCAGTCTATGCCTATCTCTGTATCAATATGTGGTTATGCTCTAGCCGCTGCAATAATTTTTACTTACGTAGGTCAATCTGGTGAATATGCTGTTGCAGGCTACGGTGTTGGCACACGTATAGAGCAAGTTGTTCTACTTCCAATACTAGGAATTAATACAGCTATAATATCTATAATAGCCCAAAATTATGGAGCTAATAATCTTGTTAGAATCAAAGAAACTTATTTTACCGCTATTAAATATGCTTTTATTATAATGGTTACAGCTGGAGCTTTGGTTTTTTTATCCGCAAGTGTAATTACAAGTTTTTTTTCAAGTGACCCAGAAGTAATTGAATATGGAAAAAGATATTTAAAAATTTCAGCTTTTGTATTACCTGCTTACCCTGTTTTTTTTCTATCAAACGGTTTTTTTATGGCCCTAAAAAAGTCAGAAAATGCAATGATTTCTAACTTTTTTAGAAATGTTCTCAACCCAATTGCAGTATTTTATATTGCCAAATATATAAATGCGAGCTTTGAAACTTTCTTCTGGTTATGGGTAGGTATTAATTGGTTTTTCTCAATTTCTTATTTTTTAATAATAATTTATTATTTTAAGCTTAAATTAAATAAATCTAGCGCTGTCGTTCAGCCATGACCATAAATGTGCTGAAAAAGACCTTCTAACAAATAAATTTAAATCATTAAAATTTTTATTGTGAATAATCACATCTATATGATTTAGCAAAGTTTGCGTTACAGTTCCTTTTGAGTTTTTAAAATTATTAAAATTAAATGGACAACCAGCTGATAATAATTCAAAAACTTTTGCACCATTTAAGTTAATCATTATCCAATGATCAGAAATATTTGTAACAGAACCTAGTTTTGGTTTAGAAATTTCATTAAAAAGTTTATCCTCTAATAAATTAGCATCTTTTAAGTCAATCTTATCATTTGAGTAAAGAAACCATTCATCTGGACTCAACCAAAGAAGATTTAATCTTTCGTTACTTGATGATGTATTAGGGTCAACAGGAGTAATTATAGATAATTCTTTTCCAATTTTAGTTATAAAATTCCTATTTTTTCCTCTCAAGTTTATTTTAAGAATAGGCTCAATCTCAGAAATTTTTATTTCAGAATATTCTTTAGTACCAATAATTGGAGTATTAAAATTAAGCATTTAACCTCTTATTTTCTTTATCTAAAAAAACTGTATCTGTTATAGTAACATTAATTGTTTTGTTTCGCATTGGAACAAACATTTTTTGACCCTTCAATTTCTTACCATTTTTTACAACAGCAATTGCAATTGATTTATTTAAATTTGGACTAAAATAACTTGAAGTAACATGACCAAGCATTTCTATTGGCTGTTTATTTGGTTCAGCAACGATTTGCGCACCTTCTTCTAAAATTTCTTTAGGATCTTCAGTTAGTAACCCAACAAGCTGCTTTCTATCTTCTCTTATTGTGTCACTTCTGTATAAAGATCTTTTACCAATAAAATCATATTTCTTTTTACTGATTATCCAGTCCATTTGTAAATCTACAGGAGTCATTGTTCCATCTGTGTCTTGACCAGCGATTATAAATCCTTTTTCTGCTCTAAGTAAGTGCATCGTTTCAGTTCCATAAGGTGTGATATTAAATTCTTTTCCTGCTTCAAAGCATTTTTCCCAAACAGATTTAGCAAATGATGACTGAATATTTATTTCATAACTATGTTCACCAGTAAAACTAATACGCATTACTCTACATCTTATATTATCGATTAATGCGTTTTTGAAAGACATATGTGGAAATTCTTTATTAGACAGATCTAGATTAGGAATTACTTTTGAAAGAATTTTTTTTGAATTAGGTCCGCAGATACTTACAGTGCCGTAGTGATCAGTAACTGAAGTTAAATACACATCTAATTCAGGCCATTCTGTTTGTAAGTAATCTTCTAGTTTTGAAAGAACATTAGCAGCACCACCTGTTGTTGTAGTCATTAAATAATGGTTTTCTGACAATCTAGTTGTAACTCCATCATCATAAACCATTCCATCTTCATTGAGCATAAGTCCATATCTGCATTTTCCTATATCTAATTTTGACCATGCATTTGTATAAACTCTATTTAAAAATTCAGATGAATCACTACCTTGAATATCAATCTTTCCAAGCGTTGATGCGTCTAAGATACCAGCACTATCTCTAGCAGCTTTACTTTCTCTTTGCACAGCTTCATGCATATTTTCATTGTTTATTGGATAGTACCAAGCTCTCTTCCACTGTCCAACATTTTCAAATTCAGCTTTATTTTCTATATGCCAGTCATGCATTGGAGTTTTTCTTATAACATCAAAAAATTCACCAACATTTCTTCCAACAATTGTTCCAAATGTTAATGGAGTATAAGGAGGTCTAAATGTAGTTGTTCCCAATTTACCTATTTTAACACCAGTAGTTTCAGCTATAATTCCTAGTGCATGCATATTGGACAATTTTCCTTGATCGGTAGCCATACCCGTTGTTGTGTATCTTTTTACATGCTCAATTGATTTAAAACCTTCCCTTAAAGCTAATTTTATATCATTTGCAGTAGAGTCATTTTGAAAATCTAAAAATGCTTTAGTTTTTCCAAAAGGTTTATCAGATGGTAGAAGCCAAATATTTTTTTTATCAATTTCTTTTGAAGAAACAATTTCTAAATTTTCATAGTCATTATTACTAACTTTTAAAAATTTGTTTGTTAAATTGATTGAATTTTTTATTACTTCATCAAGCTCGAAATCACCATTACAAGATCCGATACTTATTTGATCCAACTCTGTTTTATCTGGTAAAAAAACATTACCCTCATCTCTGAATTTAAGTTTACCACCAGACTGAGTAAATAAATGTACTCTTGGTGTCCATCCCCCAGAAATACCTAAGCAGTCACATTTTTCTTTTATTTTTTTCTCTACAACAGCAGTGCCATCGTCAGACAATTTCATAATTTCAATAGAATTGATTTTTTTGTAACCATTTGTATTAACAACTGAAGACTTCCAATGTATTTTAATACCTAATTTTTCAGCTTGTTTAACTATTAACGAATTAGTTTTATCTCTTATATCAACCACTGAATTAACACTTACTCCACTATTACTCAATGAGATGGCAGTTTCATAAGCTGTGTCATTATTTGTAAATAAAGATACTTTTTGACCACATTTAACTCCGTAGTAATCTATGTACTTTTTGACAGAATATGAAAGAATAATTCCAGGTCTATCATTATTATTGAAAATTAATGGTCTTTCCATAGCCCCTGTAGCTATAATTACTTTTTTTGCCCTTATTTTCCAAAGTCTTTGACGAATTTTATCTTTTTTTTCATTCAAATCTAAATGGTCTGTTAAATTTTCTCTTGCTAAAAGATAATTGTAGCTATGATAAGCAGCTAAAGATGTTCTTTTTTTTATAGTTAAATTCTTAAGTGATTTTAGACTTTCAATTTCTTTTTTTAACCAATCATTTGAGTAAGAATTATTTATTTTAAAGCATTCATTTTCTTGAAAAAGAGTTGTGCCACCTAAGATATTTTTATCATCTATTAATACAGTATTTAAGCTATTTTTAGCTGCTGTTTTGGCAGCCATTATTCCAGATATACCTCCTCCAACAACTAAAACTTCGCAGTGCAAATATCTATGATCATAGATATCTTTATCCGGTTCAGTAGGTGATTTACCTAGACCTGCAGATTTTCTTATAAAGAATTCATATAATTTCCAAAAATTTGTAGGCCACATAAATGTTTTATAATAGAAAGCTGCCGGTATAAGAGGAGAGAAAAAATTATTTACAGCACCCACGTCAAAATTAACACTTGGCCAGCAGTTCTGGCTTGATACTTCTAAACCCTCATATAACTCTATTTCAGTTGCTCTTGAATTTGGTTCTGTCATTGAAGCATCATTTCCAACTTGTACAATTGCATTAGGTTCCTCAGAACCACATCCCATTATTCCTCTTGGGCGATGATATTTAAAACTTCTTCCAACAAGGTGAATATTGTTTGCTAATAATGCTGATGCCAAGGTATCACCTTTAAAACCATATAGAGTTTTTCCGTCAAACTTAAAAGATATTCTAGTTGTTTGATCAATAAACTTATTATTTGCTATTCTTAAATTTTTATTCATTATTTTATTGGAGGTTTTTCACCCATTTTGTAAACAGCATAAATTTTATCATTTGATGTATCCCTAACCATATTAAACCATTTTCTACATCCATGAGTATGGTTCCATCTTTCAAACTGAACGCCTTTTATATTCTTTCTCATAAATAGGAACTCTGCCCATTGATTATCACTTAATTCAGTAGGTTGTTTTGGTCTTACGATATGAGCTTCACCACCAGCAGTAAACTCACTTTGATCTCTTTCACCGCAATAAGGACAATTAATTAAAAACATTAGTGTGCTACAGCAGCTGCTCCATGTTCATCAACTAGATCACCGCTTACAAATCTATTTATATTAAAATCTGCATTTAATTTATGAGGTTCGTCGTTAGCAATAGTATGTGCAAATAAATCACCCGAACCTGGTGTTGCTTTAAATCCTCCTGTTCCCCAACCACAATTAAAATATAAACCTTTAATATGTGTTTTACTAATTATTGGGCTAGCATCTGGACAAATATCTACAATTCCACCCCATTGTCTCAACATTTTCATTCTACTGAAGATAGGGTAGAGCTCTAATATTGCTTTTAAAGTTCCTTCGACAACGTCATGACTTCCCCTTTGTGTATATGAAACATAAGCATCAGTTCCTGCACCAATAACTAACTCTCCTTTGTCTGATTGACTTACATAAGCGTGAACTGCATTAGACATTACTACGGTATCTATAATGGGTTTGACCGGTTCTGACACTAATGCTTGAAGAGGTTTACTTTCAAGAGGTAATTTTAAATCAACCATATTCGCAATAACACTAGAATGACCAGCAGCAACTACTCCAATTTTTTTTGCTTTAATGAATCCTCTTGTTGTTTCTATACCCTCAACTCTATTTCCATTTCTTTTAATACCTTTTACTTCGCAATTTTGAATAATATCTACACCCATAGCATCAGCCCCTCTAGCATAACCCCATGCAACGGCATCATGTCTAGCGGTTCCAGCTCTTTTTTGTAAAGTTCCTCCTAAAACAGGATATCTAATGTCAGGTGAAGTATTAATAATTGGGCAGAATTTTTTTACTTCTTCAGTATTTAACCATACAGCGTCAATACCATTTAATCTATTAGCATGAGTTCTTCTTTTTAAATCTCTTACGTCTTGAAGATTATGAGCTAAATTCATAACTCCTCTTTGACTAAACATTACGTTATAATTTAACTCTTGAGATAGTCCTTCCCAAATTTTTAAAGCGTGGTCGTATAATCCTGCACTAGCATCCCATAAATAATTTGAACGTATAATAGTAGTATTTCTTCCAGTATTTCCACCACCAATCCAACCTTTTTCTACAACAGCAATATTTGTCATATTATGTTTTTTGGCTAAATAAAATGCTGTTGCCAAACCATGACCACCGCCACCAATAATTATTGCATCATATTCCTTTTTTGGCTCAGGGTCTCTCCACGCTCTTTGCCAGTTTTCATGATAGCTAAAAGCATTCTTAATTAGTGAAAATATTGAGTATTTGTTTTTCATATTTTGCACAAAATTACTTTATAAATATTGAATATTCAATGATTTCAAGTTACACAGTAATCAACGGAAAGGTGGGTGAGCTGGTTTAAACCAACGGGTTGCTAACTCGTCGTGCGTCGAAAGATGTACCGAGGGTTCGAATCCCTCCCTTTCCGCCACATTTATATATGAAACTAAATTTAGGAAGCGGCTCAAAGATATTAAAAGGCTATGTTAATGTTGATAAATTTCAATATTATAATCCTGATATAGTTCACAATCTAGAAAAATTTCCATATCCTTTTGAGGATAATTCTGTAGATGAAATATTATTGTCACATGTTTTAGAACATATTGGTCAAAATCCAGATGTCTTCAATAACATAATTAAAGAACTTTATAGAATTTGCAAAAACAATTCTATTGTTGATATTAGAGTTCCTCATCCAAGACATGATGATTTTATATCTGACCCTACCCACGTAAGACCAATCACCATACTTGGTCTTCAACTATACGATAAAAACTTAAATGAAAAATGGGAAAAGATGAATGCAGCCAATACACCTTTAGCATTAATACATGGGGTTAACTTCATTATAAAAGATGTTAATTTTGTATTAGAAAATAATTATGTAAAATTACTTAATAATAATGAAATTGACCAAAATGAATTACAAGAACACATAAAAAAATATAATAATGTAGTTAAAGAAATGAAGATAAAGTGGGTAGCTTTAAAAGATTAATACAAAGGATCGTTTTTGAAAAAATCTTTCAGTTTTATTGGTTTTTGTTCTAGTATATATCTGTAAACATTATAATTTTCTAAAACTCTCTGAACATAGTTTCTAGTTTCTTTAAATTTAATTAATTCGATCCAGTCAACATAATCAATTTGTTTTTTTTGTGGGTTTTTATTAATTTTTTTCCAGTATCTAACTCTTTTGGGCCCAGCGTTGTATGCAGCTATTGCAAAAGGATATGAACCATCATATTCAAGAATTAATCCTGCTATATAATGAGAACCCAAGTTAACATTATATTCTGGGTCTGAAGTTAATCTAGATTTTGAGTAGGGCAATTTTGCTTGTTTTGCAACAACTTTAGCAGTGTAGGTCATTAATTGCATTAGTCCTTGAGCACCAGCATGACTATGAGCGCTTGTATCAAATTCACTTTCTTGTCTTATAATAGATAATATAAATGCAGACTCAGGAATTTTTCTTCCATTAATAATTTTTGGTGTACTTATTACTGGATAATTATACTTATTATGAAATCTTTTTTCATAGGATGCAATTTTTGAGATTTGAACTGCAAAATCAAATCTTGATATATCTGAGGCCAGCTTTGCAGCCAAAACTTCACTACCTAAAGAAATATTATCATTAGCCAGGCCTCTTAAAAGATGCTTGGTATATTTGTCTTTATTTAATTCATCTAATAAATGAATTACTTTAACTATACCTTTCTTATAAAATTTTTCTGCATATTCTTTGTCAACTTCCATAAGTTTGTTTAATTCTATTTCTTTATTCGGTTTAATTTTTAAATGTGAAAGCTGACCATAATAAGTAGTTAAAAATTTAGAGGATTCCCCATACCATTGTACAGCTAAATCTTTTTTGCCAATTTTTTCATAAGTTTTGCCTAACCAATAAGCACCTCTAGACAAACTTATTGGGTAACCAACATTGTTATAGAAATTTAAAAAATGATTTTCAGCTAAAATAGGATCTTTTAAAAAACTTAATGCAATCCATCCACTCATCCATTCAGCCTCTGCATATTCTGAACCTTCTGTTAGTGCATGATTACTCACTATTTTATATGCAGTTTCATATTTTTTTTTATAAATTAATGATCTTCCTATTATTCCTCTTTCTACCCACCATTTATCAGGTCTTACCATATATTCTTTAGTATTTTTGATTTTAAGCAAAATTTCGAGTGAACCATCAACTCTTCCTCTTTTTCTTCTCCATTTTAATCTGTCATAATTTAAACCATGATCGTTTTTAAATTTTTTTGGGACTTTGCTTATTGCAGAATCTACACCATACGATCTACTCATTAATAGTTGTCTTGCTGTATAAAGAAGCTGGTAGTCTTTTGGCAGATATCTTAGCATTCTTTTTAAATCCCAATATTTGTTTTCATAAGCTAAATAATCAGCTCTTTTAATATAGTCATTAGAATTTAAAATTTTCTTGAATTTTTTTCTAAAAAACTTCATATCATTTCTAGTCAAATCTGCGGTGATCCATCCTTCTTTAATTAATTTAATTCCTTCAGTAGATTTACCTTTTGATAGATGTGCTTGGCCTAAAATAATTTTGCCAAATCCACTTAAAGGTTGATTTTTTTGGAACCACCCAATAATAAAATTAGGAGATAAATCATTCACAGACATTTTGTGTTCAGCTAAATATTTTATTCTATTTATTCTTGGATATTTTGGATTTAATTCAATAAATCTTTTGTATTCATAAAAGGCTAATTGATTTCCTGTAGTTAAAAGATGTTTCCATCTTATAAAGTTATATATTGATTTATCCCTTGCTTTTTTTGCAGTTTTTTCAGCCGATGTCCATTTTCTTTGTTCCATATTTCTAATAGCCACTTTTGCTATTTCATAATCTTTTTTTGAATAATATTTAGATTTTTTTGCTCTAACTGACTTTTCTTTTTTGACAAACAATGGTTTGTTTGGAGGTATTATTTCACCATCCACAATTAATTTTTCAACTTTTTTTGGTTCGGTTTTTTTTATATTTAAAATAGGTTTTTTCGTTGGAATTAAATAATTTGCTACTTTATTTAGGGTTTGATCTTTAGTTACAACTGGTTTTTTTTCTGGAAGAATAATTTTCTCATTGGCATGTACAGTAAAAGCACCATTTAAGAAGATAAAAATAATTATTGTAAATTTTAAAAGCTTTTTTTTCATAATAAATTTAATGAATCATTAATAATTTATGTTATAAGATCTCATGTTTAAAGGTTCAAATGTAGCTCTTATAACACCATTCAAAGATAATAATCTAGATGAAGAAAGTTATATTAAATTAATTAATTTTCATTTAGAAAACAATACTAATGGCTTAGTTCCAGCAGGAACAACTGGAGAATCTCCAACATTAAATCATAGGGAGCATGAAAAAGTAATCGAATTATGTATTAAAGAGGCTAAAGGCAAGATTCCTGTAATAGCTGGCACAGGATCTAATTCAACAGAGGAAGCCGTCGCATTAACAAAACATGCTGAAAAAGCCGGAGCAGATGGAGCACTAGTTGTTACTCCATATTATAACAAACCTACACAAGAAGGTTTATACCAACATTACAAAACCATAAATGATAACACAAGTCTTCCAATTATAATTTATAATATACCTAGTAGATGTGTAATTGATATGTCGGTTGATACCATGGCAAGGTTATTTGAGCTTAAGAATATTGCTGGAGTAAAAGATGCTACTGGTGATTTAAATCGACTTGACGACACAATAAAAAAATTAGGTCCCGAATTCATACAGCTGACTGGTGAGGATGGGTTAGCATTTAAATTTAACAAAAGAGGAGGAGTAGGAATTATTTCCGTAACAGCTAACATTGCTCCAAAATTATGTTCAGATATGCAAAAATATTCAAAATCAAAATCTGATAATGAGATAAAAGAAGCAGAAAGAATAGATCAAATACTACAACCATTACATAAATCTCTATTTATTGAGAGCAATCCAGCACCAGTTAAATATGCAGCTAAACTTTTAGGATTATGTGATGATGAAATTAGACTTCCATTAGTAAAAATTAAAAAAGAAACTCAAGAAGAAGTTAAAAAAGCTTTATCATCAGCTAAACTTATTAGTTAATGAAAAAAAAAACCAACCCTGGTTTAAAAATTATTTGTTTAAATCGAAAAGCAAGCTTTAATTATTTTTTTCATGAGTTAATTGAAGCAGGTATTGTTTTGAAAGGGTCGGAAATTAAATCAATTAGATCTGGAAAAGTTAATATTGCTGATTCTTATGCGATAGAAAAAAATGGTGAAATTTATTTAATTAATTCTCACATTTCTTCATATAAACAAGCCAGTTATTCAAATCATAATCCAACAGATGAACGAAAACTTCTATTTAAAAAAAAAGAAATTAATAAACTTGCAGGCAAAATAAACACTGAAGGATTTACCTTGGTGCCTACAAAAATGTATTTTAAAAAAGGCAAAGCAAAAATCGAAATTGCGGTTGCAAAAGGAAAAAAACAATACGATAAAAGACAAACAAAAAAAAATAGAGATTGGAATCGTGATAAAGCAAGATATTTCAGAAAATCAAGCTAATGTAGTTTATTTAAGTATTGGATCCAATGTGGGTAATAAAAAAAGAAATATTGAAAATACTAAATATTTTTTAGAAAAAAATTCAGTAAAAATTGTAAAAAGTTCTAGTATTTATGAAACTTATGCATGGCCTAACAAAAATGATCCAAAATTCTATAATGTGGTAATTAAAATTATTACAAAATTAAAACCAATAAATTTATTTTCTATAATAAAAGATATTGAAAAAAAACTTGGAAGAAAAAAAACTTTGCGCAATAGTCCAAGAACTTGTGATATTGATATTCTTGACTACAAAGGTAGAATTTACAAATTATATGCTAATAATGGTAAGATTATAATACCCCATCCAAGACTTCATAATAGAAATTTTGTTTTATTTCCTTTGTTTGAGATTGAAAAAAATTGGAAACATCCAATAAAAAAAACAAAAATTAAGGATTTGATAGTAAAATTAGAAGATTCTTGTTTTTACTCTATTAAACAAATTTAAATAAATGATATAATTTATTAATGCTAAATTCAGAAGAATTAATAACCAAAGTTAAATCTTATAATAGGTTTTTAAATCCCGAAACTTTAACAAAAGCTTATAATTTTGCTTTAAAAGCACATGAAAAGCAAAAAAGAGATGAAGGTTCCCCATACATTATTCATCCTGTTGCTGTAGCTAATATTCTAACAGAATTAAAACTAGATAGCGCGACCATAGCAACCGGTCTTCTCCATGACACTATTGAAGATACATATGCTACATATCAGACTATTAAAGATGAATTTGGTTTAGAAGTTGCCGACTTAGTAGATGGTGTCACAAAAATTTCAGAGTTTGAAAATCAAGCTATGTCAAATTCAAAAGCTGAAAATTTTAGGAAATTAATTTTAGCCACATCAAAAGATATTAGAGTTCTTCTCGTAAAACTTGCGGACAGATTACATAATATGAGAACAATTAAGTTTGTTACAAATAATGAAAAACAAATACGTAAAGCAAAAGAAACAATGGAAATATACGCTCCCTTAGCTGATAGAATGGGAATGAACAGGATAAGAGATGAGTTGGAAGATCTTTCATTTCAAGTGTTAAATCTTGAAGCTAGAGAATTGATCAAAAAAAGACTTGATGAAATAAAAGAAAACATGTCCACAAGTTTTAAAAATGTATCTTTTGAATTTACGGATATTTTAAATCAACATAACTTAAAATCTGAGATTATAGGAAGAGAAAAAACTCCTTTTTCAATCTGGAGAAAAGTACAAAAAAAAAGAGTTTCACTTGAACAAATAACTGACATTATTGGTTTTAGAATTATTTTAGATAGTATTGATGATTGTTATAAAGCTTTAGGAGTTTTTCATTCAAAATATAATTGTATACCTGGTAAATTTAAAGATTATATTTCATCACCTAAAATAAATAATTATCAATCTATACACACAGCAATAATTGGACCAAATAAAAGACCAATTGAAATTCAAATTAGGACTAAACCTATGCATGAATTTGCAGAAAGAGGTATAGCATCACATTGGAAATACAAATCATCAGAAAAATTTAATTCTTTAACCTGGAAAGAATATGATTGGTTAAAAGATTTAGTTGAGATTATTGATAGAAACGAAAATCCCGAGCATTATTTTGAGTATACAAAACTACAAATGTTCCAGGAAAATGTTTTTTGCTTCACTCCAAAAGGTATGATTATAAAATTACCCAAGGCAGCTACACCAATAGATTTTGCATATGCAGTTCATACAAAAATCGGTGATGCTGCGATAGGCTGTGAAATAAATGGAAAAGATAGTCCATTACAAAGTATTTTAATTAATGGAGATGTAGTAAAAATATTAACATCAAAGAAAGCCACACCATCTTTGCATTGGTTAACAACAACAAAAACAGGAAAAGCAAGAGCTTCAATTAAAAGATATTGGCAAAATAAAGATGATGCTCAAGTACTTAAATCAAAAGAATATAATACAACATTGTGGATTTCTCTAATTGATCAACCTGGAAAACTTGGTGATGTAACCACAATGATAGGAGAAAATAATGTTAATATTTCAAGTGTAGAAATGGTTGAAAAAACTGAAAAAGCTATCAATTTTAGATTTAATCTCATAATTCATGATTTGAAAAACTTTACAAAACTTATTAGTGAGCTAAAACAAAAAGAATATAACTTCAAAATTATAAGACACAAAAATAAAAAATATGCTTTCATTAAAAAACTCTTTAGCGGTTTTAAAAAGAACTAATGCTCTATTAGAAGGACACTTTGTTTTATCATCAGGCTTACATTCATATAATTATATTCAATGTGCTAAATTATTAAGTCAGCCGCATCTAGCTTCAAAAATTTGTTTATCACTCAGTAAAAAAATTAAAAAAAAATTTAAAAAAATAGATCTAATATTATCACCAGCAATGGGTGGTATAATAATTGGATATGAGATTGGAAAACTATTAAAAAAAGAAACGATCTTTTGTGAAAGAGTATCAGGTAAATTTCAATTAAGAAGAGGATTTAAGATTAAAAAAAATTCAAGGGTAATTATTATCGAAGATGTAATAACTACAGGAAAATCTAGTTTAGAGTGTGTAAAACTAATCAGAAAATCAAAAGCAAAACTTATTGGCTTTGCATGTATAATTGATAGATCTGATAAGAAAAGTTTAAAAATAAAAAAAAAAATAATATCGCAGATTAAATTAAATATACCAACATTCAAAAAAAATGAATTGCCAAATAGTTTAAAAAATATTCCAATAACAAAACCTGGTAGCAGACATCTAAAATGAAACGTTTAGGAGTAAATATTGATCATATAGCAACATTAAGAAATGTAAGAAGTGGTGAACATCCAAATCCAATTAATTTTGCAAAGTATGCAATTTCTCTTGGAGCTGATTCTATTACAATACATTTACGTGAAGATCGAAGACATATAAAAGATAACGACCTTAAGAAATTATCTAAATTAAAAATTCCGCTAAATTTAGAAATAGCTTCTAACTATAAAATGGTAAAAATTGCAATAAGGAATAATCCTAATTATGTTTGTCTAGTACCTGAAAAAAGAAATGAATTAACAACAGAAGGTGGTTTAAATGTAATTAAATATTATAGAAAAATCAAATTTATTGTAAGCAAGTTAAATAGCAAGAAAATTAGAACGTGTCTTTTTATAAACCCAATAATAAAAGATGTTATATTTTCAAAAAAAATTAATACAAATTGTATAGAAATACATACAGGAAAAATATCTAATTTAGTTAAAAATAAAAAAAATTATACAAAGGAATTAAGAAAAATTAAAAAATGCGCTAAATATGCAAATTCTTTAGGAATGGAAGTTCATGCTGGCCATGGCATGGATTACAAGACAATTAAAATTTTATCAAAAATTAAGGAGATTAAAGAGTTTAATATAGGACATTTCATTATTGGAGAATCCGTATCTATTGGTTTAAAAAATGTTATTAAAAAAATTAATATGTTTATTAAAAAATAATGAAAATAATTGGAGTTGGTGTTGATATCATTGACAATAAAAGAGTAAAAAAATTAATTAAAAATAAAAATTTTATTTTACGAATCTTCTCAAAAAAAGAAATTACTCAATCACAAAAATTTAAAGATAAAACAAATTATTTTTCAAAAAGATTTGCTGCTAAAGAATCATTATCTAAAGCCATAGGAACAGGTTTTAGAAAAGGTCTAAATTTTAACGATATTTCGATTGTTAATGATAAATACGGTAAACCACATTACGAATTAAATAATAAGATAAAAAAACTTATTTATTCTAAATTTAAAGTTAAAAAAATTAAAATTTCCCTATCTTTAGCTGATGAAAAAAAATATTCTATTGCTTTTTCGGTGATTCATAAATGATTAATAAAAGCTCAATAATTGATAATTTTAAAACATTATTTTATGCTTTGATAATTGCCATAATAATTAGATCTTTATTATTACAACCTTTTTATATACCATCCTCGTCAATGGAACCAAATTTACTAGTTGGTGACAGACTTTTTGTAACCAAATATTCTTACGGTTATAGTAGGCATTCTTTTCCATTTAGTCCAAATATTTTCAATGGAAGAATTTTATCTTCAAAACCAAAAATGGGTGATGTTGTTGTATTTAAAACTCCAGCAGATAATAGAACAGATTATATTAAAAGATTAATTGGCTTACCAGGTGATGAAATACAATTCATAGATGGTGATTTATATATTAATAATAACCAAATATTTAAAACCTCAATTAAATCAAATGGTTATATTTTTTGTGGAAATGAAAAAATTAAAGTAAATCTTTTTAAAGAAAAACTACCTAATGGAAAAGTTTTTAAGGCAGCATATAGATCTGACATAAGTTTTCAAAATTCAGACAAATTTTTAGTTCCAGAAAATCATTATTTTTTCCTTGGTGACAATAGAGATTGCTCTAAAGATAGTAGATTTTTATCTGCTGTTGGCTATGTTCATCAAGATAATTTAATTGGAAAAGCACAATTTTTATTTTTTTCATCAGACTATAGAATAGGAAGCATATTTAAATTTTGGAAATGGAAAGAAATAATTCGATTTAATAGATTTTTTAAAAAAATTAATTAATGAGTGATAAGCTTAATATTTTACAAAAAAAAATAAACATTAAATTTAAAGATTTAAATTATCTGAAAAAATCAATAACACATAAAAGTTATGATCCATATAATAATTATGAAAAATTGGAATTTTTGGGTGATAGAATATTAGGATTTGTAATTTCAAAAAAACTGATAGAATTATACCCAGATAAAAAAGAAGGAATACTAGATAAAAAATTAGCTTCATTAGTAAATAAAAATAAATGTTTAGAAGTTGCCAAGTTTATAGGTTTGGAAAAATTTATATTACTTGGTAACAAAAGCTCAAACACTAAAGTAGAAAATAAAATAATTGCAGACTCAATTGAAGCTCTAATTGGTGCCATCTATTATGATAAAGGTTTTGAGATTTCTGAAAAATTTATTTTAAATATGTGGAAAAATTTTATCAACTTGTCAGAAGAAACTATAATTGATTCTAAAACTAAGCTTCAAGAATATTCATTAAAGAAATTTAAATCTCTACCAATTTATAAACTTGTATCAAGTTCAGGACCTAGACATAAACCCAAATTTTTAATATCAGTAAGATTAAAAGATACAAAGCTATATGAAGGTTCAGGTGATTCAAAAAAAAAAGCTGAACAAAACGCTGCAAAAAAATTATTAGATAACATAAAATGATTTGGTCTGATTGTGGATATTTATTGTCTAAAATTAAATTTGGAGAAAATTCTGTAATTGCTGAATTTTTTACTGAAAATTATGGAAAAATTTCTGGAGTGATCTATGGAGCAACATCAAAAAAAATTAAAAATTATCTACAAATAGGAAATAAGTTTCATATTAATTACAATTTTAAGAATGAAAATAAGTTAGGTTATTTAAATGTAGAAATTGAAAGAATTTTAACACCTTTATTTTTTGAAGATAAAAAGAAACTTTCATGCATAGTATCTTCTATGAGTTTAATCAAATTGTTAACAGTAGATAATCAAGTTAACGTAAAAATATTTAAACTTATAGAAAATTTTTATAATTTTTTAGAAGATAAAAATTGGATTAATAAATTAATCTTCTGGGAATTAGAGTTATTAAAATTAATAGGTTACGACCTTGAGTTAAAAAATATCGTTAATAAAGAGTTTATTGATGATAAAAAATTTTACTTTGTTTCAAGCAACAATGAAAAAAAATATATACCAAATTTCCTAGTTGAGAAAAATAATGAAGTTACCGATTTTAATCAAATATTTAAAGGTTTGAAGTTAGTTAGTGATTATTTAGACAAGTCTATATTAAAGCCAAACAATATGCCTCATCCAAAATCTAGAATTGAGTTTTTGAATTCAATAAAAGAATAATTTTGTTATTTTAGATTTTTTGCAATTTTATTTGCAAAGTATGTTACTACTGCATTAGCACCAGCTCTTTTAAATCCAGTTAATATTTCAATTATAGTACTTTTATCGACTATACCTTTGTTTATTCCGTTACAAATTAGACTATACTCTCCAGAAACTTGATATGCCAAAACTGGAATTTTAAAATTATCTTTTACCATTCTAATAATATCCAGATAGGGCATTCCAGGTTTTACCATCACCATATCTGCACCTTCTTTTATATCTAATGCTACTTCTCTTAAAGATTCTAAATTATTACTATAATCCATTTGGTAGGTTTTTTTATCTCCTTTAAGCAAACTATTGGATCCTACTGCATTTCTAAAAGGACCATAAAAACTTGAAGCAAATTTTACTGCATAAGATAATATTTGAACATTTTTAAATTTATTTTTATCTAAACTTTTTCTTATTTCCCCAATCCTTCCATCCATCATATCTGATGGTGAAATCACATCACAACCCATTTGTGCCTGAAGTAAAGATTGTTTAACTAAAATTTCAACAGTTTCATCATTTAATATTTTACCTTTATGTAACAATCCATCATGACCGTGAGATGTATAAGGATCAAGAGCCACATCACACATAATACCAATTGAGTTTTTATATTTTTTTTTAATATATTGAATAGCTCTACAAACTAAATTATCTTCATTTAGCGATTCTGTTCCATTATTGTTTTTTAATTTTGAGTTAGTATAAGGAAATAGTGCGACCATAGGAATTCTGTTTGATACAGCTTTATCCACAACCTCTGAAAGTCTATCAATACTGTATCTATATATTTCAGGCATTGATTTAATAGATTGTTTTTTATTTTTACCTTCGACAAGGAATATTGGAAGAATCAAATCATTAACAGATAAAGTGTTTTCTCTAACCAATCTTCGTGACCAATCTGAGTTTCTGTTTCTTCTAAGTCTCAAATTGGGATATTTTCCTGTGATAATCATTCTCAATAAATTTTTATATGCGACAAAAGTTATATGTATTATAATTATAAATAAAGTACTTATTTAAGCATATGAATAACGTTACATCACTAACTGAAATAAAATCTGCTAAATTATCAGGCGATTTTCAAAAGCAAGATATTAATTTCGATGTAGATAAACTCAGAAACGCATGCAATGAAGTTTTAAAAATAAAAGGCTTTGATACAAGCCTAGGAATTCCGCATTTTGCAGCTATTTCTTTAAATCAAATACCAGGCGATCCTGATTCTATTAAAGGGAGCAAAGTAAGAGGTGTCTATTGGACAAAACCCGACTCGACTGGTGTTGAAGTATCAAGAGATGTAAAGATCGACGAGAGTAAATATACAGAGTTTGTTAAAGATTTTGAACATACTTACTTCAAAGAAGTTTATGAACAATTATCTAAAAAATATAAATTAGGTAGAGTTAGACTTTTATTAAAAGAACCTAGGTCAACTTTAAGCTGGCACAGAGATCCAGAGCCAAGACTACATATCCCAATATATACAAATCCAGGAGCAATAATGGTAATAGATAAAAGAGCTCACCACATGCCAGCAGATGGTTCAGTTTGGGTTACAAATAATCTTAAATACCACAATGCTTTTAATGGAGGTGAAGAAAATAGAGTTCATTTAGTAGCTTGTGTTTTGGACTACAAATTTAACTAAATTTAGTTTATAATAGCAATATTGAAAATTTTTATTGCATCAGATCACGCTGGGTTTAATTTAAAAAAATATATTGTTTTAAAATTATCAAAATCAAATAAAGTTATTGATTTAGGTCCAAAAACAGATCGATCTGTTGATTATCCAATCTTTGCTAAAAAGTTATCGAAAAAAGTCGCCTCCAATAAACTAAATTTTGGTATTCTTGTATGTGGGTCTGGTATGGGTATGTCTATGGCAGCAAATCGAACCAAGAATGCGAGGGCAGCTCTATGCTACAGCAAGAAAAATACTAAATTATCTCGATTGCATAATAATGCAAACATCATTACATTGGGAGAAAGATTGATTAATAAAAATAAAGCTATCAGTCTAATAAAAATTTTTTTAAGTACAAAATTTGAAGGCGGAAGACACTTAAGAAGAGTTAGAAAAATTTAATTATGTCTAGTGAGAGTAAATATTTAAATGACCAATATAAAAGTTTTTTCGAAGATAGTTTATCAAAAACTGATCCAGATTTGTATAAAGCTATTAACGATGAGTTGCAAAGACAGCAAGAGCATATTGAATTAATTGCTTCTGAGAATATTGTTTCTCAGGCTGTATTAGAAGCTCAAGGTTCTGTATTAACAAATAAATATGCCGAAGGTTATTCTGGCAAAAGATACTATAATGGATGTGAACACGTTGATGTTGCAGAAAATCTAGCCAATGAAAGATTAAAAAAATTATTTAATTGTAAGTTTGCAAATTCACAACCTCATTCAGGAGCTCAAGCCAATGGTGCTACATTTTTAGCCCTACTTAAACCTGGTGATACTTTTATGGGTATGAGTTTAAATTCTGGTGGTCATATAACTCATGGATTAAAAATATCAATGTCAGGAAAATGGTTTAATCCTATAGGTTATGATGTTGATAAAGAATCTGAACTTATTGATTATGATCATGTTGAAAAATTAGCATTAGAGTATAAACCTAAGCTTATAATAGCTGGTGGAAGTGCATATTCAAGAGTTATAGATTTTAAAAGATTTAGAGAAATATCTGACAAAGTCGGAGCATATCTTATGGTCGATATGGCCCATTTTTCAGGTTTAGTTGCTGGAAAGGGCTATCCTAATCCATGCGAATATGCACATGTTGTAACTTCAACTACACATAAAGTTTTTAGAAGTGCAAGAGGTGGTATTATTTTAACAAATCATGAAGATATAGCTAAAAAAATTAATACTGCAGTTTTTCCTGGTTACCAAGGCGGACCTTTAATGCATATTATTGCAGCAAAAGCTGCAGGTTTCCTAGAAGCACTAAGGCCTGAGTTTAAGGATTATATAAAATCAGTGTTAGCTAATGCAAAAATTTTATCTGAAACTTTAAAAAATAATGGTTTTAAAATTTATTCTGGAGGTACAGATACTCATTTAATGTTAGTAGATTTAAGACCTTTTAATGTTAAAGGAAATCTAGCTGCAGAAAGTTTATCTAGAGCAAATATAACATGTAATAAAAATGGCATTCCCTTTGATTCAGAAAGTCCAATGATTACATCTGGTATTAGACTTGGATCTCAAGCAGCTACAACAAGAGGTTTTGGATTAAAGGAATTTGAATTAGTAGGGAGGCTAATAACAAAAGTAATTGATGGATTGTCCAAAAACCCAGATGATAACAGTAAAGTTGAAGATGTAGTTAGAAAAGAAGTTGTTTCACTTTGTTCATCATTTCCAATATATAAGAATTTAAGAAAATGATTTGCCCAATATGCAAAAAAGGAGAAACTTCAGTTGTAGACTCAAGACCTACTGAAGACGGCACAGCAATTAGAAGAAGAAGATTATGTGTTTGTGGCGAAAGATTTACTACCTTTGAAAGAGTTCAATTTAGAGAAATGATGGTGGTTAAAAAAAATGGAAGAAAATCACCTTTTGATAGAGAAAAATTGTCGAAATCTATATACATTGCACTTAAGAAAAGACCAATAGATACTGATACAGTTGAAAAATTTATAACAAATATATCTCGATCATTAGAGGAATTGGGTCAAAGTGAAATAGCTTCAAATACTATCGGCACAATGGTTATGGATGGTTTAAAAAATTTAGATCCTGTAGCCTACGTTAGATTTGCATCAGTTTATCGAAATTTTAGAGAAGAAAAAGATTTTATTCAATTCGTAGATAAAATTGATGTCTTCAAAAAAAGTTAAATCAAACAATTTAGATAAGTATTTCATGGGTATTGCCATGAATTTAGCTAAAGAAAGAATTGGTTTAACTGGATTAAATCCATCTGTTGGATGCGTAATAGTAAAAAATAAAAAAATTATATCTTTTGGTCAAACAGGATTTAGTGGAAGACCACATGCAGAAACTGTCGCTATAAATAAATGTAAAATGAATGAACTTAAAGATTCTTCAATTTATATTACAATGGAACCATGTACTCATTATGGAAAGACTCCACCATGTACAAATGAAATTGTTAAATCAAAAATTAAAAGAGTAATTTATTCATCTAACGATATAGACAAAAGAACCTCTAACAAAGCATACTCACTTTTAATCTCAAATAAAATTAAAGTTAAAAAAGGATTATTAAAATCTGAAAGTAAAAAAATTTATAAAAATTATTTTAAACACAAAAATAACAAAAAACCTTTTATTGCTGCTAAAATAGCTTGTTCGAGCGATTATTATATGTCAACAAATAATAAATTTATAACCAACCAGCATTCAAGAGATGTATCACATATTCTAAGGTATAATTTTGACTCAATTTTAATTTCATCTAAAACTGCTAATTCTGATAATTCAAAATTATCTTGTAGAATTAATGGTTTAGAAAAATTTTCTCCAAAAAGATTGATTATTGATAAAAATTTAAAAATTAATAAAAAGTCACCTGTAATCACTGATAAAAACAAAAAAAACACTATTATCTTTCATTCAACCAAAGATAAAAAAAAATTAAGATATTTCAAATTAAGAGGTATCAGACTCAGTTATACAAACCTAGATACCAACAATAATATTGACTTAAAGAAAGTTTTTTTAAAAGCTTATAGATTTGGAATTGGATCAATTATAATTGAAGGTGGAAAGGCATTGACTAAAAGTGTTTTAAAAGACAAATTGATAAATGAATTTTATTTATTTAAAAGTAAAAATAAATTAGGAAATTTAGGAAAAAACAAATTTTCAAATTTCAAAAAAAAAATTAATTTTTTTAAAAGGAAAGAAAATATCGAAACTTTTTTAGATGGTGATAAAATAATAAGGTATTATTAAAATGTTTAATGGAATTATATTTAACCAAGGAAAAGTATATAAATTATCTAAAAGAAAAAAAGGTATTAATTTATTTGTTAAATCAAGTCTCCCAGTAAGATCTAAAGACTTAGGTATTTCTATTTCATGTGACGGTGTTTGCTTAACTCTAATATCAAAGAAAAATAATATTTTAGAATTTTACTTATCAAGTGAAACCCTTAATAGAAGTAAATTTAAAAAAATTACCAAGGGAGATAATGTTAATTTAGAACTTCCACTTAAAAAGGGTCAAAATATATCAGGTCATATATGCCAAGGTCATGTAGATTATGTTTCGAAAGTTAAAAAAATTAAATTAATTGATAAATCCTATCAGATGGAATTTTCAGCAAATAGTAAACAAAAAAAAAACTTAATTGAAAAAGCATCTATTTTAATTAACGGTGTATCTTTAACAATTTCCAAAATTACTAAAAATGGTTTTGAAGTATGGATAATCCCTCATACATATAAATTAACAAATCTATCTAAATTAAAAATGAATAGTTTGGTAAATATCGAAATTGATATTTTATCAAAATATGTAAAAAAATATTTTAATGAAAAATAAAAAATTTAGCTCAATAGAATCTATAATTAAAATAGCAAAAAAGGGTGGTATGTACATTTTAGTTGATGATGAAAATAGAGAAAACGAAGGTGATTTAGTTTTTTGTTCATCAGATGTTAATCCAAAAAAAATTAATTTTATGGCAAAATATGGAAGAGGTTTGATTTGTTTAACTCTAGATAGTGTTCAAGCAAAAAAATTAGGATTATCATATATGTCTCCTGTTAACGAGTCTAGAAATCAGACTGCATTTACAATTTCCATCGAAGCGAAGAAGGGTGTAACAACTGGTATATCGGCTCAAGACAGGTCAAGGACAATTAAAGTTGCCACAAATAAAAATGTTTTAAAAAAAGATATTGTATCACCTGGTCATGTTTTTCCTATAATTTCAAAAGACGGTGGAGTCTTAGTTAGGGCAGGTCATACAGAAGCATCTGTTGACATCTCTAAATTGGCTAAAAAAAATACTTCTGCAGTAATTTGTGAAATTATGGATGAAGATGGAACTATGGCCCGTGGTGAAAAATTACATAATTTTGCAAAAAAACATAAGTTAAAAATTGGTAGAATTGATGACCTTATTGCTTATAGATTAAAGAAAGAAAAGTTAATTAAACTTAAAAAAAAATCTAATATTGAAGTTAAAGAAAAAAAATATTTAATAAGAATATATGAAAATTTATTAGATGGTTCTGAACATTTTGCACTTATAAAAGGAAAAATTAGAAAAGGAATAGTACCACGCGTTAGAGTTATTTCTTCAAATGTTGTTCAAAATTACTTGTTAAATCAAAATTTACCAAATTCTTTTAACAACACTCTAAATCATTTCAAAAAATTCAATAATTGTGTTCTTATATTTATAAGAGATACTAATTTAAAATCTGTTACTCAGACATTACGTGACTATAAAAGTAAAGATTTTTATAAAAAAGGTAAGGATAAATTAATAAAGAATTATGGTATTGGTGCTCAGATTATTAAATCTTTACATATAAAAAATATGATATTAGTAACTAGATCTAAAAAAAAAGTAGTTGGTTTAGATGGCTATGGAATTAAAATAACCAAACAAGAAATAATTAAATGAAAAAAATATTAATTGTATTAGCAGATTATTATGAAGATATTTCTTCATTATTGTTAAAAAGTGCAAAAAATAACTTAAATAACTTTTCAGTAAGGATAATCAGAGTTCCTGGAGTTTTTGAAATTCCTATAACTATTTCAAAAAATATTAAAAAATATGATGCATTTATTGCATTAGGTTGTGTTATTAAAGGTGAAACTCCCCATTTTGATTTTATTTCAAGCGCATCAACCCAAGCGATAATGAGTTTATCTATAGATAGTAAAAAACCAATAGGTAATGGAATTATAACTTGTCTAAATATGAAACAAGCTAAGGCTAGAGGAAAAAAAGGAAAAGAAGCAGCTAAAGCAGTAATTTCAATACTATCTCAATAATATGACATTACAATATACTCCAAAAAATAACCCTAGAGTAATAGTAATCCAAAAACTTTATGGAAAATATTTTAATGAAGATGAAAATTTAACTTTTCCAAAACATAGATTTAAAAAATTTATTAAAGATGTAGTTAATGGAACTATTGAAAGAGATGATGTAATCAATGATGAAATATCAAATCATCTTAATACAGATTTAGATTTAAAAAAATTAGATAAAGTTTTCCAAGTAATAGTTAAAAGTGCAATATTTGAATTTTTATATAAACCAAAAATATCTTCAAAAATTATTATAAATGAATACTTAAGAGCTTCTAATTTTTTTATAGAAGACGGTCAAACTAAATATTTAAATGCTTTATTAGACAAAATATCAAAGAAAATAAGAAATTCTAATGGATGAATTTGAACTAATAAAAAAATATTTTCAAAAAATCTCTAATAATAATCCCAACGCTAAAAAGTTAAATGATGATGTTTTTTTTGATAAGAAAAATAAGTTAGTAGTATCAATCGACACTTATAATGAAGGTGTGCATTTTCCTAACTTTAAATATCCAAACTTAGTTATAAAAAAAATTATTAGATCTTCAATTTCTGACTTAATAGCAAAAGGCGTTAAACCTGAATACTATTTTATTTCGGGTAGTGGGAGTAAAAGTCAATTTACAAAAAAAAATCTAAAAATGATTTCAAAATCATTAAATCAAGAACAAAGAAAATATAATTTAAAATTATCAGGTGGCGACACTACTAATTCTAATAAAGTTTCATTTTCTATAACAAGTATTGGTTTTTCAAACAAAATTATTGAAAGAAATAAAGCGAGATTAAATGATGATATATATGTTACGGGAAATATAGGAGATAGTTTTATTGGACTTAATATAATTAAAAATAATATTAAAATTAGCTCGAAATTAAAAAAATATTTTGTTAATCAATTTTATTGTCCAAATTTGCCTTATAAAATTTATAACGAAATGCATAATTTTGCTAATACATCTATGGATATTTCAGATGGTTTAATTGTTGATATGAATAAACTTATTAATAAGCAAAAATTGTCATTTGATATCAATGTCAATAAAATTCCAATATCTAAAAACTTAGAATTTTATTTAAAAAAGTATAAAAAATTAAAATCACAACATCTATTTAATGGTGATGACTATCAAATATTATTCACAGCTCCTCAAAAAAAGCGATTATTAATTAGGTCAGTTGAGAAAAGAATGAATCAAAAATTCACAATAATAGGTAAAATAAATAATGGTTATAAAAAAAATTTGATAAAACTGGACAATAAGCCTATAAATCTTAGCAAATTTAAAGGTTATTCACATAAGTTTTGATAAGTTAAATATTGCCTTTTATTTCTTTTTTTGTAATGTCCGATTTTTAATATTTACTAATTTTAACTAACAATTAAAGGAATTATGGAAGCTTCAGCATCAAATATACTTCAACTTATTATATTAGCAGGTTTATTATCAATCATTTATGGCTTTTTCACAGGTAAAAATATTTTAAGTGCTAGTGCCGGTAATAATAAGATGCAAGAAATAGCATCTGCAATACAAATTGGAGCTAAAGCATATTTAAACAGACAATATAAAACTATTGCGATCGTTGGTGTGGTTGTTTTAGTTATAATTAGTTTTTCATTTAGTATTTTAGTAGGCCTAGGTTATTTAATTGGTGCAACATTATCAGGAATTGCTGGATATGTAGGAATGCTTGTATCAGTCCAAGCAAACGTAAGAACTGCAGAAGCATCAAGAAAAGGATTATCACAAGGTCTTTCAATTGCATTTAAATCTGGAGCTGTAACAGGAATGTTGGTTGCTGGTTTAGCTCTTTTATCAATTGCCGTTTATTATTATTTATTATTATCATATGGTGTTGATGAAAGAGAAATAGTAAATGCTTTAGTTGCGCTAGGTTTTGGTGCTTCATTAATTTCTATTTTTGCAAGACTTGGAGGTGGTATATTTACTAAAGGAGCAGATGTAGGCGCTGATTTAGTTGGAAAAGTAGAAGCAGGTATTCCAGAAGATGATCCAAGAAATCCTGCAGTTATAGCAGATAACGTAGGCGACAATGTAGGTGATTGTGCTGGTATGGCAGCTGATTTATTTGAAACTTACGCAGTTACAATAGTTGCTACTATGGTTTTATCTTCAATATTTTTTCATGGTGATCTTAATATGATGGTTTATCCATTATCTATTGGTGGTGCTTGCATATTAACATCCATCATTGGAACATTTTTTGTTAAATTGGGTAAATCAAAAAATATTATGGCTGCATTATATAAAGGTTTTATTGTTACAGCTCTAACATCACTAATAATTTTATATCCAATTACAGATTATGTTTTAGGATTAGAAAATACCTACGCAATTTCTAATAAATCATTTACAGGAATGAGTTTATATATATGTGGTGTAATAGGTTTGGTTATAACAGGATTATTAATATGGGTAACTGAATACTATACTGGTACAAATTATAGGCCAGTAAAAAGTGTTGCTTCATCTTCTACAACAGGCCATGGTACAAATGTAATTCAAGGTTTAGCTGTTTCTATGGAAGCTACAGCAATTCCAGCTTTAATTATTGTCGGTGGAATATTATTAACAAATTATATTGCTGGACTTTTTGGTATAGCAATCGCTGTAACAACAATGCTAGCACTGGCTGGAATGGTAGTTGCTCTAGACGCATATGGACCTGTAACAGATAATGCAGGAGGAATAGCTGAAATGTCTAATTTACCAAAAAACGTTAGGAAAACTACTGACGCATTAGATGCTGTAGGAAATACAACTAAAGCTGTTACGAAAGGTTATGCAATCGGATCAGCAGGTTTAGGAGCTTTAGTATTATTTGCTGCTTACACAGAAGATATTAAACATTTTTCAAAAGTTGCAGGATCAAAGTTAGAAGGAATTGTTGTAACATTTGACTTATCCAACCCTTTTGTTGTCGTTGGATTATTAGTTGGTGGTATGCTTCCATATTTGTTTGGTTCAATGGGAATGCAAGCTGTTGGTAGAGCAGGTGGTGCTGTTGTAGTTGAAGTTAGAAGACAATTTAAAAAAATTCCAGGTATAATGAAAAGAAAAGCAAAACCTGATTATGGAAAATTGGTTGATTTACTGACAAAGGCTGCAATAAAGGAAATGATAATTCCTTCTTTACTACCAGTGTTATCTCCAATTGTTTTATATTTATTTATTTTACCTATAGGTGGTCAGGTAGCAGCATTATCCTCTGTTGGAGCTATGCTATTAGGAGTAATTATTACAGGACTATTTGTTGCCATATCGATGACAGCTGGAGGTGGAGCTTGGGATAATGCAAAAAAATATATTGAAGATGGTAATTATGGAGGAAAAGGTTCGGAAGCTCACAAAGCTGCAGTAACTGGAGATACTGTTGGAGATCCTTATAAAGATACAGCGGGCCCAGCAGTAAACCCTATGATAAAAATTACTAATATTGTTGCATTATTACTTTTGGCAGTTATTGCAGGATAATTTTATTTAGAAACTTTTTTTCTTTTAGCTGGAGCGTTTATTTTTTCTCTTAAACTCGTCAGTACACCATAAATATAAGAATCTTTTTTATAAGTATTTTCTGTAGTATTTTTTGAAAATTTATATTTATTCATTTTATTTAAATCATAAATTTTTTTTTTTTTTAATATACCCTTATTATCTATTTCCAATATAGCAACATTATTTTTTACTATTTTTTTATTTCCTAATCTAAAAATAGAGCGATTTGCTTTTTTTCTTTCTATATATATCCAAACATTATTATCAAAAGAGCTTTTTGTTGAAGGAGGACCAAATATACTAACAATATCATTTGTATTTGATTTATTTATTATAATTTTATTGATTTTGTTTTCTAATGATAAAACACCGTGATTATTCTTAACTTTATTTACTGAACAACTTAATGTAAAAAAAAGTAATAATATTAATATATATTTCATATGAAAAATAACTTTCTGAATATTTACAATAATTTAATAAAATTAACTAGAAATAAAACACTATATAAAAATATACCTAACAATGAAAGTTTTTCTGATAGATTAATAATATTTTTCTTTCATTTTGCATTCTTTTTAAAATTATACAAAAATCAAAGCTCAAAAGAAAACCTTCAAAATTTATATGATTATATATTTAAGCAAATAGAGCTAAGTATAAGAGAAATTGGCTATGGCGATGCCTCTGTAAATAAAAAAATGAAAGAATATGTAAATTTAATGCATACATTAATTAATAAAGTTGAATTATGGGAAAATCTAGATTTAAGATCAAAAAACAAAATCTTTTCCAATTTTATTGATGTTAATAAAGAATCGTCATTTTTTGTAAGTTATTTTGATAAATATATATTGTATTTAACAAAAAACTCTTTTAATTATTTTACAAAAGAGGTAATAAGTCTTAAATTTTAATTATGGCTGTACCAAAACGTAAAACAACTAGATCAAGAGCGGGCAAGAGAAGATCTCACATTAAATTTTCTTCAAAAAATATTATTGAAGATAAAAAATCTGGAGAGTATCGTTTATCCCATCATATGGATCTAAAAACTGGTTTTTATAAAGGGCGACAAGTAATAGACCCGAAAGAATAATTTTTTAATGAAAAAATTCATTACAATTGCAGTCGATGCAATGGGTGGCGATAATGCACCTTATAAAATTATTGATGGTATAGAGCTTCATCACAAAAAAGATAATAATGTTTTTTATAAATTATTTGGAGATAAAAATATTATCGATCCTTTGATAAAAAAAAAGTCTATAGACAAAAATTTTATCGAAGTAATTCATACAAATGAAAAAATCAAAGGTGAAGATAGTGCTTTCACTGCTGCGAAGAGAGGTAAGAAAACAAGTATGTGGCTAGCTATAGAAAGTGTAAAAAATAAATCATCAGATATAGTAATTTCAGCGGGCAACACTGCAGCTCTTTTAGTGATTGCAAAATTAAATTTAAAAATGATTGAAAATATAGATAAACCCGCACTATCGGGTTTATGGCCTAGTAAAAAAGGTATGAGTGTAGTACTTGATCTAGGTGCAAATATTGAATGTAGTGACAAAAATTTAATTGATTTTGCTATAATGGGCTCATCATTATTTAAATCCTTATTTCCGGAAGAACGAGCTAAAGTTGCTTTATTAAACATTGGATCTGAAGAACTTAAAGGTAATGATGTAATTAAAGAAACGTATCAAAAATTGAATCAAATTATTTATGAAGATTTTGAATTTAAAGGATTCATAGAAGGAAATCATATAATGGATGGAAATGTAAATGTAGTTGTTGCAGATGGTTTTACTGGTAATGTAGCTTTAAAAACTGCTGAGGGGACAGCAAATTTTATAACAAGTGAATTAAAAGATGCTATGAAAAGTTCTGTATTAGGAAAATTAGGATCATTAATCTCTGCAAATAGTTTGAAAAAATTTAAAAAAAAATTAGACCCCAGATTATACAATGGTGCAATTTTATTAGGTTTAGATTCCCCAGTTATTAAAAGCCATGGTGGAACTGATTTTGTTGGCTTTGCTAATTCATTATCTGTATGTGAAAAAATTGTCAAAAACAACTTAATTGATAAAATAAAAAATAGTATAAATTAATATATGAGAATCAACTTAACAAAAGAAGAAATTATTAATTCAATATATATGCAAATAGGTTATTCAAAAAAAATTTCAGAAAATATTTTAGAAGATTTTTTTGAGATTATTTTTAGTAATTTAAAAAAAAGTAATAAAGTAAAAATTGCAAAATTTGGAACTTTCCATGTGAGAGTTAAAAAAAGTAGAATTGGTAGAAACCCCAAAACAAAGGAAAAAAAAATTATATCACAAAGGAAAGTTATTTTATTTAAAGCTTCAAAAGAATTAAAAAAAACAATTAACAAAAATTATGAGTCAGAAACATGATAATGCTTATAAATCGATAGGAGAGGTAGCCAAGGATCTCAATTTAATAAATCCAAAAACTGGAAAATTAAATACACACACTATAAGATATTGGGAAAAAGAATTTAAACAGATCAAACCTAAGATTTTTGCAGGTAAAAGAAGATATTATGATAAAAAATCAATAGAATTGATAAAGAAAATTAGATTTTTATTAAAAGAGAAGGGGCTTACTATAAATGGTGTTAAGAAATTTTTAATAAATGAAAGTTCTTTTAATCTTGACGAAAATTCTAATAGATCTATAAACACTTCAAAAGATAATTTGAAATCTAAACTTGAAAAAATTTCAAATTTAGCAAAAGAAATTAAAAAGTTAGGTTAGTATGGCAAAAAAAACTCATGTTAAAGTAAGACTTGTTCCTGAATCAAAACCTGATAGTCCTTTTTTTTATTATGTAAAAAAACCTGCTGGTGGTGAAAAGGCCAAAGTTAAATTAAAAGCAAGAAAATACAATCCAGCAAGTAGAAAACATGAAACTTTTGTTGAAAAAAAACTTCCACCTCATAGTAAATAATTATTTTTTTTTAAAATTTCTTTTTTCATAATCAATATATGATAAAATCATGCTTTTCCAAATACGATTAGTAATTATAGGATCTATTTTGTTTTTTATGGATTTTTTTCTTACTTGATTAAGAATAAATTTTATTCTCTTTTTATCAACAATTTGATTTTTACTTTCTTTTACTTTTAAAACTTGTTTGATTATTGAAGTTCTCTTTTTAACTAATTTTATAAAAGAATTATCTAAATTATCTAAACGTTTTCTTAATTTTATTAATTTTTTTTTATTAATTGGCGACATTTAATCAGTTGGATTAGTCTATAATTATTATATTTATTTAAATATGTACATAGAAAATAATATTATAAAAAATTATATTTCTTTTTGGTTAGGCTTAATGTTTTGGATTATTTCATTTATGATTATTGTTGGTGGCCTGACTAGGCTAACCGATTCTGGACTATCAATAACACAATGGCAACTTTTTTCTGGATTTTTACCACCTTTAAACAATAATGATTGGATTTATTATTTTGATTTATATAAAAAAATTCCAGAATTTACCGAGCAAAATTACGATATGACTTTGAAGGAATTCAAAGTAATTTTTTGGTGGGAGTGGGGACATAGATTTTTAGGAAGACTTATAGGTATACTATTTTTACTACCATTAATATTTTTTACTTTTAAAGAAGGTTTTAAAAAATTATTAAATTTATATATTATTTTTTTTTTAATATGTTTCCAAGGATTCATTGGCTGGTATATGGTATCTAGTGGTTTAGTTGACAGAGTTGATGTAAGTCATTTTCGTTTATCTATTCACCTGATAATAGCTTTTTTAATATTATCTTTAATATTATGGAATTATTTTACTTTAAAAATTAATAAAAATACAAATGGTAAAATAAATTTTTTTTTACCTTTATTTTTTTTATTATTTATTTTTTGTCAAATTATAATTGGTGCTTTTGTTTCAGGTATGGATGCAGGGCAAATTTATAATTCTTGGCCATTAATGGGTTCATCTTATTTTCCTGATGATAATAATATTGTTAACCTATTTAAAGTTTCTGCTTTTAGCGACCCATCTCTTGTTCAGTTCATGCACAGAAATTTTGCTTATGTAATTCTTATATTTTTTCTTTTTTTAATAATTAGCATTTATAGAAGGAAATTAACAAATTTATATTTAGCAATAAATGTTGTTGGAATTTTTTTATTTGTTCAAATTATTTTGGGTATATTCACTTTAATTTATGGTGCACAGATTTACTTAGCATCTATGCACCAATTAAGTTCAATATTTTTAGTTAGCTCTTCAGTTTATCTACTTTATCTAAATTCTAACCAACAGCTTTCAAGTTAGGTTTTCCTGATTGATTCAAAGCTTGATTTAAATCTGCAATAATATCGTCAGGATGCTCAATACCAATAGATAATCTTACATAACCAGGTGTTACACCTGCAGCTAAAAGCTCTTCCTCAGTCAATTGGCTATGAGTAGTTGTTGCTGGATGAATTGCTAAACTTCTAGCGTCGCCTATGTTCGCAACATGATAAAACATTTTTAATGATTCAATAAATTTTTTACCTGCTTCAACACCCCCTTTAACCTCAATACCTACTAAGGCTCCATTACCACCTTTAAAGTATTTTTTTGATCTAGCAGCTATCTCACCTTCATGAAGAGTTGGATAGATTACTCTATCTACATTTTTATGTTTTTTTAAAAAATCAACAGCTTTTTCAGCATTTGAACAATGCTGTTTCATTCTTAATGGAGCAGTTTCTAAACCTTGAATAATACCCCATGCATTATCTGGTGCTAATGGTGCCCCTAAATCTCTTAGCAGACAAACTCTAGCTCTAATAGCAAAAGATACATTAGCTCCAGTTAGTTGAGGCACAACCTCACCCCATTTAGCCCCACCATAACTCATATCTGGTTCGTTAAATAGAGGTTGTCTTTTTGGATCAGCTGTCCAGTCAAAGTTTCCACCGTCTACTAAACAACCACCAATTACAGTTCCATGACCACCAATAAATTTAGTTAATGAATGAACGACAACTGCTGCGCCATGTTCTAATGGCTTACAAATAACTGGTGATGCCGTGTTATCCATTATTAAGGGTATGTTGTGCTTTCTACCAATGTCAGCTACTTCTTTAATTGGAAATACTCTTAGATAAGGATTTGGTAATGTTTCCGCATAAAAACATCTTGTTTTTTCATCGATAAGTTTTTCAAAATTTTTTGGATCAGCTGGGTCTGCATATCTGCATTCAATACCTAGTTTTTTTAATGTGTGTGTAAATAAGTTAACAGTTCCTCCATACAAATCTGTTGAACTTATAAAATTATCACCAGATTGGCATACATTCATAATAGCAAATGTTGAAGCAGCCTGCCCTGAACCTACTGTTAATGCAGCCAAACCACCTTCAAGAGCCGCAACTCTTTTTTCTAAAACATCGTTAGTTGGATTCATTATTCTTGTATAAATGTTTCCAAATTCTTTAAGTGCAAATAAATTTGCTGCATGACCTGTGTCATTAAATTGATACGAAGTCGTTCTATACAATGGTACTGCTACAGCTGTAGTAGCTGGATCACTTCTATAGTCACCACCATGCAAAGCTATAGTTTCTGGGTTTTTACTCATTGATCTCCTCCTTTATTTTTTAATATTCTCCTTTAAGTAAGGATTACAATCAAGCTTAAAATTTATTAATTTTTAGTTGGATAATTGGTTGTAATAAATGATTTTAATACTTTTAAAACTCTATCCGCTTCTTCAAGTAACATCATATGGCCACAATTATCAATAATATCAACTTTACTTCCTTCAATTAAATCTGCTAATTTTTTACCTTCTTTTACAGGACACATTTTATCGTCTGTAGCGAGTATTGATAAAGTAGGAATTTTAATTTTTTTTGCCGCCTCAAATCCATTTTTGTAATTATCACATGCTCGAAAATCTACACCAAGAGTATCCTTTATAGTTCTTGTTTTAGCCAACATACCACCAGTGTTTATATGATATAATCCAGGAACTGGGTGACCACCAAAATGACCTGCTGGGCCATGTGCCCAATCCATCATTAAATCTACTGCTTTTGGATCTCCATTCTCAGCAAGCGCTAATAGTTCTGGGTTCATAGGTATAGCTCCAGCGCCACCCATTAAACTTAATGTTTTAATTTTATCTGGATATCTAGCTGTACATTCAATTGTAACTAAACAACCTTGAGAATGACCAACCAAAGACGCTTCTTTATACCCAACAGCATCAATTACACTATTAATCCAGTCAGCCATATCTTCAATTGATTTTAAGCTTTTACCACCAGACAGACCATGACCGGGCAAATCTAATGCTAGAACGCTGTAACCATGAAAAGCAAAATATCTAGTTTGAAGAACCCATGTCATGTGAGTTAAACCACTGCCATGAACAAAAATAATTAAAGGTTTATTTTTATCAAACGGACGTCCACCAGTAGAGGCGAATATCTCATCACCATTTACTTTAAATTTCATTGATTAGATACAAGTCTTGGTTTTCTTGCTGCTCTGAATCCGACTTCAAAATCATTTTTAATATCATCTATATCTTCTATACCAACAGATAATCTAATCATATCGTGAGATAAACCAGCGAATTTTAAAGTAGCCTCATCCATTTGAGAATGAGTTCCTGATGCAGGGTGAATAACCAAAGTTCTAGTATCACCAACATTTGCAAGATGCGAAGCAAGTTTAACATTATTTATAAATGCTACTCCTGCATCTTTTCCACCTTTAATTCCAAACGCTATCATCGAACCACGACCATTAGGTAATAATTTTTTTGCCAATGCATTATCAGGATGATCTGGAACACTCGGATGTGATACCCATGCAACACTTTCATGATTTAATAAATACTTAACCATTTCTTCTGCATTGGAACAATGTTTTTTCATTCTTACAGATAAAGTTTCAATACCTTGTAATACATTCCAAGCATTTTGAGGACTTAAACAAGGACCAAAATCTCTCATACCCTCGGCTCTTGCTTTCATCGTAAAAGCTGTAGGTCCAAATTCTTCAGCAAAAGATAATCCGTGATAACCCTCGTAAGGTTTTGTCATTGTCGGAAATTTATCATTTTGCATCCAATCAAAATTACCACCTTCAACCAAAATACCAGCCATTGAAGAGCCATGTCCAGCCATCCATTTGGTTAAAGAATGAACTACTATATCTGCGCCATGTTCAAATGGCTTACAAAGATAAGGAGTTTGGTATGTTGCATCAACAATTAACGGAATACCTGCATCATGTGCAATTTTTGCTACCTCTGGCATATTCATAAGTTCATTTCCAGGATTACCAACTAGCTCACCAAAGATACCTTTAGTGTTTTTTTGAATTGCTTTTTTAAAACCTTCTGTGTCACGAGGTTTTACAAAAGTACATTTGATACCAAATTTAGGTAAAGTTAATCTAAATAAATTTACAGTACCACCATATAATTGTGATGATACAACAAGGTGATCTCCAGCTTCACACAAAGTCATTACAGTTAAAAATATTGCACTCATACCAGATGACGTAGCTAAAGCAGCAGTTCCACCTTCAAGAGATGCAACTCTTTCTTCTAAAACACCAACAGTTGGATTTGAAATTCTACTATATATATGTCCACCTCTTTCTAGATTAAAAAGAGCGGCTGCGTGATCAACATCATCGAAAAGATATGAAGTAGTTTGATAAATTGGCACTTGTCTTGATCCTGCATTTTTGTGAGGTTGATAACCAGCATGCAAACTTAAAGTATCAAATTTATATGTTTTACTTTCAGGCCCTTTTTTATTTTTGTCACTCATATATTTCTCCTATTATGTTATTATAAATTTAGTAAAATTTACTCTGTTTACCCACACTTAGTTTACCCCACACTTAAACCATATAATTACTATCAATATTAATATAATTTGACAATATTACCTTTTATAAGTATTAATCCCGCAACCATGACAAAATTTGTTAAAAATAGTGAGATACAAAGCAATTGGTACGAAATTGATGCTAAAAATGCGGTTGTAGGCAGATTAGCAACAATTATATCAAAGATAATAAGAGGTAAAAATAAAAATACTTATACTCCTCATATGGATCATGGTGATTTTGTAGTAGTAAAAAATATTGAACATATTAAATTTACTGGAAAAAAATTTCAAAATAAAAAGTATTATAGACATACTGGATATCCTGGTGGAATAAAAGAAACAACACCTGAAAAACTTTATGAAAAAAAACCAGGCGAAGCTTTGAAGCTTGCTGTAAAGAGAATGTTGCCAGGAGGAGTTCTTGGAAGAAAACAATTAACAAAATTAAAAATTTATTCTGGTTCAGATCACCCTCATTCATCTCAAAATCCTAAATTAATTGATTTATCGAAACTAAACAGCAAAAATATAGCTAGAATTTAATATGGAAGCATCCCCAAACAAACCTGAAAAAATAAAATTAGATTTTAAAGATAGTAAATATGCTACAGGAAGAAGAAAAACTTCTATTGCAAAAATTTGGTTAAAAAAAGGATCTGGAAAAATTTATGTTAACGGCATAAATTATGAAGATTATTTTAAAAGAGCAACTCATAAAATGCAATTACTTAGACCTTTTGAAATTATAAGCCAACCTACAAATTACGATGTCAAATGTAATGTGAAAGGTGGTGGGTTAACCGGCCAAGTAGGTGCTATGGTTCATGGTATTTCCAAAGCATTATTGATGTTTGACACAGAATTAAAATCAACCTTAAAAAAAGAAAAACTTACCACTAGAGATTCTAGATCAGTTGAAAGAAAGAAATATGGTCATAGAAAAGCTAGAAGAAGTTTCCAATTTTCTAAAAGATAATTTCTTTTTTATATTCAACTGTTATACTGAATTATGTCTAAGCTAAATGCTTTAATCGCTGGATCAACTGGATATATTGGGATTCAATTAGTTAAGTTACTATTAAAACATCCAAATATAAATATTAAATATTTATGTGGCAACACATCTAAAGGTAAATCAATTTCTTATTATGATAAAATTTTTAAAAAAAAAAAATTACCAAAAATAATTAAGTTTAGTAAGAATTTATTAGAAGATACCAATTTAGTCTTTACTGCTCTACCTAATGGACAAGCTCAAAAGATATCTAATAAATTGTTAAAAAAAAATATCTTAATTGATTTATCAGCTGATTTTAGACTTAGGTCTGCAAAAGAATATTTAAAATGGTACAAAATTAAACATAGTTCAAAAAACAATATTAAGAAAAGTATTTATGCATTGCCTGAATTATCAAAAAAAAAGTTAAAAAATTATAAAATAATTTCATGTCCAGGGTGTTATCCCACATCAGTACTATTACCCTTAATTCCTTTGGTAAAAAACAACCTAATTCAAATTAATAATATTATAATTGATTCAAAATCAGGTTATTCTGGGGCTGGAAGAGGAGTACATAAAAAATATGCCAACAAAAATCTTTATGAATCTTTAAGTGCTTACGGTGTTAGTTCTCATAGACATAACTCTGAAATTGAACAGGAATTAAATAGTTATACAAAAAAAAATATTAAATTTAGTTTTACACCACATTTAAGTCCAATGTTTAGAGGAATTTTAAGCACTATTTATTTGGATCTAAATAAAAATATTTCTGTAAAACATATAAATTCTAATTTAAAAAAATTTTATAAAAAAGATTTATTTGTTAAGATTCTTCCTATTAATTCACATATTAGCACAAATGATGTAATTAACACAAATTACTGTCATATATCAGTATGCAAATCTAAATATAAAAATAAATTAATAATTTTGTCAGCAATAGATAATCTGATAAAAGGAGGAGCCGGGCAAGCTGTACAAAATTTGAACTATTATTTTGGATTCAATGTAAAAAAAGGATTAGTATGAAAAAAATAATTTTTATGATCTTATCATTTTTTTTATTGTCATCTTGCTCATCAAGTGATTCAGGTAAAAATTTAAATATTGAAAATGCTAAATTAGCACATCAAAAATTTAGCAATGTAAATAATGATTTATCATACGAAGAATACAAATCTTTATTAGTTGAATATGGTAAAAATAGTAAGTTTCCAGATATAAATTAATATATGAATAGAATTAATATAGCACTAATTGGTTTAGGTCAGATAGGCAACTATCTATTAAATGAGTTAAATAAAAAAAAAAAAGATATTGAACTTAAAACAGGAAAAAAAATTAATGTTGTGGCAATTTCAGCCAAGCATATTAATAAAAAAAGAAAATTTAGAATAAATAAGAAAATTTTTTACAGAAACCCTTTATCTATATTTAAATTAAAAAAAGTCGATATTTTATTTGAATGTATAGGTTTATCTGATGGAATTTCAAAAAAAATTGTTGAAACAGCATTAAAAAATAAAATTCATGTGATAACACCTAACAAAGCTTTGATTTCAAAGCATGGCGATTATTTGTCTAAATTAGCAGAAAAAAATAAAGTTAATTTAGAATTTGAAGCATCAGTTGCTGGGGGTATACCAATTCTTAGAACTATTAAAGAAAGTTTAGCAACAAATAAAATTAATAAAGTTTATGGAATATTAAATGGAACTTGCAATTATATTCTATCAGAAATGGAAAATTCAAAAGACTCGTTTTCAAATGTATTGAAAAAAGCTCAAAAACTTGGGTACGCTGAACCAGGTAACCCCAAACTTGATTTAAATGGGTATGATGCTTTTGCAAAGATTAGAATTTTATCATCTTTATCTTTTAATAAAAATATATCTAAACAAAAATGCTTAATGGAAGGAATAGAGAATATTGAATTTAAAGATATTGAAATTGCAGAACAATTAAATTTTAGGATTAAATTATTGGGTATTACAGAGTTAATTAATAATAAACTTTTTGAAAGAGTTCATCCATGTCTTGTAAAAAAAGATTCTTATATAGCAAATGTCTCAGGTGTAATGAATGCTGTTATTTTACATGGAAATCCTGTTGGAGAAACTGTTTTGCAAGGTGAGGGAGCGGGTCCTGGAGCCACTTCTTCAGCCTTAATGTCAGACCTTCTTTCTATTCTAAGAGGCAATATTAAGTTCCCATTTGGTGTATCAAATAACAAGCGTAAATTTATTTCTTCTTACGATTTAAATAAATATACAAATTCTCTTTATCTCAGATTTGAAGTAAATGATAAGCCTGGTGTTCTTTCTCAAATTACTCAATCTTTAGCTAAAAGAAAAATTTCCGTTGAAAGACTTATTCAAATTCCTGATCATAAAAACAAGAAGGCTTCTATAATTATTATTACTCACAAAACTAATGAACTTGATGCTAACAAGTGTCTTAAATTATTTAATACAAATAAAAATATATTAAAAATACCCACAAGAATAAGACTATTCTAAATGGATATATATATTAAGTTATTTGAAGTTTTATTTCCTGTGTTTTTTATTGTTGGTATAGGTTATTTTCTAGGTAATAAAAAATCAGATATAGATACTACTTTTATAACAAATTATTCTGCTAATTTTGGTGCACCAGCTCTATTTATTTTTGCTATTACATCATCTGGAGTTACCTACAGTGTATTTTCAGAATACTTTATATATTCTGTGATAGCACTTATTTGCTTTGCAATTACTGGTGTTATATTTTTATTTTTTATGAAAAAGGATATTTCTAGAGAATTACCTCCTTTTTTTCTTCCAAATACTGGCAATATGGGAATTCCAATATGTTTATTTGCTTATGGATCTTTAGGAATGGGCGTCGCTGCAGCAATATCATCCTTGGTTGTTCTTTTACATTTTACTGCCAATATTTTTTTAGCTAGTAAAAAATTTGATATTAAAATTATTTTAAAAAGTCCATCTACATATGCTGTAATTATAGCAGTAGCTTTTTTATATTTTGATCTTGAAATGCCAAAAGTAGTTTTAAATACAGTAATGCTATTAGGTTATGCAATGATTGTATTAATATTAATGTCCTTAGGTGTTTCATTAACTCAAATGAAAGTATTTTCTTTTAAAAGTTCGTTAATCTCGTCAGTTGGTAGAGTAATAATTGGTCCAATTATAGGCTTTATTATAATCAAAATATTTAATCTATCTGGTTATGCAGCTGGTGTTCTGTTAATTCAATCTTCAATGCCAAGTGCTATATTGACTTATCTAATAGCTTCGATGTATTCACCCAAAAAAATTGTTGATAATATATCAAGTATGATTGTTGTCTCAACTTTAATGTCATTAATAACCATACCAATTATAGTCTTTATAGCTTTAAAATATTTTTCTTAATGAAAGCTATTGTTCTCAATTTGTCAGCATGGGCAATTTTGCCTTTTATGGATACAATTGCAAAATATTTGTCTGCTGAATTATCTTTTTTCCAAATTACTTGGGCTAGATATTTTTTTACTGTTTTTTGGACGCTTCCTTTTATGTTTATTTTTTTTAGAAAAAATTTAACATTTTCTGAAAATCCTAAATTGCAAATTTTAAGAGGATTAACTCTTTTTTCAGCTAATATTTGTTTCTTTTACTCGATTTCAATAATATCTATGGCCAAAGCTTTAACACTTGCTTTTGTTGCTCCTTTAGTAACTACAGCATTATCTCCAATCTTATTAGGAGAAAAAGTTGGAATAAAAAGATGGACCGCAGTAATAGTTGGTTTTTTAGGAACTTTAATAGTTATAAGACCTGGATTTATAGAATTTAATTTAGCAACAGTAGCTGCTTTAGGCACAGGTTTCCTTTATGGTTTTTATTTAATAATCACTAGAAAACTTCACTCAACAGATAATCCATTATTAACGCTTTTGTTAACCGGTATAGTAGGGGCTACTGTAGCAACATTCTTTGTACCAATAGTTTGGGTTAATCCTACAAATATACAGTGGTTATGGCTTGCAATAATGGGTATTTTTGCCTGTTTAGGACATATTCTATTAATTTATTCATTAAGATATGCAGATGCCTCTAAATTAGCTCCTTTTGGGTATTTTGAGATCATTACAAACATAATATTAGGCTATTATATCTTTAATGACTTCCCAGATTTATGGACTTTTTTAGGTCTATTTATAATTATATCTTCTGGTATTTATATATTTAGAAGAGAACTTAGAAATAATTAGTTTTTCAAAAGTAAACAATTAGTACTAATATATTAATAATTTACTTTAAGTTATTATTTTAAATAATTGAAATTATTAAATATTTTAATAAACCTAAAGTAAAATATAATAAATAAGTTATTAGAATATTATTATGATAAATAAATATAAAAAAGATTATAAATATAATTAAAGATTAAGAAATGCTTATAAATCAAGGTTTTTAGGCAATCTCAAATTAATTAAGACAAATCACAAAAACTTAGATGGATTAGATTAATCAAATTATCAAGATAAATGAAGGTAAAATTAAAGCTTTTTAAGGATAAAATAAACATTGGTATGCTTAGATTCCAGAGTAATGCATATATCGAATATAGTGTTTAATCGAGCATAGAAGGGGTTAATTTTGCGATATACTCATATACAGTACAACTGAAGGGAGAAATATAAATTTATAAGAATAATACCTTAATATATTTAAAAAACGTTGGTAATTAAGGATTCTAGAGTAAAAAACCTTCCTTTTTTAGTAGTTTTTTCTTAACTTTTATACCCCCTGGGGCTGAAAAACCACCCAGAGTACCATCGGATCTTATAACCCTATGACAAGGAACTTTAGGTGCATAAGGATTCTTCCCACATGCATTAGCTACAGCACGCACAGATTTAGGCATTTTTATCCCTATAGCAACCTCTTTGTAGGTTTTTACCTTACCTTTTGGTATTTTCATAAGATACTTCCAGACTTTTATTTGAAATTTTGTGCCTTTTAGGACCATTTATTAGAAAAAACCCTGTTTCCTTGCACTTTTTACGGTGCAAAGAACAGTAGTTTTGACACGTCGTTTTATGCGCTACCGCCGTGTCCATTGCCCTGCATGTTTAGCGCTGCTTTGCAGAACTTTCTGCCCCCTGGGCTTGAACCTCTCGGCTTTTCCCCAATCGGCCAGTTAAGAGTTGCCTCTTAATTCATTTTTAACATTATCAGATGTCAAAGGTTGTATGTATCACTTTATTGTTGAATTTACTGATTTTTTCACAACTGTGAATAGTGGGGAAAAGTTAAACTAAAACATTAAGAGTATCAGTAATACAAAAATACTGATAAAAAATGCACCAAATATAAGCATTAAAATACGATTTTTGGTTTGATCTTTTAATTTTGGCCAATAATTCATTATCATGAATGTTCCAATTACTACTAAAAGTCCAATTAATATATATTTTGGCATTTATATCTAACAGATATTAGTTACATCTCTTATAATCAATAGATAAAAGGCCGCTTATTTTAAAATTTAGCGTGGAATAATCAAAATAATGTAACTTAGAAAGAAAATAGAAGTCATAATAAATAAAAATATTGTATTTATGCTTTTACCAGTATTTCGGTATTGAATTAAACTTAATATAAGAAAACCAATTGAGCTTATTAAAAACCATACTGCTGGAATTTCTCCATCAAATGAATTCATAATTTATATATTTAAACTATTGACAATAAAAATCATCTAATATAAAACTTCCGATAATTAATGGTTATCGGAAAATATTATGAATGAACTTGTAACTGATTTAAAAAACCTTGAATTAGAAACTTTAAAAAACTTAAAGAATTCTAAAGCTGCTAATACATTAAGAGCTTATCAGGCAGATTTTAAGGATTTTTCAACATTCTGTATAAAAAACGGATTAAGTTCTATGCCTACAGAACCTAAAATTCTATCTATCTACCTAACCCACTTAGCATCAACCTCAAAATTTAGCACTTTAAAGCGAAGAATAGCGTCTATAAGCGTGATTCATAAGATGAAAGGGCATTACCTGGATACAAAACACCCAATAATTATGGAAAATTTGCATGGTATAAAAAGAGTTAGGGGTACAAATCAAAAAGCAAAAAAACCTATATTAATTAATGATTTAAAGAGCATAATTAATAAAATAGATGAAATACAACAGCCTGAAAAAAAGAAATTTAGAGATAAAGCACTTATACTAATTGGGTTTTCAGGAGGTTTTAGAAGATCTGAGCTGGTAAATATTGATTATGACGATTTAGAATTTGTGAATGAGGGAGTTAAAATATTCATTAAGAGATCAAAAACCGATCAATCTGGAGAAGGAATGATAAAAGCGATCCCCTACTTTGATAATAAAACTTTCTGTCCCGTTACAAAAATAAAAGATTGGCTTAATTATTCAGAAATTTTATCAGGCAAAGTATTTGATATATCAGATAAAAGTGTAGCTCTTATTATTAAAAAATACGCATTACTTTCAGGCTTAGATCCAAATAAATACGGTGGCCATAGTTTAAGATCAGGATTTGCAACATCAGCAGCAGAATTTGGTGCTGAAGAAAGAAATATAATGGCCATGACAGGACACAAAACTACACAAATGGTAAGAAGATATATACAAGAAGCTAATTTATTTAAAAATAACGCATTAAACAAAATTAAGATTTAATATTTCAAATGATAATTCATTGAATGGTTTTCTATTTATAGATTTGTATTTTCTAAAATGTTTAGTCCATTTACTATAATTATAGCCTTCGTCAACAATATCAATTTGTTTAATATTTTTAGCAGAAGCAACATGAGAAACAGATCCGTGACAGGATATTAACAAAGATGAATTATTAATTAGACATTCAAGATCAATAAAATTTGTATTATTGATTAGTTGAATTTTATTATTTAAATTTCTTTTAAAAATACTTTGTAAAATATCAGGAGTATCAACTCCAGTTGTAACAATAATATGTTTATTAGATTTTAAGGACAAGGAATTTAAAAATAATTCTAAATCTTTTTCAGTGGGCTCAATATTCACATAGGATTTAATATATTTACTGAAAATCCATTTTTCATCAAAATGCAATAAAATATAATCTTTTTGATCAAATTTAGAATAATTGATATTCCTATTACCCAATGTATTTAAATCAACATCATCAAAATTAAAATTAAGATATTTTAAAATACATTTAATTTCATCAATATATGAAACAAGTTTTTTATTATTAGGAATATATTTTTTTTTTGATTTTAAAAAAAAAGAAATAATTTTAGATCTATTTTTAGCATCATGAACTATGATAGAATTATATGAAAGCTTATTTAATGAAAAAAATAATAATAATTTATTGATCAGGCCTTTTTTTAAAAAAAAAACCTTATCAATATTTTCAAAAGTATTGATATATTCAAAATTTTTCTCTGAAGAAACTAATGAAATACTACAATCAGGATCATTTCTTTTAATAGATTTAATTAATATAGCAGTAAGAAGAAAATCTCCTATTCTGTCTGTACGAAATATTAAATAATTGTTCATTTATCATGCCACAAATATTTTTTTTTAATATTAATATCAAATGTTTTATTAATTATAAAATCAGCAACTAAATTAGAGTTAAAATACTTTGTATATTTATCTTTACCTTTTTTACCAATTAATCTTCTTAATTTTTCATCTTTGCTAATCTTTGATATTTTTTCACTTAAATCATTAACATTTGAGTAAAAAACCATTTCTTTATCATTAAAAAAATCTCTATAACAAGTTTTTTCGTCAATTAATGTTACAAGACCATTGCCTACAATCTGTGTAATTCTATCACTACTATAGTATTTTATTGGAGTGCCTCTACTTAAATTTAAGCCCATTTTTGAATTTGAAATAGTTTTAAAATATTGATCAGCCCAAATTGGTTGAATATTATCAAGTCCAAAAATATCATATTTTATATCTCTTGAAATTTTAATCAACTTTCTTAAAAACTTTTCTCTTTCATCAGTAACTCTATACTTTAAATTTCCTCTATGAACACCATGACTTAAAGCAAAAAAAACATCATTAGAGCAATTTTTATTAAAATTATTTAGAGTTTCTATAGATGGATCAGTTGGATTAGGAATAAAAAAATTATTCACTTTTTTTGGTAAAAAATTTAAAACATCTGGAGAAGTTGTAATGAAATTCGTATCAAGTTGTAGTGATTTATCTAAAATTCTCTTTTTATTTTTGTTGAAATCAGGTCCATATATATTTAAAGGATCTAAAAACCATTGTGCTATTTTTAAGTGAGGATATTCGTCTTTTAACTGACCTAACATCACAGGTGATATTAAATCTGCATGTCCTAAAACTATAAGATCTGGCTTAAAATTGTAACAAGTTTTTCTTAATTTTTCATTTAAAGATTTTGATCCGGTTATATCTGAGTAGTTTTTATAATTTTTTTGAATATCTCTATCACTGAATTCTAATACACTATTTCCAAGTCTTATAAATCCGTTATTTATTCTTCTTCCAGTATTAAAAAATAATCTTCCATCATGTCTTTCATTAAAATTTGTAACATGAAGAATTCTTAAAGATAATTTTTTTTTAACATTAAATTTATTAATTAATTTGAACTTTTGATCTCTGACATTGTCAATTAATTTTGCTATATATGAATGTGTTAAATAAAAATTCTTTAGAGATAATTTTTGTAAATTTTCTCTTTTTTTATTATTTTTAATTAAACTTTCAATTTCTTTATACAGATTTAAATAATTTAATTTTTTTAATATAACTCCGTTAGTTATAGTTTCTTTTAAACCTCCTCTATCACTTATAATTACTGCGCACCCATTTGCAGATGCTTCTAAACTTGTTCTACCGAATGGTTCCTCCCATCTTGAACATATAACCGCAATACTTGCTTTTTTATAAATATTTAGAACCGAGTCATGTTTTATAAAACCCAAATTAATTAGTCTTTCATGATTAAACTTAATTTTATCTCTAGGCTCATCACCTACTACTATTGATGACCAATCATTATATTTATTTAAAATTTTAGTTATAGCATTACCAAATATATCATATCCTTTCGCCTTATTAAGCTTACCAACAAATGTAATAATTTTTTTTTTAGATTTAATATTTACCTTATTCTTTTTTGCTGATTGGTTTATAACTATTAGCTTTTCGCTATTAATGTAATCATTTCTCATCCCTTCAATAAATTTTCTTTTTGACCAGTTACTATTAAAAATAATTTTAAAAGAATTCTTTAATAAAAAAATTCGATCAGATAAAGTTCTTGAACCATTCATTGTTAGTGGATCATTATGAAAATATATAATGTAATTTCTATTTTCTAATGATTTTAATAAATAGTTTAAATATATTGGTCTATTATGTATTTCAATTAAATCAGATTTTCTTTTTTGTTCTAATTTTATAAATTCTTCAGCATATGATCTGTTTTGACTTTTAAATATACTTTTCTCAATTTTTATATTTTTATATTTTAATTTAAATTTTTCTTTAAAATTTGTATTTCCATAAACTATAGTTTTATTTTTGTATTTACTTTTTTTTAAAGTATCATTTATGAACAAAGAAACAGCACCAGGATATTTTGGTGAAAAATTCTCTTTTAAAGGTAACAATATAGATATTTTCAATTTATAAGCCTTTTTTAATTTTATTTCTTAACTTATAGTTTTTTTTTAACTTATATTCAGCCTTCATTGCCAAATTTCTATTATTATACATTTTATAGTAAACTAATTTCCATTTTCGACCTCTAGTAAATTTTGCTCCTTTTGAATTATTATGTAATTTTAATCTATTATTAATATTATTTGTATAACCTACATAAGAAATTGTTCTATTTTTGTTTTTGGTTGTTAATAGGTAAACATAATACATCAAATATGGCGGTCCCTAGGGGAATCGAACCCCTCTTTCGAGGATGAAAACCACGTGTCCTAACCGATAGACGAAGGGACCAAATTTGGATCTTTTATTGTAATTAATAGGATTAATCAAGTAATTGTAACCTCTTTTTTAATAATATTGATTGAAGAGTTTTTATGAGTAACTAAAGTTTCTGTATTAAATTTTCCATTTCTAAAATTAACTCCATTGACTAGATCACCAGATGTAATACCTGTGGCACAAAAAATAGAATCTCCTTTAACTATTTCATTTAAATTATATTTTTTATTTAAATCTTTTATACCCATTTTATTTGCTCTATTAATATCTTCATCTGTTTTAAATAAAAATCTTCCTTGAAAATTACAATTGAATGCATCTAATGCAGATGCTGCAAGAACCCCTTCAGGACCACCACCAATACCCAAGAAAATATCAACATTATATTTTTCATCGGTAACTAACAGCGCACCAGCTATATCACCATCTGTTAATAATTTTAAATTTACTTTTAATTCTTTTAATTTATCTATTATTTCCTTATGTCTTGGTCTATCAAGTATACATACAGTAATTTTATCTAAATCTTTATTTTTAGAATCTGCAATATTTTTAATATTTTTTTCAACTGAAAAATCTAAATCTGTAGCATCAAATGGAACATCTTTGCCAACAGCTAATTTATTCATATAGGTCTCTGGAGCATTAAATAAATTTCCTTTCAGGCTTATTGATAGTACCGAAAGAGCACCTGGTAAATTATTTGCTGCAAAATTTGTACCCTCAAGTGGGTCAACAGCAATATCAATAGACGGACCTTTTCCAGTACCTAGTTTTTCACCAATATATAACATTGGGGCTTGATCTAGTTCTCCCTCACCTATTACTACTTTTCCATTTATATCTAATTGATTAAGATTTTTTCTCATTTCGTCTGTAGCAGCTTTGTCTACTAATACTTTATCTTTTTTCCCTAAGTGCGGATAACATGCAATTGCAGCATTTGATGTAATATTAATTATTTTATCTAAAAAATCTTTTTCAAATTTCATAAACTATTTTGATTCAATAGTTATATCTTCTTCAGATGATTTTAGTTTATCTTCAAATTCTCTTAAACGTTTATATACACTTGCAAGTTCTATAATTGTTGGCCAAGCTTTTAATAAATATTGCATAGATCCTTCAACTCTTCCAAATGCTCTTATAATTTGTTGCATAACTCCTAGTGTAACTACTCCTGCAACAATTGCTGGAGCTAAAAAAACGTATGCAGATAAAACGTTTGCTTGTAAATATGCAATTCGCCCAATATTAAAATATAAATATCTCAAATAACTTAAAAAATGAATTTTACGTACATCATCAAATAATTCGTCAATTCTTTTTGGCCTTATAGTTTCATTGTCTTCTGCAATTACGAGGATTTTTCTATAAGCAGCCTCTTGTTTTTGCAAATCATACTCAACACCTACAAGTCTTAATATTAAACCAAGTACAATTAAAAAAACAGTTCCGCCAATAGTCCAAATCAAGGCACCTACTATTAAACCGTACTCCCAGTCACCAAAAAAGAAAATAGGAATACCGATACTTAAGCCAAATAATATAGGGACAAATTGGATCAAAATCATTATAGATTCTATTAAACTTGTACCTAATCCTTCCATTATTCTTGTAAATTTAATTGTATCTTCCTGAACCCTTTGTGATGCACCTTCTATTTTTCGAGCTTTGTCATAAACAGAGTGATACCATTCAACCATTGATGTTCTCCATCTAAATAAAAAATGTGCTGTAAAGAAACTAATTGCTACATAAACAGCAATATACATACCTGCCAATGTTATAAATGAAAACAAACTTGAAAAGTATTCTTCAATTGAAATAGCATTTGGCTCTGCAAGTGCTTTCTGAATCATATCATAAAATACACCAAACCATTCGTTTATTTTCACATCTATTACAACTTGAACCCAAAGTGACGAAAGAATAATAAATGAACCTATCCAAGCCCATAAAAACCATTTTTTTGAATTAAAAAATTTAAACATTAATTAGTAAAGTTGTCAGCATAAGATTTTTTATTAATTTTCCTAGTCTTAGGTTCGATTAATTCAAAATCTATTTTATTTTTCTTCGCATACTCTATAGCAAGTTCTTTTGTTTTAAATTCAAGAATTAGTTCTGAATAAGTGTCTGAAGAACTTTCCCATCCCATTAACGGATTAATACCAGGTTTTTTTGTTATAAATTCAATTATCCATTTATCAAATTTTTTAAGACCTGATTGCATAGCACTTTTTGAAGGCTTGTATATTTTTGCTTTTTTCATAAATGGTCGGGGCGGCAGGATTTGAACCTGCGACCCTCTGGTCCCAAACCAGATGCGCTACCAGGCTGCGCTACGCCCCGAATGGCATACTAATACATCACATAATGTAAATTTCAAAGTATAAACGATATCAAAAATACAAGAAATCCTAAAGAATCTGCTATATAATAAGATATGATTATTGATTGTCCTAATTGTAATAAAAAATTTGAGATTGATCAGAATTTATTACCTGTAAACGGAAGATTACTCCAATGCGGCAGTTGTAATCATAAATGGTTTTTTAAATTTAATGAAATTGAAAAAAAGATTGAAGATGAAATAAAAATAAAAAAGATCGATCAGCCTATCAATAAACCCATAGAAAAAAAAATTAGTGTTGAGAATGAAAAAATTATTATAAAAAATAAAAAAAGAAAAAAAGATATTAATTTTTTTAATATTTTGTTAGTTGTAATAATATCAGCTGCTGCATGTATACTTATTTTAGATACTTTTAAAAACCAGTTAATAATTGCGTTTCCAGATATCAAATTTTTATTAAATAATTTATACCAATCAGTTGAAGATATAAAACTTTTCATACTAGATTTAATTAAATAGAAAATGTTAAGATATTTATCGACACCTTTTAAATGGTTTTTTAAGCTAGAAGCTGCAAGTGGGTTGATATTATTAATAAGTGCAATAGTAGCGCTCGTAATTAGCAATTCTTCTATATCACAATTATATTTTGAAACCCTTGATCGATATATTTTTATTGGTCTAAATAATTTTGGCCTTAAATTATCTGTTTTGCATTGGATTAACGATGTTTTAATGGCAATATTTTTTTTCTTTGTAACACTTGAAATTAAAAGAGAATTTATACAAGGAGAGCTTTCAAATATTAAACAAGCAATGCTTCCAATAATAGCAGCAGTAGGTGGAATGTTAGTGCCAGCATTAATTTATATTTATATAAACTTTGGTAATGTCGAAACTTTAAATGGTTGGGCCATACCTTCAGCTACAGATATAGCTTTTTCACTCGGTGTTTTATCATTATTAGGTTCTAGAGTTCCTATTTCATTAAAAGTATTCCTAACTGCATTAGCAATAATTGACGATCTTGGAGCCATAGTAATCATTGCCTTTTTTTATACAGGAGACCTAAGCGTATTTAATTTATTATTAATGCTTTTATCATTCATTGGACTATTAACATTAAACAAATTTGGTATAAAAATATTTTTACCTTATTTAATTATTGGAATATTACTTTGGCATTTTACTCATGAATCTGGAATTCATGCGACTATAGCAGGTGTATTATTAGCCTGCACAATTCCACATAGAAAGAAAGAAAAGGACTTTTCGCTATTAATAAAAGTTGAGCATGCCATAAGTCCATATGTTGCTTTTGGAATTATGCCATTGTTTGCATTTGCCAATGCCGGTGTTTCATTACAAGGAATTTCTTTTTTAACTCTACTACAACCAGTTCCGCTTGGTATTTTGTTAGGGCTTTTTGTGGGGAAACAACTTGGAGTATTTTTATTTTCCTATGTATCTATCAAATTTGGTTTTGCTCAAATGCCAAATAATTCAAATTGGATCGGATTATATGGTGTTGGTATCCTTACAGGAATAGGTTTTACAATGAGTTTGTTTGTCGGAAACCTAGCATTTGTTGAAAATCCTCAATACATGGATGGAGTTAAAATTGGAGTTTTGTCTGGGTCATTATTATCCACTTTAGCAGGTTATTTTTTGATATTAAGTTCATCTAAGAAATGAAAAAAAAAAATAATTATCTTTTAATTATTTCAATTATAATTTTAAATTTATTTAATTTTAGTAAAAATGGACATTCAATGATAAATAAAACTTTTTTTGATTTTAAATTAGAGCTATTAACTGGAGAAACGATTAGCTTAGACAAATACCAGGGTAAAACTGTTTTGCTAGTAAATGTTGCAAGCAATTGTGGATTTACCAAACAATATACCGACTTACAGAATCTTTGGGAAAAATATAGAGATAGAAATTTAATTGTTTTAGGCGTACCCTCAAACCAATTTGGTAACCAAGAGCCAGGTTCAAACACAGAAATTAAAAACTTCTGTGAAACTAATTTTAATATAAACTTCCCAATATCAATAAAATATGATGTTAAAGGAGAAAATGCGCTTGATATATATAAATGGGCAAAAGAAACATATGGTAAAAGTGCTGTTCCAAAATGGAATTTTCATAAAATTTTAATAAATAAAGAAGGAAAAGTTTATGAAACTTATGCCTCTTTTACTAATCCGATGTCAAAAAAAATTATCAAAGAATTAGAAAAAATTTTATAAATTAAAAGACATACCATCATAAGCAGGTATTACATTTTTAGGTAATATTTTTTTTAATTTTTTATAATCTAAATCTGAATGCAAGTTTGTTAAAATTGTTTTTTTTGGTTTTAATAAGCTTGCTAATTTCAATGCTTCTTCTAGATTAAAATGTGAGGGATGCTTTTTATATCTTAAACAATCAATTATAAAATATTTTAAATTTTTAAAATATTTATAATCTTTATTGTTTATTTTACTTACATCACTTAAATAGGCACATTTATTATTAACAATAAAGGCATTACATATAACCATACCATGTTTAACTTTAATAATTTTTATTTTAAGATTTGAAAATTTTTCTCTAAAAATAATTTTTTTTTTTAATGGATTTATCTTTAAGATTGCTGGATATGAATATGTATTTTTAAAACAATATTTAAAGTTTTTTAGCAAATATTTTTTTGTATTAGAGTCGCAGAAAATTGGAATTTTTTTTTTATTTTTTAAATAAAAAATTCTTAAATCATTAATCCCGTGAGTTTGATCTGCATGAAAATGGGAATATAAAACTCTATCAATATTTTTAATATTATTTTTTATAAGTTGTGTTCTTAGATCTGGTGAAGTATCAATTAGGGTATTGCTATTATTAGATGAAATAACAGCACTACATCTTGTTCTAAAGTTCAATTTTTCTCTCGGATCACATTCTCCAAATGTGCCATCTGCTCTTGGAACACCCATTGAGCTTCCACATCCCAATATAGTAAATTTTATCCCCATTATTAGTTTAAATTAAACAAAGAGTTAAAATTATAATTGGTAATTTTTTCAATTTTTTCTGCATTAGAATCTTTAATTTGAGCAAGTTTTTCCAAAGTATACTTAATAAAACTAGGTTCATTTTTTTTCCCTCTAAAAGGAACTGGTGACAAGTAAGGACTGTCAGTCTCTATGAGCAACTTATCATTTGGTATGAGTTTAAAAGTTTTTTGAAGATCAATACTATTTTTGAATGTTATTATACCGCTTGCTGAAAAATAACTATTTAAAGTTAATAGTTTATACGCAAATTCTGAAGAACCAGTAAAACAATGCATGAGTATTTTAGGCTTTAAATTTTTATATTTATTTAATATTTCAAAGGTTTCTTTTTCAGCATTTCTAGAATGAACTATTATTGGAACATTTAATTCGATTGATGCTTCTATATGACTTTTAAAGCTAGTTATTTGTTCATCTTTAGCGCTATGATTGTAATAGAAATCTAGACCACTTTCACCAATAGCTATTATTTTGTCATTAGAGTTAACATTTTTTATAATGTCATTTTTTGTAGTTTTTTCAGAAGAGGTTTCGTGAGGATGAATGCCAAAAGTGCCATAAATAATTGGATCAAACTTAACAATTTCAATAATTTTTTTAAAACTTTCATGTGTGGTGCATATCGACAAAATTTTCTCTAAACCATTTTCTTTAGATCTTTTAATAACGTTTTTAAGATCACCGAACATCGGCTCATGGTCAAGATGACAATGTGAATCAATCATTTTTTTCTACTTTTTTAAACAAAATATCAATTTTTTTAATTTTATCATTGGGTTTTAAACTTTCATGATTCTTAATAGACTCAAATAAAAGGTCTTTTTGTTTTATATTAAATATTTTTAAAACTTTTAAAGATGTATCAGGTATAATTGGATTTAATAAAATTGATATCTTTCTTATAATCTCTAAAGAAACATAAACAATAGTATTTAATCTTTTAATATCAGATTTTTTTTTCCAAGGTTCTTGATCATTAAAATATTTATTTGCATCAAATAAACAATCAACAATAAAATTAGTATATAAACTCAGTTCTTGATTATCTATATTAGATCTTAAATTTTCAGCTCTATCTGCTATTTTGTTAAGAATTATTAAATCTTCTTTTACAAATTTATTTTTTTCAGGAATTAAAAGACTACAGTTTTTTTCATTAAATGAAATTACTCTTTGACATAAATTCCCATAATTATTTGCTAAATCACTATTTATACAATCTTCAAGCTTTTCTTGAGTAATGCTTCCATCATTTCCAAATGAAACTTCTTTTAACAAGTAGTATCTTAATGGATCTAATCCATACTTATCAACAATTTCTAAAGGATCTAGTATATTTCCTTTAGATTTAGACATTTTTTCTTCACCTGACAATATCCATCCATGACCATAAACTCTTTTTGGTGGTTGCAAGTCAGCAGCCAATAAAAAAGCAGGCCAATAAATTGCATGAAATCTTAATATATCTTTACCTATCATGTGTACATCAGCAGGCCAAAAATTTTCATATTTTGTATTATTTAAATCAGGATAGTTTAATGCACTTAAATAATTAGTTAATGCATCTAGCCAAACATAAATTATATGATCTTTATTATTAGGAACTTTAATGCCCCAAGAAAAAGATTTCCTACTAACTGATAAATCTTTAAGACCACTTTTTACAAAATTTATAACTTCATTACGTCTAGATTTAGGTAGAATGAACTTTGGATTTTCTTCATAAAATTTTATTAATCTATCTTCCCATTTTGATAATTTAAAAAAATAAGATTCTTCTTCAACCCATTCTACTTTCGAACCAGAACTAATAGAAATGTTGATACCATTTTCTTCTTTAATTTCATCCTCACTATAAAAAGCCTCATCAGAAACTGAATACCAGCCTGAATATTTAGACAAATAAATCTCACCCTTTTCCTCTAAAATTTTCCATAAATTTTGTACAGACTTAATATGTCGATCTTCTGTTGTTCTTATAAAATCAGTATTTGAAAGATTAAGAATTTTAGATAAGTTTCTAAATGTTTTACTTATTTCATCACAAAATTTTTTTGGTTCAATCCCTTTTTCTTCAGCTGCACGTTGTATTTTTAATCCATGTTCATCTGTACCGGTTAAAAATTCAACATTATAACCATCTAATCTTTTGAATCTTGCTATCACATCAGAAACAATACTAGAATAAGCATGTCCCATATGTGGTCTTGCTGAAGGATAATAAATTGGTGTAGTTATATAAAAATTTTTATTCATTTAATAATTTTCCATTTAATTCAATTAATACATTTTCAATATTAAGGTTATATTTGTTACAATCATATATTTTTGATAAAAAATATTTATACAAATTATAAGTATTGACTTTTGATTTAAAATAAAAAAATTTTTTATTAAAATATAACTCTATTAGAAAAGTAATGTTTTCTTTTAGAAATAAATCTTTTTTATATAATTTTTTTTCTATAATCAATTTTAATAAATCATCTATTGTTATATTTGGTTGAATATTATTATTTATAAAAAAATTATTTAATAAAATCATATCACCAGGTGAACTATAATTATTTTTAAAATCATTATTTAGATTTTCATAAAAATTAGAATTTAAAATTTTATCAACAATTTTTAATTTATTTTCATCACTTAAATATAAATTAAATTTAATACATCTTGATTTTAATGTATCTAGAATTTTGGCTCCACTGTTATGAATAAGAAAAAAAAATATTTTATTATTGGGTTCCTCAACAATTTTTAACAACGCATTAACTGAATTAATATTTAAATATTCAAGATTTTTAATTAATATTATTTTATAGCTATCATCAAATGATGATTTATTGGTAAAATTAATCATTTCTCGTATTTTAGAAATTTGAATATTTTTTTTATCATCTTCATTAGTAATCAAAAAAAAATTAGGATGTGAATTGTTTAATATTAAATTATATGATCGGTTATTATGAGAAATTAAATTTTTTAATGAATTATATTTATTATCTTCATTTAAAGAAAATATATAATTAGTTAAATGATAAGCTAAAGTAGATTTACCAATACCTGCATTACCTGAAAAAATAATCTTATTTGGAAGAATACCATTATCAAAATATTTTGTAAGTTCTGAGAAAGTTTTATTATACCCTATAAGATAAGGATTATTTGAAGGTTTTATATTCATATAGATAAAAGTGAATTAATTTTATTTATAATTATTTTTTTATTTTCATTTATTTTATTATTAGAGTTAATAATCATATATTTTCTTTTATTTTTTGATAATTTTAAATAACCTTTTTGCACTTTATTATAAAAATTAATTTTAAATTTATCATATCTATTATTATTAGATCTCTCTCTTAGTCTTATTTTAAGATTTCTCATATTTACTGTGTTTAAAAATGTAAAATCTGGTTTAATTTTTTTAAGTATTAATTTATTTAATAAATTAATAATTTTTAAATTGATTGACATTCCATAATGTTGATATGCAATAGTTGAATCAATAAATCTATCTATTAAAATAACTTTTTTTTTATAATTTTTGTTAATTAAACAATGATAATTTTCATTTCTTGCTGCTAAATAAAGAAAAAGATCTGTTAATTTATTAAAATTTGAAGTTTTATTTAAAATCAGATTTCTAATTTTTTCTGAATTTTTTGAACCACCAGGTTCTCTTAATTTTAAATACTTAATTTTTTTCTTCTTCAAGTATTTTTCTAAATTTTTAATGTGAAGACTTTTTCCCGAACCCTCTACGCCTTCAAAAACTATAATTGGATATTTATACATCACCCCAGATTAAATAATTTATAGAGCTTATAATTCTGGAAATTATGTTTTTTTTATTAATATTTTGTGATGACAACAGGTCGTGATTAGATAGTAAATCACCATTATAACTAATTTCTAGTTTTGCAATTATATCATCCTTCTTTATTGGGGCTTGAATAGGGCCATTGTAAACTACTTTAACTTCTAGATTTTTAAGTCTAGCTTTTTTGATAGTTTTATAGATGTCTGAATTACTGTAGACACCAACACTATCTTTTTGGCCAAGCCAAACATCCAGTTCAAAAATATTTTTTCCTTTTTTTGCAATTTCAATTGTATCAAAATTGGTTAATCCCCATGTTAAAAGTTTTTGAGATTCCTTAGATCTAGAATTTCTTGATTGAAATCCACTGCCAACTGCAATTAACCTTCTATCATTTCTTTTAATAGATGAAGCTAAAGAATATTTTTCATAAGCAAGAAATCCTGTTTTAATTCCATCAGCACCAATTTTTTTATATAAAAGAGGATTTCGATTTCCTTGTGTTATAGGATCTCCTCCAGTTCTATCCCATGTAAATTCTTTTTCTTTAAAATATTCGTAATATACAGGAAAATTTTTAATTAGATATCTAGACATTATCAAAATGTCTCTTGCTGTAGATAGATTGTCCGGATGATTTATACCAGAAGAGTTTGCAAAAATTGTATTAGTCATACCTATTTCTTTTGCCTTTTCAGTCATCATAATTGCAAATTCTTCTTCTGTTCCAGCAATACCTTCCGCTAATGCTATACAGGCATCATTTCCAGATGAAACAATTATACCTCTTAAAAGATTTTCTACAGAAATTTGATCCCCAACCATTATAAACATTGATGAGTACCCAGCTTGTGAAAGCCGCCAAGCATTTTCAGAAACAAAAAATTTTTCATCTAGTGATAATCTGCCTTGTTTAATTAGATCAAAAGCAATAATAGTTGTCATTATTTTTGTCATTGATGCTGGAAAAATTTTTAAATCAGCTTCTTTTTCATAAAGAATTTCACCTGATAAATAATCTTGTAATATTACTGTTTTAGCTTTTATATCAAATTCAGAAGAAAAGGTTTTAGAGCAAAAAAAAGTAAAAATTAAAAGTAATGTTGTTATAAATATTTTTTTCATAGTTTTAATATTTCAATATTTTCAAAATTTAATGGAGTTATATCATCAAAAATTTCTTTTATTGATTTTAAATTATCAAATGGTCCAAAATAAACTCTAAAACTTGTATTAGAAATTTTAGAAATTTTAGAATTTTTTAATTTTAGTTCATCTTTTATTCTATTTTGCATTAATATTGCAGTATTTTCATAATAAAAATCTGCAATTTTAATTATATAATTAAATCTGTCTTTTTTCTGTTTTTTTTTATTTTTTTTCTTATTTAAACTTAAGTCATTAATACTAATACCTTCTACAGGAGCTTTTTCTGCTACTTGCTTTTCTTCATCAAACATTTTAGCTTTTTTTGCAAGAAAAGTTGAGTTATTTGATATAGTTTTAATTTCAACATAAGGCTCAGATTTATCCAGCTCAAGCACTTCAAATATTCTTTTTGAAACAACAGAATTATAAAAATTTGGATATTTTGATTTTGAGCCAACTTTAACCAAAATTGATTTATTATTTAAAAGGTTTGTGATTTTAACTGTCGAGTTTTTTTTAAGATTTTTTTGAAAAATAATTAAAGATCTTTCATCAATTTTTTTGTCAATTAATTTTTGCTTTTTTAAATCTTCGTTATAAAGTAAGGCAAATCCTTTATTAGAATAAACTTTAGATTCTATAATTTGATCATCAACAATTTGATTTACAGTGCACGACTGTAACAATAGAAAAATCAAAAAAAAAGTTTTATAATTCATTTGTAAATTTATCTTTCAATGTACATACAGCTAACGCAAATCTTAAAGATCTGTTCCACTTAAGTATTAATTCATAATTATCAAAAGTTAAATAAGCTGGTTCTAGTAATTTTGAATTTTCTACTATTTCTCTATCTGGAGTTATTATTCCAGTTATCAAATTTTCATTAATTATAATATTTTCGTGATTAACTATGTATTTTTTAAAGTACTTAAATTTTTTTTTATTCTTAATTTTTTTTGCTGATGTATTAAGATATTTTATAGGAATATTATCTTTCAACTTAATTTTATAAAAACATGGATTATTTTTTTTCCAACCTAATTTGTTTATATAATTAGCAGCTGAAGCAAAAGAGTCTTTTGTAGATTTTAAGTCAATTAAAGCATCATTATTGTAATCCAAAGCATAATTTTTTATAGTAGATGGCATAAACTGAAAGTTACCAAATGCACCAGCCCACGATCCATACAATACATCACTATCAACAGTTCCAGAGTCAATTAATTTTAAAATTATAATTAATTCTTTAGTAAAAAATTCACTACGTCTTTTGTCAAAGCTTAATGTAGCAAGAGATGATAATATATCCATTTTACCCAAATATTTACCAAAATTAGTTTCGATACCCATTAGTGATAAAAGCAACTCCTTTTCAACATTAAACTCCGTTTCAACTTTTAGTATTAAATGACTATTGCTAGTAAATAAATTTTTACCCTTTTTAAGTTTTTCATTAGAAGTTCTTTTATCAACATATGTTTTTGTATCTTCATAAAATTCAGGTTGATGTCTATCATATTTAATAACCTTTGGTAAAAATTTAACTTTTGACATTGTTTTGTCTAAAGTTTTTTTGGATATACCTTGTTCTATTGCGTAATTCTTAAATGAAATTATCCAGCTATCAAAATCCTCAGCGAAAACATATTTAATATTATTTAATGAAATTAAAATGATGCAAAATATAACTTTAATTATTTTCATACAAATCTCTTAAATAAATTAATACAGCAAACCAAATCAAAATAAAACTTATGAACTTGTCTGTTGAAAAAGGTTCATTGTAGTAAAAATATCCTAGTAAAAATTGACTAGTTGGTGTTATAAAAAAAATCATTCCAGATGCACTTAGGCCACATTTTTCAACACCTTTGATAAATAGAAATAAAGGAATCACTGTCATAGGGCCAGCTAGAAATAATAGTAATATATTTTCTGGTGAGGAAAATGAAAAATCATTTAAACCTTTTTGTACTATGAAATAGAAGATGATAAGGGCCACAGGTAATATAAAAAGACTTTCAATAAATAATCCAATATCAGTATCAACATTGATTATTTTTCTTAATAAATTGTAAGTTGCCCACAAAATAGCTACTGTTATTCCAAGCCATGGGAACGATATAAAGTTAAAAGATAAATAAATTGATGAACAGATAACTATTAAAATCGAAAAAATTCTTTTTTTATTAAGCTTTTCATTTAAAAATAGATAACCTAAAAATACACTTAAGATTGGAAAAATAAAATATCCATAGCTAGCATCAATAATTCTATTTGTTGACACAGCATAGATCCAAGTAGACCAATTACCAAAAATTAAAATACTTGTTATAAATAAAATAAAAATTTTTTTTTTATTACTAAAAATTTTTTTAAATAAATGTAATTTTTTAAATAGAACTGTTGTAAAAAATAAAATAAAACTAGTCCATATACATCTATGAACAACAACCTCTAATGTTCCAGCGAAAGCAATATATTGAAAAAAATAAGTTCCCAATATACCCCACCACAAAGAACCTACGGTCGCGGATACAACTCCATTTTTAAATTTTTTTGTATTCATTATTGATAGAAATGAATGTTTCTTATACTATTTTTTTATTGAATTTAATAATTTTACTTATAAAAACATCGAAATGGAGAGATGGCTGAGCGGTTGAAAGCACCGGTCTTGAAAACCGGCAAAGGGGCAACTCTTTCCTGGGTTCGAATCCCAGTCTCTCCGCCATTAAATTAAAATTCTTGAAATTTTTTAATTATATTTGTGAGAGGTATTTTTTCATTTAAAATATTATTTTTAATATTTACTAAGGTTTCATCATCCAAATTAACTAGATAATCTAATTCTTTCAATTCATTAAAATCTAAATCTTTAATCAAAGAGCTAACAAAATTAGTCATTAATATATCCATTTCTTTTGTGCCTCTATATGAAGCTCTATAAATAATTTTATTTTTAAGTTCTTCTTTATTTTCAAACATCAATATATATATAAAATAATGAATAGTTATGAATACTTATTAAAAGATATCAATATAATAAAGGGCATAGGCTCCAAAACTTCAAAATTATTTAGAAAAAAGAACATTAATACAATATTTGATTTACTTTGGAGTGCTCCTCATAATTCAGTAGATAGAACGAATTTGGTTAAAATAAACGAACTACAAATAGAAAAAATACAAACAACAACAGTAAAAGTTCTAAAATATAATTTTCCAAGAATGCGCAATTTACCAAATAGAGTTTATTGTGAGGATGAGTCTGGAAAATTAGAATGTATTTTTTTTAATAGCTTCGAAGGTTATATTAAAAAAATATTACCAATTAACTCAATTGTTACAATCAGTGGTAAGGTTAGTATATATAAAAAAAAATATCAAATCATAAACCCAAATTATATTTCATCAGATGAAGATTCAGTTAAAAAAATTTTTTCTACCTACAGTCTTACAGAAGGTCTTACAATAAAAAAATATAACAAGATTATAAATGAAGTATTAATAAATATACCCAATCTAAAAGAATGGTTAAGTGAAGAAATGCTGAAAAAATTTAATTATATTTCATGGAAAAATGCGATTTTAGAATTACACAATCCCAAGAATGTTAAGAAGAAAGGCCATTTTTTGAATAGGCTTATATTTGATGAAATAATGTCAACTTTTTTAATTAATTCTAGCGTAAGAAAAAAAATAAAAAAAATAAAAAAAACTAATAAAAATTTTGATGAAAATGAATTTAATAAAATAAAAGCAAAAGTTAATTTTGAATTTACAAATGATCAATTATTAGCAATTAATGAAATTAATAATGATTTAAAATCTAATCAAAAAATGTTTAGACTTTTACAGGGTGATGTGGGAAGTGGAAAAACTATTGTAGCGTTAGTTGCCTCTATAAACGTAGTTACAAGCGGTTTTCAAGTTAGCTTTATGGCACCTACAGAAATACTTGCTAAGCAACATTTTAATCTAGCAAAGAAATTATTTGATAAAGATATAAATATTAAAATTTTAACAAGTAAAACTGAGTACAAAGAAAGAAAGGAAATACTTAAAGATTTAAATAATAATAAAATTAATATTTTAATAGGTACTCACTCTCTTTTTCAAGAAAAAATCAAATATAATAAACTTGGTTTAATAATTATTGATGAACAACATAAATTTGGAGTTAAACAAAGAAAAAAACTTTCTGATAAGGGTGGTAAAAATTGTGATGTTCTTGTTATGTCAGCAACGCCTATCCCTAGAACAATGATAATGACAATTTTTGGAGATATGGATACGTCAATAATAAAAAATAAACCCAAAAATAGAAAAGAAATAAAAACATATAGTAAATTAGATACCAAAATAGATGAAGTTATTAAATTCATTAAAAAACAAATTAATTTAAAAAACCAAGTTTTTTGGGTATGCCCTCTGATTGAAGAATCAAAAAAGGTAGATCATCAATCATCTGTGAAAAGATATGAAATTTTAAAGAAAATATTTAAAAATAAAGTTGGACTTTTGCACGGATCTTTAGACAAAGAAGAAAAAAATAATATTTTATTAAAGTTTTTAAACAGAAAGATCGACATCTTAGTTTCAACAACTGTAATCGAAGTTGGTATAGATTTTCCAAATGCAAATATAATAGTTATTGAAAATGCTAATAAATTTGGATTATCACAACTACATCAACTTAGAGGAAGAGTTGGTAGAGGAGACAGAGAATCTTACTGTATTTTAATGTTTAAATCTAATTTAAGTGAAAATGCAAAAAAAAGAATAAAAATTTTAAAAAATACAAATGATGGATTTAAAGTATCTGAAGAAGATATGAAATTAAGAGGCTATGGTGATCTTCTTGGTTTCAAGCAAAGTGGGATAAAAAGTTTTAGATTAGCTGACCCAATTTTAAATGAAGATCTTTTTTTATTAGCTGAAAAAGAAGTTAAAAAAATAGAATTAGAAAATCAAAGTTTAGGTAAATATATGGAGCTTTTAAAATTATACGATCGTGCTGACATATTAAATGATATTGTTTAATTTTTTGGGTTTGAAGTACCTGCGGAAACTATAAATTTTGACGCTTCTTCAAAACTCATATCTAAATATATAACTTCGCTTCTAGGAAACATTAATAAAAAACCACTTGTTGGATTTGGAGTTGTTGGAATAAAAACGTTAACTAATTTATCGTTAACTTTTTTACTTATTTCACCTCTATTTTCTTTAGTTGCAAAACCAACAGCCCATGAACCTTTTCTAGGATATTGAACCAGTACAACACTTTTTTTTTTACCTTTTTTATTAGCAAAGGATTCGGTCATTTGACCAATTGCAGAGTATATAGTTCTAAGGAAAGGTATTTTTTTTAATAAATCATTTATTAATTTTAGAATTCTTTTTCCGATAAATGAAAGAGATATAAAACCAATTAATGTAATAAAAATTATAGATAAGGCTATTTCTAAGCCTGGTATTGAAAATGGTAAATAACTATTTGGATTAATTTCTTCAGGTATAAGTTTAGATGAAATAGATATTAAAAATAAGGTTAAATATAGAGTAAATCCTATTGGAACTAATACTATAATTCCTGTAATAAAATAATTTCTTAATCTTGCAATAAAAGACGGTTTTTTTATTTTTATTTTTTTCATTATTAGACTTTTGTTTTATAGCAAATATTTTGATTAAATCGAGTATATCATTCAAATTTAATGTTGTTCTTTATATCTATTATTAATAAATTCAGCTAAATTATTTAAATGGATAGAAGATATTTTTTGCAAGTATTGGGATGTGGTTGCCTATCTTTAGGAATATCTTCATGTAGCACAGTTCCCATTACAGATAGAAAACAATTAAAACTAATCCCTGAATCAAAACTTAATGCTCAAGCTGCACAAATTTATGAAAAAGTTAAAGAAAAAGAAAAATTAAGCGATGATATTAATAAGCTTAATGAAATAAAAGAAATTGGTAAAAGAATGGAGTATTCGATAAGTGAATATTTCGACAGGTCAAATATTGAAGATCCCACTGTTGAATTCGATTGGGAATATATTTTAATAGATAATAAAAAAGTTAAAAATGCTTGGTGTATGCCTGGAGGTAAAATTGCTGTTTACACAGGAATGTTAGAGGTTACAAAAAATACTAATGGGCTTGCTGCTGTTATGGGTCATGAAATTGCTCATGCTGTAGCAAAACATTCTGTTGAAAGAGCAAGCCGTAATGTCGCTACAAATGTTGTTTTGCAAGTTACTGATATTTTATCTGGAGGTAAACTTTCAACAGTCAATAGAACAACCGGCATGAATACTGTTGGTTTATTAACTCAAATGGGAATACTAAATCCATTTAATAGAAAACAAGAAAGTGAAGCTGATTATTTAGGATTAATATTTTCATCTTTATCAGGTTACGATGTTAGAGAAGCACCAAAACTCTGGGAAAGAATGAAAGAATCTCACAAAGGTAAAGAACCACCAGAATTTATGAGCACTCACCCATCATCAGATAATAGAATTAAAAAACTCAATGCATGGATGAATGAAATTATAATTGAATATCCTCCAATAAAACAAGCTTGAAATATTAAGTGGTGAGCCCTGTTGGACTCGAACCAACTAGTTATTTTTCATAAGATACATTATTCGTTCTCTGATTTGAGTAATGCTTTTCTTTAATATTTTAGCTAAAGCAAATTCTGGTACATTTCTTTTATAAAGTGCTAAAAGTTTATTATCATCACTAGTTGTCCATTCATTGCTATTTGATTTAGTGGATTTTGGCATTATTTTTTTTTTACTTTTAGGTGCATTTTTTAATATTTCACTTATGTACTTACTTTCTAATTTTTGACCAATAAATTCAAGTACTCTAGCATCAAAAATAATATCTTTTTTTTGTATTTTTTTTAAAAGTGAAATACCTTCTAACGATTTTGCTCTACTTAAAGCCACATAAGTTTGTCCGTGTGCAAATGAACCTGTGTCTAAATCAATAGAAACATTATCAAATGTCTGACCTTGTGATTTATGAATAGTTGTAGCCCAAGCAAGTTTCAAAGGAAATTGTATAAATGATCCAACTGAAAATGCATTTACTTTATTACCACTGAATTTATAATTATATTTATCCCATTTTGTTTTACCTAATGAAAAAATCTTGTCTTTAATTTTTATCTTAATTTGATCTTTGGATAAAAAGGTTATTATTCCTAATGTCCCATTTACCCATCTTTTAGGTTCGTCTGTATCATTTTTAGTTATCATAACTTGTGCACCTACTTTTAAAACAATCTCTTTTTTAACTGGGTGTTCTTTGTCCTTCCAGGACCCTTTTACTATTGCATTATAATTAAAGGTTGGAGTTGTTAATTTATATAAATTAGTATTATTAATATCGTCAACTTTTCTATTAGTTGGAGCTAATATAATGGTATCTTTTGGAACTTCATCTCTTTTGATTAATTGATTATTTAAAATAGATAAATCCTCATTTTGTAATTTATTCATCCTTATTTTATTTAATAAATTGACAAATTTTTTATCAGATTGTCTAAAAATTTTAGTAAGTTCAATTTGTTTAAAATCTTTTTTTGAATAAGATTTAGAGTTAAAAAAGAAAGGTCCACTAGGATAAAACTTTTCCATTACCTCATCATCTGACCCAACTATTGGATCTATTTGCATAACATCACCAAATAATACCATTTGAACACCGCCAAAAGGCTTTTCATTTTTTCGATTTTTTTTTAATGATAAATCTATTGAGTCAAACAAGTCTGCTCTTACCATTGATATTTCATCAATTAAAATTGTATCTAAATTTTGTATAACTTGTTTATCTCTCAGCTCTTTAACATCATCCTTACTTAAAAAATGTGGACCCAGTTTGAAGAATGAATGAATAGTTTGACCTTTAGCTTTTATTGCTGTGATGCCTTGAAATGCTAGTGTAGCAAAATTTTTATTTGTATTTTGACGAAAGTATTCAAGTAAAGTTGATTTACCAGAACCAGCTTTTCCTGTGATGAATAAATTAGTATCTGTTTTATTAATCAAATCATATGTATTTTTAAATTCTTTTGTTAAAACAAACTTTTCAGGTAATTCTGTTCCAGTATCTAATTTCATCACCCCACCCTAACAAACAAATCACAAGGTGTACACTTGGTCAACACTTTGACTAGTTTTATTGGGATTTTTTGAATGACGTAGAACCATCGACGTCGAATATATTGGTGAGCCCTGTTGGACTCGAACCAACGACCCATTCCTTAAAAGGGAATTGCTCTACCAACTGAGCTAAGGGCCCAACGCGTTCCTTATATTGATTTTTTTTATTTAATCAATCTTAAATATTATAGCTTATTTATATATTTATCATGAAATTGTTGAAATGTACCATTTTTAATATTTTCTCTAATTGCTCTCATTAACTCCTGATAAAAATTAATATTATGTAATGTTAATAACATTGAACCAAGCATTTCATTTGTATTAAATAAATGATTTAGATAATTTTTAGAATATTTATTTAAAGAAAAATTTTTGGTATTAATATCAAGAGGTTCGTTATCTTGCTGATATTTTGAATTGCGAATATTAATCCGACCATTCCAAGTAAAAGCTAGTCCAGTTCTACCTGATCGTGTGGGCAAAACACAGTCGAACATATCAATACCTCTTTTAACGGCACCCAAAATATCAGATGGAGTTCCAACTCCCATTAAATATCTTGGTTTGTTGCTAGGCATCAAATAAGTTATATCATCTAAAACCTTAAACATTTCATTTTGACTTTCTCCTACTGCTAATCCACCAACTGCATAACCATTAAATTCAATATTAACCAAATGTTCTAAGGATTTAATTCTTAAATCTTTAAATAAGCCGCCTTGAATTATTCCAAAAATACCTTTATGAGGATTGTTACCAAAGGCTTTTTTTGATCTTTCAGCCCAATACATTGATAAATCCATCGATTTATTGATTTTTTTATAATCATTACTTTTTTTTGGGCATTCATCCATTACCATTACAATGTCTGAATTTAAAGATTTTTGAATTCTTATACTTTCTTCAGGACTTAGAATAAACTTTTTTCCATCTATATGAGAATTAAATATAGCACCCTTCTCTTCATCTATTTTATTAAGTTTAGATAATGACATAACTTGGAAACCACCAGAGTCAGTGAGAATTGGCAATTTACAATTCATAAAATGATGCAAACCTCCTGAAGATTCAATTCTATCAACACCTGGTCTAATCATTAAATGATAGGTATTAGACAAAATAATTTCGCTACCAGTTTTAATTATATCATCAATAAATGTACCTTTAATTGTTGCTTGAGTACCAACTGGCATAAAAGCTGGTGTACTTATATTGCCTCTATGAGTTTTTATTAAGCCTAATCTTGCCTGCTTATCTTTTTCTTCAACATTAAAAGAAAACTTTTTTAATGCCATTAATATTTTATTTACAAAGATTTAAAACTAATAATTTTATCTGGATCACTAACAGCGCCATTGTTGTCAGAGTCACCCCTTTTAATTTTATCAACATGTTCTATTCCTTCAATTACCTTTCCGAATACAGTGTAATTTCTATCTAAAAAAGGAGCAGCTTGAAAACATATAAAAAATTGACTGTTAGCACTATTTGGATCAGACGATCTTGCCATAGAAAGAGTTCCTTTTTCATGAGGTAAATCATTAAACTCCGCTGGCAAATCTGGTAAATCAGACCCACCCATACCAGCTCTTTTTAAGTCGAATTCTTTAGAAGATGAATTTCCAAATTTAACATCACCTGTTTGAGCCATAAATCCATCTATAACTCTATGAAAAACTACATTGTCATATAAACCATCGTTTGCAAGTTTCTTTATTCTTTCTACATGTTTAGGCGCAACATCGGCGAATAATTCTATTTTTACATCGCCAGTTTTAAGTTTTAATATCATTATATTATCCTTTGAGTAAGCATTGTTAAAAAACATCAAGCTAATAATAACTAATATATTAACTAGATATTTATTCATATTTTTTTTTTAATGAATTAATAGTACTTTTTGTTGTAAATTTTTTTATATCACCATTTAGTTCAGCAACTTCTTTAATAAGTCTAGACGAAATAATTTGATTTTTAACATCTGACATCAAAAAAATAGTTTCAACATTGCTATTAAGTTTTCTATTCATCCCAGCTAGTTGAAACTCATATTCAAAGTCAGAAGCTGCTCTTAATCCTCTTAAAATAATATTTGATTTATATTTTTTGCATAGATCTGTTGTTAGAGAATAAAATGAAATTACTTTGATTTTGTTTTTATTAAACTTTAGATCTGAAAAAAGTGCTTTATTTACAATTTTAATTCTTTCATCTATTGAAAATAGATAATTTTTTTGATTTCCATTAGAGATTGCGACAATAACATTATCAACAATTTTTAATGATTTTTGTATTACATCAATATGACCGTAAGTAATTGGATCAAATGTACCAGGGTATATCGCAGTTTTTTTCATTAAATTAAATTATCATCAATTTTAATTGCAGAAACTACTTTTTCTTCACCAGAAAGTTTAATTATTCTAACTCCCTGAGTATTTCTTCCTGCTACCCTAATTTCTTTTACTGCAGTTCTAATTACCCTACCTTTGTTTGTAGAGATTAATATTTCATCTCCTTCATTAACTGGAAAAGATGATGAAACGCTACCGTTTCTAGAAGAATTTATTATTCCTATAATTCCTTTTCCACCCCTGTTTGTAACTCTATAGTCATTATGATCTGTTCTCTTACCATAGCCATTTTCAGTTATAGATAAAATAAATTTTTCTTTAGCTTTTAATTCAGATTTTTGATTTTTATCTAATTTTCCATTTTTTTTTATATTATCATGATTAATTATTGACAATGAAACAATGCTATCATTTTGCTGTAAGTTAATACCTCTAATACCTTTAGAAGATCTTCCTTTAAATACTCTAAGTTTTTTTGATTCAAATCTGATGCATTTACCAAGTTTTGTACTTAAAATTATATCTTGATCATCTTTGCATATTTTAACTCCAGCAATTCTGTCATTAGAATCTAACTTCATTGCAATTTTCCCAGATGTATTTATTGAAGAAAAATCTTCTAGATTGTTTTTTCTAATCTTACCATTTGCTGTTGCAAAAATTATATACATATTTTTAGAGTCAGTATCCTGTTCAGGATAAGGCATTATTGAGCTAATGGATTGATGATTTTTTAATGGAAGTATATTAAACAAAGATTTACCTCTTGAAGTTGATGAGCCTTCAGGAATTTTCCATGCCTTCACACGGTAAACTAACCCTTCTGATGAAAAAAATAATACTTGAGTATGTGTATTTACAGATAAAGTTTGAACTACAGAATCTTCGTCCCTTGTAACAATTCCTGTTTTTCCTTTTCCACCTCTCTTTTGTTGCTTAACAGTACTGAGTGCTCCTCTTTTAATATATCCTTGCAAAGTAACTGTTATTATCACACTCTCTTTTTGAATGGTTTCCTCAATATCATAATTTAATACTGCGTCAATTATTTGGGTTCTTCTTGGAACGGAGAATTTTTCTTTTATTAATTTTAATTCGTTACTTATAACTTTAAGCAATTCTTTTTTAGAGTTTAAAATTTTTTTATAATTTATTATTAAATCAGATAATTTGTTAATTTCTAATTCTATTTCATTAATACCAAGTGCAGTTAATTTTTGAAGTCTTAATTCTAAAATAGCATTTACTTGAGACTCAGTAAATATGTATTGTGATGTATTTTTTTTATTTTCTATTAACCTAATAAATTTTAGAGACTTTGAACATTTCCATTTATTTTTTAACAAAACTTTTTTTGCGTCATCCGGAGATTTTGATGAGCGAATTATTTTTATAACTTTGTCCAAATTTTCAACTGAAATTGATAAACCAATTAGAATATGAGCTCTATCCTCTGCCTTTTTTAAATCGAATTTTGTTTTTTTAATTACAACATCTTCTCTAAATATTAAGAAGTGTTCTAGAAATTCTTTAAGGTTACAAGTTTTTGGTTTGTTATTAACTATAGCTAAAGTGTTAAAACCAAAAGAACTTTCAATTGAAGTATATTTGAATAGTTGTCTTTTTACTGTTTCTGCCTCAACACCTGTTCTTAAATCTATAGCAACTCTAATCCCTTCTCTGTTTGACTCATCCCTAATATCTCTAATTCCTTCAATTTTTTTTTCTCTTACTAAATCAGCTATTTTTTCATTTAGTAACGATTTATTTACTTGGTATGGAATAGAAGTAATTACAAGTCTATCTCTATTATTTTTTAAATTTTCTACACCAATTTCTCCTCTTATTTTAAATGAACCTCTTCCATTTTTATAACCTTCTTTGATAATATTTTTTCCAATAATAATGCCACCAGTAGGAAAGTCTGGACCTGGAATATGCTTCATTAATTCTTTAATTTTTATGTCTTTGTTGTTAATTAAAGCAAGTGTCCCATCAATAACTTCTCCTAAATTGTGAGGAGGAATACTTGTAGCCATACCTACTGCGATACCTCCAGCGCCATTTACAAGTAAATTTGGATATTGTGATGGAAGTACAATTGGTTCTTTTTCAGTTTCGTCATAATTATTTTTAAATTCAACTGTATTTTTATCTATGTCATCAATTAAGAACTGAGAAATTTTAGCTAATTTAGTCTCAGTATATCTCATTGCTGCAGGAGGATCACCATCAATAGAACCAAAATTTCCTTGTCCATCAATAAGAGGTAGACTCATTGAAAACTCTTGTGTCATTCTTACCAAAGCATCATAAACAGCCTGGTCACCATGTGGGTGATATTTACCAATAACATCACCTACTATTCTTGCAGATTTTCTAAATTGCTTTGACCAATCAAAACCTCCTTTGTGCATTGCAAATAGTATTCTTCTATGTACAGGTTTTAAACCATCTCTTATATCTGGAAGTGCTCTGCTAATTATTACACTCATTGCGTAAGACAAATAAGATGAACTCATTTCATCATACATAGAAATTGATTTTATATTTTGATTTTTAGAAATTTCGTCTTTTTGCATAAAAACTAAAATGGAATATCGTCATCCAATTCGTTCTGGGATGGCTTAATATCTTGATCAAAATTCTGTTTATTGTCTTGAGAAGATATAGAACCTTGATTTCCACCACCTAGCATAGTTAACGAAGAATTGAATCCTTGAATTATAATTTCGGTTGAATACTTATCTTGTCCAGTTTTTTCATCTGTCCATTTTCTTGTACTTAACTGACCCTCAATATAAACTTGAGCACCTTTTTTAAGGTATTGTTGGACTACATTTACAAGTCCTTCGTTAAAAACAACTACTCTGTGCCATTCAGTTTTTTCTTTTTTTTCACCAGTATTTTTATCTTTCCAAGTTTGGCTAGTAGCTAAACTCAATCTTGCTACATTTTTACCATTCACCATTTGCTTTATTTCTGGGTCTGCGCCCAAACGTCCTATTAATAATACTTTATTTAAGCTTCCTGCCATAAAATTTAAATTTTTTTGATTTGATTTATGTATATATATATCACAATTTTACTTGAATATTAATTTAATTAAATTAAAGCAACAAAAATTATGCTCAAAAAGATAGTTATTAAAGGCGCAAAAGAACATAATTTAAAGAATATTTCTCTTGAGATTCCAAAAGACAAGTTTGTAGTTATAACTGGACTTTCTGGCTCTGGAAAATCATCTTTAGCCTTTGATACAATTTATGCTGAAGGTCAAAGAAGATATGTTGAGAGTCTATCCGCGTATGCAAGACAATTTCTAGATAAAATGAAAAAACCAAAAGTTGATTTGATAGAAGGCCTTAGCCCAGCAATATCTATAGAGCAAAAAAATACCTCAAAAAACCCAAGGTCAACTGTTGCAACAGTTACAGAAATTTACGATTATATGAGAGTATTGTATGCTAGAGTTGGTATACCTTATTCACCATTTACAGGAAAACCAATAACATCACAAACAATTTCACAAATTGTTGATAGAATTAAAGAGTTGCCAAAAAAATCAACAATATATTTATTTGCTCCTGTAGTTCGTGGTCGAAAAGGTGAATATAAGAAAGATATACTATCTTATAAAAAAAGAGGCTTCAGAAAAATTAAAATAGATAATAAATTATACGAGATAGATGATGTTCCTGAATTGAACAAAAAAGTAAAACATGACATATCCATACTTGTTGATCGGATAGTAATAAATTCCTCACTTGGTAACAGGTTAGCTGAAAGCGTTGAAACATCAGTAAATTTAGCAAATGGATTATTATTTGTGGAATATGAAAATGAAACATTGCCTAAGAAATTTAGAAAAATTGAAAGAATTATTTTTTCAACGAAATTTGCTTGTCCAGAAAGTGGATTTACAATTGAAGAAATTGAACCAAGATTATTCTCATTCAATAGTCCTTATGGAGCCTGCGAAGAATGTGATGGAATCGGAGTTAAATTAAATGTTGATGAAAAATTAGTTATACCTAACGAAAAAAAATCAATTGCTGATGGAGCGATTGTCCCTTGGGCCAAAACGTCAACCTTATATTATGCTCAAACTTTATCTTCTCTAGCAAAGCATTATGATTTTTCATTAGATCAAAAATGGGAAAAAATTCCAAAAAAAATTAAAGATATTATTCTTTATGGATCTGATGAAGAAGAAATTAAGTTTAGCTATGACGATGGATATGAAAAATATTCACATAAAAAAACTTTTGAAGGTGTTATAAATAATCTTGAAAGAAGATATTTAGAGACAGACAGTGATTGGAAAAGAGAGGAAATTGCACAATATCAGTCTGATACAAGTTGTGAAAAATGTAATGGCTATAGATTAAAAGAAGAAGCATTATGTGTTAAAATTGATAAACTTAATATTAGTGAAATAACTGAAAAATCTATATTAGATGCAATCGATTGGTTTAAATCACTTGAAAAGAAGCTTGACAATACTCAATTAAAAATTGCTGAACATATTCTTAAGGAAATAAATGAAAGATTGGATTTTTTACTAAATGTTGGATTGGACTATCTAACATTATCAAGAGAATCTGGAACACTATCAGGTGGTGAGTCGCAAAGAATAAGATTAGCATCACAAATTGGATCCGGACTTACTGGAGTTTTATACGTATTAGATGAACCATCTATAGGATTACATCAAAAAGATAATGTTAAATTAATTAATGCTTTAAAAAGATTAAGAGATTTAGGAAATACTGTAATAGTTGTTGAGCACGATACTGAAACGATGGAAAACGCAGACCATATAATTGATCTAGGTCCAGAAGCAGGAAATAATGGTGGTCAAATTGTTGTTGAAGGAAGTTATAACGATATTATTAAAAGTGAAAAAAGTATAACTGGAAAATATTTGTCTCACAAATACAATATTCCAATCCCAAAAAAAAGAAGGCTTGCAAAAAATGGCAGATTTTTAGAAATAAATGGTGCTACTGGTAATAATTTAAAAAATATTAATTTAAAAGTTCCATTGGGGAGTTTTACTTGTGTTACTGGAGTGTCAGGTAGTGGAAAATCAACAATGATTTTACAAACTTTATATAATGCTTTAAATCTTACTCTAAATAATAATAAATCAAGAAAAATACCTAAACCATTTAGAGGATTTAAAGGAATTGAATTAATAGATAAGGTTATAGATATAGATCAATCACCAATTGGAAGAACGCCAAGATCTAATCCAGCAACCTATACAGGAGCATTTGGACCAATAAGAGACTGGTTTACTGCATTACCAGAATCTAAAAGCAGAGGATATAAACCTGGAAGATTTTCCTTTAATGTCAAAGGTGGACGATGTGAAGCTTGCGAAGGAGATGGTGTAATTACTTATGAAATGCACTTTTTACCTGACGTTTATATCCAATGTGATGAATGTAAGGGAACAAGATACAATAGAGAGACTTTAGAGGTAAAATTTAAAGAAAAAAGTATAGCCGATGTATTAAATATGACTGTAGATGAAGGTTGTGATTATTTTGAAAATATTTCAAATATAAGATCAAAATTATTAACATTAAAAAAAGTAGGTCTTGGTTACATAAAAATAGGTCAACAAGCAACAACTCTCTCTGGTGGAGAAGCGCAAAGAATTAAACTTGCTAAGGAATTATCAAAAAGATCAACTGGTAGAACCATGTATATATTGGATGAACCTACAACAGGCTTACATCAGCATGATATAAAAAAACTATTAGAAATTTTACAAACTTTTGTAGCAACTGGTAATACAGTTGTAGTAATTGAACATAATTTAGATGTAATAAAAACAGCAGATTACATTGTCGATATGGGACCCGAAGGTGGTGTTAAAGGTGGACAAATAATCGCAGAAGGAAAACCTGAGGAAATTTGCAATATAAAAGAAAGTTATACAGGTCAATTTCTTAAACATATTTTGAGTAATAAATTTAAAAAAATAGCTTAATAAAACTTTTTTAATAGTGTATACAATTAGATAGATGGCGGACTTTTTTGGATCATTGTCGAAAGTTATTCATACTTCTATAATATTAGCAGTACTTTTGTTCTTATTTCTTTTCTTTGGAAATGGTGGTTTTGCTATTGATCAATTATTTTGGAGTTGGTTATTTAGATATATTCATGTTGTAGCTGGTATAATGTGGATTGGTTTACTATATTATTTTAATTTTGTCCAAGTTCCCAACATGTCTAAAATAACTGATGAACAAAAACCTGCTATTACAAAAGTTATTGCTCCTTCAGCACTATTCTGGTTTAGATGGGCAGCATTTGTAACTGTAATTACTGGTTTAATAGTTGCTTATCTTAATGGGTATGCTCATGAAGCTATGACATTAGGTATAGGAAGTGGTGGTGGTAAATATACGGCTATAGGTATTGGTATGTGGCTTGGTTTAATTATGGCGTTCAATGTTTGGTTTATTATCTGGCCTAATCAAAAAAAAGTTCTTGGAATTGTTGAGGTTTCTGCAGAAGAAAAACCAGCTGCTGCTAAAAAAGCATTAATCGCATCACGAACCAACACTCTTCTTTCACTACCAATGTTGTTAACAATGGTAGCTGCACAAAATTTATACTAAATTTATTCTTTTTCTTCTTTTAAGATAGTTTTTTGAGAAACATTCAATCTTACTAAAATAGGATTAGCTATATATATAGAAGAATAAGTACCTATTATTACACCCAATATCATAGCAAAAGAAAAACCTTTAAGTATAGCTCCACCGAATATGAATATTGAAATCAAAGCTAACAATGTAGTTACAGATGTAATTATTGTTCTTGATAAGGTTTCATTAATTGAAATATTTGTTATTTCAAAAATTTTAATATCAGAATATTTTTTTAAATTTTCTCTTACTCTATCGAAAATAACTACAGTATCATTCATTGAATAGCCTACTATAGTAAGTACTGCGGCCACAATGGATAAATTAATTTCGAAATTTAATAAAGAGAAAAAACCTAGCGTTATAATAACATCATGAAATACTGCGCTAATAGCTCCTAGACTAAATTGCCATTCAAATCTTATCCAAATGTATATAAGCATCGCTCCCAATGATAAAGCTATTGCTATAACACCTGATTTAAGTAATTCACTGCTTACCTTGGGACCCACACTTTCTACTCTTCTAAATTCAAAAATATTTCCAATATCATTAGATAACTCAAGTTTAATATTTTCTATAAAATTTTCTTCAATTGATTGTTTTTTTTCAAATTTAATAACATAGTCGTTTTCTTTGCCAAATTTTTTGACTGTAACATCACCTAGGTTTAGCTTATTAAAAGATTTCCTTAAATCAGCAATATTTAAAGATTTATCTAAACTTCTTAGTTCAATTAGAGTTCCACCTTTAAAATCTACACCATAATTTAAACCTTTAAATGTTAATAAAATTAAAGAAATACATATTAGAAATAATGATAAAATATTAAATTTTTTATAAAATTTGTTGAAAGGAATATTGCGTTTTTCCATTATATTAATTTTTCCTTATCTTTATTCCTAATTACATACAAAGAAGTAAATAATCGTGCAATAAAATAGACTGAAAATAAAGTTGTTAAAATTCCAACGCCTAAGGTTAATGCAAATCCTTTTACTGGACCCGAACCTAAAAGAAATAAAATCAATGCTGCAATTAAAGTTGTTATATTTGCATCTAAAATCGTTGTTTTTGATTTTAAATAACCGCTATCAAATGCTAGTATTTTATTTTTTTCGTTTTTAATTTCTTCCTTAATTCTTTCATAGATTAATACATTTGCATCAACTGCCATACCTACAGTTAAGATTATTCCTGCAATACCAGGGAGAGTTAAAGTAGCTTCAAATAATGTTAGAATACCTATTAATAATAATAAGTTAGTTATTAGTGTTACGTTAGCAATTAATCCAAAAATTTTATATTTAACTACCATAAAAATGACCACTAAAATAAAGCCAATAATTAAAGATAATATTCCGGCTTTTATTGAATCCTGTCCTAAACCAGGACCAACTGTTCTTTCTTCTATTATTTTCATTGGAGCAGGTAAGGCACCTGATCTTAAGAGCAAAGCTAAATCTGTTGCTGATTGAAAAGTAAAATCACCTGTTATTTGTCCAGATCCACCTACAATCGGTTCTACTATATTGGGTGCGCTGATAATTTTTCCATCTAATATTATAGCTAATCTTTTTCCAACACCTGATGATGTAGCACGAGCGAATTTTTTAGCCCCCACTCTATCTAGATTAAATGTAACAACTGTTTGATTAGATTGATTATCCATACGAGGTTGCGCATCAACTAAGTTATCACCGCTTAATACTATTCTTTTACTTATTATTGCTTCTGAGCCATCTTCGTATAAAAGTTTTTCTGTTCCAAAGCTTTCTTCTTCGTTTAGGGTTACAAATCTGAAGGTAAGATTAGCAGTTTTGCCTAGTAAACTTTTAATTCTATCGGGATTTTCTAAACCTGGTAGTTCAACAAGTATTCTATCATTACCTCTTTTAAGAATATTGGGTTCATTAGTACCAATTTCATCTACTCTTCTTCTAACTATTTCGATTGCTTGATTTTGTGATGATGATTTTAGTTGAACAAGGCCATAATCAGAAAATTGTAATGTTATATTCCTAGATGAAGATACTTTAGTTTCCTCTACATCAAACTCATGGGTTTTAAATTTTTGAAAATAAGGATTAATTTCACTTTCTTGATCTGTTAATAAAGACAAAACTTTATCCGATGAAGTTTCATCAACAAAAAAAGAAATTTTTCTATCATCTATAATTTTATAATTGGTAGAACTTATATTTTTTTCTTTAAGGAATTTTTTTAGTGAAGAAAGTTTGTTTTGTAACTTTTGTATTATTACTGGTGTATTGTCAATTTCTAAAAGTAGATATGACCCACCTTGAAGATCTAATCCTAAATTTATATTTCTTTTAAAAAGATCATTATCAGTTTTTATAAAATTAGTTATTGCAAAAAAAGATATAATTATTGTGAAAATTAAAACTGAAATAATTTTTAATTTTGAAAAGTATAACACTTTATTCTAATGTTATTTTTTTATTTCGGTATTACTTAATAATGCCTGTATTCCTGTAGATTTAATAATTTCTACTTTTACATTGTCAGATATTATGACTTCAACTTTATCATTATCTATAACTCTTTCTATAGAACCGACAATACCGCCAGATGTTATAACTTTGTCTCCTCTTTTTAAATTTTCAACCATAAGCTTATGCTCTTTAACTTTTTTTTGCTGTGGACGAATTAAAAAAAAGTAAAATATAACAAATATTAAAATAAGTGGTATAAATTGGCCTATTCCTGATCCTGACATAAAATCCTTTGTAAATTAAAAGTTTTCTATACCATCTAAGTTGTTAAAACAACTCTAATTATTTGAAATTTTTTCTAGATTATTCATGTAGGGTTTTAGAACATCTGGAATTGTTATCGATCCATCTGAATTTTGATAGTTTTCTAATATCGCAATAAGTGTTCTGCCCACAGCTAAACCACTTCCATTAAGTGTACCAACAAATTCAGTTTCATTATTTTTATTTTTATATCTTGCTTTCATTCTTCTAGCCTGAAAAGATCCACAAGATGAGCAACTAGAAATTTCCCTATATTTTTTTTCTGATGGTAGCCAGACTTCTATATCGTAGGTTTTTTCGGCACTAAAACCCATATCGCCAGTTGATAAAATTATTTTTCTATAAGGTAATTTTAATTTATCCAAAATCATTGTTGCACAACCTGTCATTCTCTCAAGCTCCTCAATACATTTATCGTTTTCAACAATGCTAACAAGTTCAACTTTATAAAATTGATGTTGTCTGATCATACCCTTAGTGTCCTTGCCATAACTACCAGCTTCTTTTCTAAAACATGGGGTTAATGCAACAAAACGCATAGGAAAATCTTTAATATTAACAATTTTATCTCTGACTATGTTAGTTAAAATAACTTCAGCAGTGGGAATTAAAAATTTTCTACCACTTTTTTCTTCTATTTTAATTTCAAATTGATCATCTTCAAATTTAGGTAATTGACCTGTTCCAAACATTGCAGCATCATTAGCCATTAGTGGAGGAGATATTTCTTTGTATTTATTTATTTGAGTATGTGTATCCAACATAAAGTTTGCTATTGCTCTCTCTAATAAAGCAAGTTTATCATTAACAAAAACAAATCTAGAACCTGTTGTTTTGGTTGCTAAGTCAAAATCTAACATTTTGAGATTCTCACCTAGTTCATAATGTGATTTCGGATTGAAATTAAATTCTTTTATTATTCCTGATTTTGAAATTTCTTTATTAGAATTTTCATCAAGTCCAAAAGGAACATCTTGTAGAGGTAAATTTGGAATTGAAGATAATAAATCATCAAGTTTATTTTTAATTAAAGATTGATCTTTAATAATAGTTACAATTTTTTCTGAAATTTCTTTAGATTTTACAAACAACGATTTATCTTTTTTTTTTGATATGCTTTTTTTTTCCTGTTCTAGAATTTCTTTTTCTTGAATAAATTTTCTATTTTTTTTATCCAGATCTAAAATTTGGTTTAAATCAATAGAAATATTTCTTGATTTGATTATATTTTTAAAATTGTCAAAATTATTTCTTATATCTTTAATGTTATGCATTTTTTTCTTTATTTTTTTTCTCTATAAATTTTACTGATATAATAGACAATTCATATAATAATAATAAAGGTATTGCTAAACCTATTTGTGTAACAGGATCTGGAGGTGTTAATAATGCAGCTGCAGCAAATATAATAACAACAACATACTTTCGCCTTTCTTTTAAAAATTGTGAGTCAACAATATTTATTCTTGCCAATAAACTTAATACTACAGGTAATTGAAAACTTAATCCAAATGCAAATATCAATTTCATTATTAAAGATAAATATTCATTAACTTTGGCTTCTAATTGAATTGGAAGAGTTGTATTTAATCCTGAGCTCTCGAATGATAAAAAAAATTTAATAGCTAATGGCATTATTAGATAATAGACAAGCATTCCACCTAATAAAAAAAGTATAGGTGTAACTACGAGATAAGGCATTATAGCTGATTTTTCATCGTCATAAAGACCTGGAGCGATAAATTTCCAAATTTGAATTAAAATAATTGGACTAGTGAAAAAAAATGCTGCAAAAAATGAAACCTTTAAGTATGTTAAAAACGTTTCTTGTAAAGCTGTAAAAATAAGCCTTCTACTAATATCGTCATTTTTAACTGCTTGAGCATAAGGATCAACAAGAAAACCATAAATATACTCAGAAAAATAATAGCAGATAATAAAAAGTATAGATAAAAAAATTAATGAATGAATTAATCTTTTTCTAAGTTCTGCAAGATGACTAAAAAAACCACCTTCAGCCTGATTTTTGCTCATCTTTATCCTCTTTTTTATTTACACTTGTGTCTTCCTTGAATTTTTTATCAATAGCATCCTCAGTGATATTGCCAACTTCATTTTGAACGTTGCTAACATATCTTCTCACACTTCCAATCCAAGAACCGACTTTCTTCAACATTAAAGGAAAATCTTTTGGACCCACAACAATGATTGCGACAGCTACTATAATTAAAATTTCAAACCAGCCAATTGTTGGCATTTGAATTACTCTTTTTTATCTATATCTTGATTTTCAGAGGCATTTTGATTTTCAGAGATATTTTTCTGACTGTCCTCATCGTTAACATCAGAGGCCATGCCTTTTTTAAAACTTTTTATTCCTTTAGCAACATCTCCCATTAAACTAGAAATCTTTCCTCTTCCAAATAGAAGAACAACTAATATTACAACTATTGCTATTTGCCAAAATCCTATACTCATACAGCTGTTATAAACATATTATATAATAATTAAAGTTATTTTTATTTATCATTGTCATTTTTAAGAGTGCTACTTAACATTTCATCAATATCAGAGTATATATTTTCCTTTTTTTCCTCTTGCTTTTCCTTATAAAATTTACCAGTTCCAAAAATTGTTGAATCAATATTTGCTGCATCAATAAGACCTGCGGACCCAAGCTCATCAATTGTTGGAAGATCTGACAATTTCTGTAAATTAAAATGACTTAAAAATTCTTCAGTAGTACCGTATTGAATTGGTTTTCCTGGCACATCTTTTCTTCCTTGTGTTCTAACCCAGTTTAATTCCATAAGAATTTCAAGCGTATTTGTTCCAAACGCTACACCTCTAATTTC